>JAMPXO010000117.1 GCA_023701125.1 Vicinamibacteria bacterium | reverse complement strand
TGTCACCCGCGAGCACCTCGCTGCGCTCGACGCGTCCGTCGCGGTCGTCGTCGTACTCGCGGCGGGCCGGCTGGCCGGCGGCGTCGAGTTCCACCCACACGTCGGGAGCGCCGGCCTTGCGGGTGGCGCCGATGCGGTGCAGGCGGCCCTGCTCGTCGTAGTGCTCCCAGCGGTCGAGACGGCCGTCGAAGTCGGCGTCGATCTCGACCAGCGGCGGGCGCTTGCGGCCCTGGTGATGGGCGAACTGGTCGGGCTTGCCGTCGCCGTTGCTGTCGTACTCGATCCGCAGCAGCCGGCCCCACGGGTCGTAGAACGCCTTGTACGGGCCGCGGTCGAGCAGCAGGTAGGTCTGGCCGTCCAAGCCCTTCAGGCTCGACAGGTCGGTGGGCGGCGTCGACGGCGCGCCGCTGCAGGCCACGAGCAGCAACACGAAAAGAAGGGCGGCGGTCGAGCGAGGCACGATGCCGCAATCATAGGGCCGGGGCAGGACGCCGGCAGGCGCCCCGTCCCGTGCGGGAAGCCCTGGGGGCACGGGGGCGGAGGAGCGCTTGTTCGCGACGTAGCCCCCGCGGGACCAGCGCCGGGCTCCGCCCGGCGCTGGAACCCGATGATTTCTCTACAGCGTGTAGCGCCCGGCGTCGATCACGGACGCGGCCACCTGCTCGCGCAGGGCGACCACGTTGACGGCGTCGCGCTTGCCGAAGCGCTTCAGCGCCGTCAGGTACGTGCGCAGCATGTCGCCGTCGTCGAGCGCGGCCAGCAGCCGCTTCGCCGAGGCCTCGATGTGGTCCATCGCGTCCTGGGCGAAGCAGCGCACCGCCGCTTCCTGCACCGCGCAGGCCGCGTCGCCGTCGCGAGCGGCCTTCTTCTGTGCGCGCAGCACCGCCGTCTCCAGCGCGTAGGTCTCCATCGCCACGTCGGCCCACAGCCCGAGCAGCTCCTGCTTGTCGCCCAGGCCCTTGCCGTACTTCTGCGCCGCGATGCCGAGGGCCATGGTCGCGATCTTCTTGGCGCCCTTGACCATCCGCTCCTCGGCCTTGAGGAAGCCCTCTTCCGGCTCCTCGAACGAGGGGCCGGCGGTGAACTCGTCCATCAGGCCCATCGCCTTCTGGAACAGCGGCAGCTCGCCCTTCAGCGCCTTGCGCAGGATGCGGCCCGGCACCAGCAGCCGGTTGATCTCGTTGGTGCCCTCGAAGATGCGGTTGACGCGCGCGTCGCGCCAGTAGCGCTCGGCCGGGTAGTCGTCGACGTAGCCGGCGCCGCCGAAGATCTGCACGGTCTCGTCGACCACGTAGTCGAGCATCTCCGAGCACCAGACCTTGACCATCGAGCACTCGGCGTCGTACTCCTCGATCCGCTTCAGCGCCTCGGCGACGTCGTTGAGCCCCACGCCCTCGAGGTTCTTGTCGATCAGGCCGGCGGTGCGGTAGACGATCGACTCCGAGACGTAGATCCGGATCGCCATCTCGCCGAGCTTCTCGCGGACCATGCCGAAGTTCGTGATCGGCTGGCCGAACGACGTGCGGCTCTTGCCGTACTCGGCCGCCGCCTTGAGCGCGAACTTGGCGCCGCCGGTGACGCCCGCGCCGAGCTTGAAGCGGCCCACGTTGAGGATGTTGAAGGCGATCTTGTGGCCCTTGCCGACCTCGCCGAGCAGGTTCTCCTTCGGGATCTTCGCGTCCTGGAAGATCAGCGGCCGGGTCGAGCTGCCCTTGATGCCGGTCTTGCGCTCCTCGGCGCCGAGCGTCACGCCGGGCGTGCCCTTGTCGATGATGAAGGCGGTGAAGTGCTCGCCGTCGACCTTGGCGAAGGTGATGTAGACGTCGGCGAAGCCGCCGTTGGTCAGCCACATCTTCTCGCCGTTCAGGATCCAGTGCTGGCCGTCGGGCGAGAGCACCGCCCGCGCCTTGGCGTTCATCGCGTCGGTGGCGGAACTCGCCTCGGACAGCGAGTACGAGCTGATCCACTCGCCGGAGGCGAACTTGGGCAGGTACTTCTGCTTCTGCGCCTCGGTGCCGAAGTAGACGATCGGCAGCGAGCCGATGCCGGTGTGGCCCATGAAGGTGACGGCGAACGAGCCGTCGCGGGCGGCGCTCTCGGAGACGAGGCAGCCGGAGACCTTGTCGAGGCCGAGGCCACCGTACTCCTCGGGGATCTCGATGCCGAGCAGGCCCAGCTCGCCGGCCTTGCGCATCAGCTCGCGCGAGAGCTCGTAGTCGAGCTTGATGATCTGCGGGATCTTCGGCCCCAGCTCGTTCTCCATGAACTCGCTGGCCGTCTGCCCGATCATCTTCTGCTCTTCGCTGAAGTCCTCGGGCGTGAACACCTCGGCGGCGGTGCGATCCTCCGTCAGGAAGGTCCCTCCGCGCGCCGCCAGCACCCCGTCCTTCGTCATCGTGTCGGTCGCCATGTCCCGTCCCTCCGCCTCTAGAGCCGTTCGAAGATGCCGGCGGCGCCCATGCCGCCGCCCACGCACATCGAGACCATCCCGTAACGCCCGTTGCGGCGCGCCAGCTCCGGCAGCAACTGCGCCAGCAGCTTCGCCCCCGTGCAGCCGAGCGGGTGACCGAGCGCCACCGCGCCGCCGTTGGGGTTGACCTTCGCCGGGTCGAGTTCGAGCGCCTTCATCACCGCCAGCGCCTGGCAGGCGAACGCCTCGTTGAGCTCGATCACGTCGATCTGGTCCAGCCGCAGGCCGGCCTGCGCCAGCGCCTTCGGGATCGCCGCGATCGGCCCGGCGCCCATGATCTCGGGCGGCACGCCGGCCACGGCGTAGGCGACCAGCCGGGCGATCGGCGTCACGCCCAGCGCCCGCGCCCGCTCGGCCGACATCACCACCGCAGCCGCGGCACCGTCGGACATCTGCGAGGCGTTGCCCGCGGTCACGATGCCGTCCTTCGCGAACGCCGGCTTGAGCTTCGCGAGCGACGCGGCGTCGGTGTCGGCGCGCGGGCCCTCGTCGCGGTCGAACGTCGCGCCGTCCACGGCCAGCGGCACGATCTCGCCCTTGAAGTTTCCGGCGGCGATCGCCGCCAGCGCCTTCTGGTGCGAGCCGAGCGCGAACGCGTCCGACGCCTCGCGGGTGATGCCGTGCTGCTGCGCCAGCAGCTCGGCGGTCAGGCCCATGCCGAGATAGGCGTCGGGGTAGCGCTCGAGCAGCGTCGGGTTGGGGGCGATCTTGTGGCCGCCCATCGGGATCAGGCTCATGCTCTCGGTGCCGCCGGCGATCACCACCTCGGCGCGGCCGGCGGCGATCGCGTCGGCGGCCAGCGCCACCGCCTGCAGCCCCGACGAGCAGAAGCGGTTGATCGTCATCGCCGCCACGGAGTGGGGCAGGCCGGCCAGCAGGCTGGCGATGCGGGCGACGTTCATGCCCTGCTCCGCCTCCGGCATCGCGCAGCCGAGGATCACGTCGTCGACGGTTCCCGCCTCGACCTGCGGCACCCGGCCCAGTGCGGCCTGCAGGACGGCGGCCGCCATGTCATCGGGGCGGACGTTCCGGAGCGCGCCCTTGCCGGCCTTGCCGACGGCGGTGCGCACGCTGCTCACGATCACGGCTTCACGCATGGAGGCTCTCCAGCGATAACGAATGAATGCTCACTCAGTTTCCGAGGGACAAGGGACCCTAGTTCCGCAGCGGCTTGCCGGTCTTCAACATGTGGCCGATCCGCTCCTGGCTCTTGCGGGTGCCGAGCAGCGAGAGGAACGCCTCGCGCTCGAGGTCGAGGTAGTGCTGCTCGCTGACCAGGCCCGGCGCGCGGTCGCCGCCGCACAGGATGTGGGCCACCTTGCCCGCGATCAGCGCGTCGTGGTCCGAGATCTGGCCGCCGCGCTGCGCGTTGTAGATCCCCATCTTGAAGATCGACAGCGCGGGCCGCCCCAGCGCGAGCACCCCCGCCCGCGGCGACGCCGGCCGATAGCCCGCGCGGGCGAGGCCGAGCGCCACCTGCTTGGCATCGCCGAGCAGGCGATCGGGGTGCGGCGACACCGAGTCGGCCGGGTTCAGGAACCACTGGCGGGCTTCGGCGCCCGAGGTCGCCACCTTGCCGAACGCGATCAGGTCGAACGCGCGCTTGACGAAGGCGAACGCATCGGCGCCTTCGACGCCCGCCACCCGGTCGAGGGCGCGGAGCGCCATCTCCTTGGTGCCGCCGCCGGCCGGGATCAGGCCGACGCCGACCTCGACCAGGCCCATGTAGGTCTCGGCCGAGAGCCGCACCCGCGAGCCGTGCAGCGCGATCTCGCAGCCGCCGCCGAGGGTCAGCCCGAACGGCGCCACCACCACCGGGATGTCGGCGCACTTGAGCGCCATGTTGGCGCGCTGGAACTGGCGGATCGACAGCTCGAGCTCGTCCCACTCCTCTTCCTGGGCGGCGAGGAGCGCCAGCATCAGGTTGGCGCCGACCGTGAAGTTGTCGCCCTGGTTGCCGATCACCAGCGCGTCGAAGTGGTTGCGGCCTTCCTTCGCGGCGTGGGCCAGCATCGAGAACGTGTCGGTGCCGAGCGAGTTCATCTTGGAGTGGAACTCGACCAGGCCGACGCCGTCGCCCAGGTCGACGAACGAGGCGCCGGCGTTCTTCTTGAGCACGGCCCCGGCGCGAGCCTTGACCACGGGCAGCTCGACGACGCCGTCACGCGGCGGCAACGGCGTCACGCCCGTCGGGCCGAACACCGTGGCGCCCTTGTCGTCCGCGGCGTAGAACGAGGTGCGGCCGGAGGCCAGCAGGTCGCTGATCAGCTTCGGCACCGCCCGGCCTTCTTTCGCCGCGCGCTCCGCCACCACCTTGACGCCGATCGCGTCCAGCAGCCGGAACGGGCCCAGGCCCCAGGCGTAGCCCCACTCCATCGCGCGGTCGACGGCCGTCACGTCGTCGCTGATCTCGGGCACGAGGGTCGCGGCGTAGAGCGAGGTCGCCGACAGCACCTGCCACAAGAACTGGGCGCCCTTGTCGCTGCCCTGCACGATCTGGGCGAGGCGAGCGCCGGCGTCACCGGCGTCCTTGGCCGCTTCCAGCGAGGCGAACTTCGGCTTGCTGCGCGGCTTGTGCTCGAGCGTCTTCCAGTCGAGGGCCAGGATCTCCTTGCCCTCCTTCTTGTAGAAGCCGATGCCGGTCTTGTCGCCCAGCCACTTCTTCTCCAGCATCGCCTTCATGAAGGCGGGCGGCTGGAACAGCGCGCGCTCGGGGTCGCCGGGCACCGCGTCGTACAGGTTCTGGGCGACCTTGACGCAGATGTCGACGCCGGCGATGTCGGCGGTGCGGAAGGTGGCCGACTTGGCGCGGCCGATCGCGGGGCCGGTCAGCGCGTCGATCTCCTCGACCGACAACTCCAGCTCCTGCATCACCGAGAGCGCCTTGCCGAGGCCGTAGGAGCCGATCCGGTTGGCGATGAAGTTGGGCGTGTCCTTGCACCGCACGACGCCCTTGCCGACGACCTGCTCGCAGAAGCGCTCCATGGCCTGCAGCAGTGCCAGGTCGGTGTGCGGCCCGGGGATCGTCTCCAGCAGCTTCAGGTAGCGCGGCGGGTTGAAGAAGTGAGTGCCGAGGAAGCGGCGCTGCACGTCCGCGGGCAGCGCCGACGCGACCTGGGCGATCGGCAGGCCCGACGTGTTGGTCGACAGCACCGCGGTCTTCTTGAGGTGGGGCACGACGCGGGCGAACAGCGCCTGCTTGACCGCGAGGTCCTCGAGCACCGCCTCGAACACCCAGTCGGCGTCCTTCAACTCGCGGGCCAGGTCGTCGTCGAAGTTGCCGGGCCGGATCGTGCCCACCAGCTCGGGCAACGCCAGCGGCGACGGCTTCATCTTCTTCAGGTTCTCGGCGGCGCGCCTGGCCAGCACGCTCTTGTCCGTGGCGCCGTCCGGCACCAGGTCGAGCAGCGCGACGTCGATCCCCTGCGCGGCGAGGTGAGCGGCGACCTGCGCGCCCATGGTCCCGGCACCCAGCACGACGGCCTTGCGAATCGAGAGGCTCATGACACCCTTCCGTGCGGGCCCGGCGCGCCGCTCAGGCGGCGCCGCCCGCGTACATGCGGTCGATGAGGTCCTGGTACTTGCGCTCCACCACCCGCCGCTTCACCTTGAGGGTCGGGGTCAGCTCCCCGGCCTCGATCGTGAACTCGGTGGCGACCAGCGCGATCTTCTTGATCTTTTCGAACTGGGCCAGGTCGGTCGTGCGCTCGGCGACCAGCCCCTCGTAGAGTGCGATCACCTCGGGCCGCCGGATCAGCTCCTCGCGCGAGGCGGCGGCGAGACCGCGCTCCGCGGCCCACTTCTCGAGGTTGACGAAGTTCGGCACCACCAGCGCCACGGCGAAGTTGCGCTTGTCGCCGATCATCACCACCTCGGCGAACAGCGGGTGGGCCTTGACCTTGTTCTCGATCGGCTGCGGCGCGATGTTCTTGCCGCCCGAGGTGACGATCAGGTCCTTCTTGCGGTCGGTGATGCGCAGGAAGCCGTCCGGGTCGAGCACGCCGATGTCGCCGGTGTGGAAGAAGCTCTCGGCGTCGATCGCCTCGGCGGTCGCGGCCGGCTGGTTGAAGTAGCCGCGCATCACGTGCGGGCCGCGGGTCAGGATCTCGCCGTCGGCCGCGATCCGGACCTCGACCCCGGGCAGCGTCGGGCCCACGGTGCCGGGCCGGAAGGCGGTCGGGCGGTTGACGGTGATCACCGGCGAGGTCTCGGTCAGGCCGTAGCCCTCGAGGATCAGCAGGCCGGCCGCGCCGAAGAACTCCGCGATCTCCTGGCCGAGCGGCGCACCGCCGGAGACGAAGTACTTGACCCGGCCGCCGACCCGGGAGCGGATCTTGGCCAGCACCAGCTTGTCCGCGAGCGCCAGCCGCAGCGACAGCCACGGGCCCGGCGCGCGGCGAAGGACCTTGCGCGCGAAGGCCTCGGCGCCCACCGCCAGCGCCCAGCGGAACAGCTTCTGGCGCAAGGGCGGCGCCTGTGCGACCGTCTCCATCACCCGGGCGTGGATCTTCTCGTACAGCCGCGGCACCGAGAGCATGATCGTCGGCCGGATCTCGAGCAGGTTCTCCGGCACCTTCTCGACGCTCTCCGCGTAGTTGATGGTGGCGCCCTGGTGCAGCATCCAGTAGTGGCCGCCCATGCGCTCGAAGGAGTGGCACAGCGGCAGGAACGACAGCGTCTGGTCCTCGGGGCCGATGCCCTCGACGCAGGCCGCGGCGCCGAGCACGTTCGACACCAGGTTCGAGTGGGTCAGCATCACGCCCTTGGGGTCGCCGGTCGTGCCCGAGGTGTAGATCAGGGTGGCGAGGTCGGTGGGCTTCACGGTCGCCGCCCGCTGGCGCACGGCCTGGGGGTCGGCGGCCAGCGCCGCGCGACCGCGGGCGCGGACCTCGGCGAGCGACAGCGTGCCGGGGATCTCCGGCGCCTCGTCGAAGCGGATGACGTGGACGAGATCGGGCACCTCGGCCCGCACCGCGGCGACCTTGGCGGCCTGCACCGGGGTCGACACGAAGCAGATCCGGGCCCCGCAGTCCTTCAGGATGTAGGCGACCTGGGACGCGGTCAGGCTCGGGTAGATCGGCGCGTCGGCGGCGGCCGCGCACAACACGGCGAGGTCGGCGAATGCCCACTCCGGGCGGTTCTCCGACACGATCGCCACCCGCTCGCCGGGCTCGAGGCCGAGCCCGCGCAGGCCCATCGACAGCTCCTCGACCGCGACCAGCAACTCTGCCGAGCTGATCGCGCGCCAGGCGCCGTCCTTCTTGTGGCGCAGGTGCTCGGCCTTGCGATAGGTGTCGACAGAGCGGAAGAAGATTTCGCACAGCGTCGTCACGGTCATCGGCGCCCCCTAGCTCGCCGTCCCGGCGAGGGCGGGGCGGCGGGTCGGACCACGTGTCCCGGTGGACGCGGCGCCGCGCAGGAACAGGTCGACGACCGGCGCCGCGAGCTTGTCGAGATCATAGTCGCGGCGGGACAGGATCCAGGACGTCACCATCTCGTCGAGGGCGCCGAACAGCGCCTTGACCACCACCTTGCGCGGCAGCTCGGGGCGCAGGCTGCCGTCCTTCTGACCGTCCTCGATGACGGCGCTCATCAGCGAGAAGTAGTCCTGCAGCCAGGAGGCCGTGAAGCGCTCCATGAACTTGGTCGACTGCCGCAGCTCGACCTGGAACACGACGGCCAGGTCGCGGTTCTGGCCCATCGCCCGCAGGTGGTGCTCCGCGATCACCCGCAACTTCTCGGGCGCCGTCGGCACCAGCGCCAGCTCGGCGCGCGCCTGCTCGATGTGCTCCTTCATCACCTCGTCGAACAGGCTGACCAGCAGGTCTTCCTTGCCCTTGAAGTAGAGGTAGATGGTGCCGTCGGCGACCGCGGCCTTGCTCGCGATCTCGCTGACGCGGGCGGCGAAGTAGCCCTTCTTGGCGAAGACCTTGACGGCCGCCTGCAGGATCCGCTCGCGCTTGTCGTCGCTTCTCCGGCGTGCCATATGAATGAACCGTCATTCAGTATCAAGGCGCCGCGCGACCGCTGTCAAGGGACAAGTGGGGGCTTGGGGGCGGAGGAGCTCCGTTTGCGACGGAGCCCCCATGGGACCGATGACGGGCTCCGCCCGGCACCGGAACCCGATGGACCACGTGGTACCGTACCCGCTCGGTGGAAGCGCTCTACCTGGCGACGGGCTCCAACCTCGGCGACCGCGAGGCCCACCTGGCGGCGGCCCGCGCGGGCTTGCCGCGGCTCGGCTTCGAGCTGCTGCGGGCGAGCGCCGTCTACGAGACCGACCCCGTCGGCGGCCCCGAGCAGGGGCCGTACCTGAACCAGGTGCTGGCGGTGTCGACGGCGCTGTCGCCGCGCGAGGCGCTGGCCGGCTGCCTGGCCCTCGAGCACGCCCGTGGCCGCGAGCGACGCGAGCGCTGGGGGCCGCGCACGCTCGACGTCGACATGCTGCTGTGGGGAACCCTGGTCCTCGACGAGCCGGGCCTGCACCTGCCCCACCCGCGGCTGCACGAGCGGCGCTTCGTGCTGGTGCCGCTCGCGGAGATCGCCGCCGACGCCGTCCACCCGCGGCTGGACGCTACCGTGCGCGAGCTGCTCGCGCGCTGCCCCGACCACTCTGGCGTGCATCCGTACGCGGGGGGCCCCGCCCGTGGCTGAACCGCTGCGCTTCCAGTACATCGCGGTCGAGGGTCCGATCGGGGTCGGCAAGAGCACGCTCGTCGACCGCCTGGCGGAGCGGATGAACGCCAACAAGGTGCTCGAGGACTGGGGCGAGAACCCGTTCCTGCGCCCGTTCTACGACGGCGCACCGGGGGCCACGTTCCAGGTCGAGCTGTTCTTCCTGCTGTCCCGCTACCGCCAGCAACAGGAGCTGCAGCAGCGGCGGCTGTTCGAGCAGGCGACGCTGGCCGATTACGTCTTCGAGAAGAGCCGGCTGTTCGCCTACCTGAACCTCGAGGACTCGGAGCTGCTGCTGTTCGAGAAGTTGTGGACGTTGCTGGAGCCGTCGGTGCCGCGTCCCGACCTGGTGATCTACCTGCAGGCCCCGACGGAAGTGCTGATGAAGCGCATCCGCCGCCGCGGCCGGCCGGAGGAGAAGTCGCTGGGCGAGGAGTACCTGGCCGAGGTCAACCGCGCCTACAGCCACTACTTCTTCCACTACTCGCAGACCCCGCTGCTGGTCGTCAACACCGCCGACGTCGACTTCGCCGAGCACGAGGAGGACGTCGACGACCTGGTCAAGCAGTTGCGCAGCCTGGGCCGCGGCACGCAGTACTACGTGCCGATGGGGAGATGACCGGGTCCCACCGCCGGGACGAACCCGGCCGCTCCGCTCCCGCACCCCCGTCCCGCCGGGTTGACTCTGCCGGGGCGCCGCGCCATTCTCGCGCCGTCACCATCGCCGGGAGATAACGCGTGTCGCCGGTCCAACAGCTCGCGCTGCCCTTCGACGAGGCCCCGCTGTGGGATGCCTCCAGCCTGGAGGCGGTCCTCGCCAACGAGGCGCTGCGGCCGGTGCGGCTGACGCTGACCGACAACCGCTCGGTGCTGCTCTCCTTCCGCCGCCAGGCCGCCGCCGTCGAGTTGCGGCTGCACCGCATGTTCCTGTACGCCCCGCTCGAGGTCGTGCGCGCTCTGGCGCGCTCGCTGCGCCGTCGCACGCGCGCGGGCGAGGGCTGCGTGCGGCGCTTCATGAACGACAACCTGCACCGCGTGCGCAAGGCGCCGCGGCGGATGCCGCAACTGATGCCCGAGGGCGGCGCCTACGACCTGCGCGAGGTGTTCGAGGGTCTCAACCGCCGCTTCTTCGGCGGCGGGCTGCGGGTGCCGATCACCTGGGGCCGTGGCGGCGGCCGCGCCAAGCGCGGCGGCATCACGTTCGGCTCGTACGACCCGGTGCTGGGCCTGATCCGCGTCCACCCCGTGCTCGACCGGGCCGAGGTGCCGCGCTACTTCCTGGAGAGCGTCGTCTATCACGAGATGCTCCACCACCACTTGGGCGGCGTGCCCGACGCCGCGGGCCGCACCGTCTACCACTCGCGCGCGTTCCGCCAGGCCGAGGCCCGCTACCCGCAGTACCGCCAGGCGCTGCACTGGGAGAAGGCCAACCTCTCCCACCTGCTGCGGCTGTCGGCGGCGCTCGAGCGCCGCGCTCGGGCCGGGGCGACGACGCGCTGAGCTCCCGGAAGCGACGCCGGACGGCGCACCCCTCGGCGCGATGAAGCACCTGCGCCGGCTGCTGCCCCGCCTGCGCGCGCACCGCGCGGCGCTGGTGCTCGGCCTGCTGTGCCTGCTGGCCACCGCGGCGCTCTCGGTCGCCTCGCCGTGGGTGCTGCGCCACGCGATCGACGACCTGGCCCGCGAGCTGTCGGTGGACAAGCTGTGGACCTACGCCGGGCTGATCGTCGCCATCGCGTTGTGCGAGGGCGTGTTCCGCTACCAGATGCGGATGGTGCTGATCGGGGTCAGCCGCGAGATCGAGTTCGAGCTGCGCGACGACGTCTTCGCCCACCTGTGCCGACTCGGCCCGGCCTACTGGCAGCAGCACCGGATCGGCGACGTGATGAGCCGCGCGACCAACGACATGTCGGCGGTGCGGATGGTGCTCGGCCCGGGCATCATGTACACGGCCAACACCTTCGCCACCTTCACCGGCACGCTGGCGCTGATGGCCACGATCAGCGCGCCGTTGCTCGGCCTGGCGCTGCTGCCGCTGTTGCTGGTGTCCGTGCTCGTCCGCCACTACGGGCGGCGCATCCACGACCTGTACGAGCGGGCCCAGGAGCAACTCGCCGCGATCAACGCCCTGGTCCAGGAGAACCTGACCGGCGCCCGCGTCGTCCGCGCCTACGTGCAGGAGGCCCACGAGCAGCGCCGTTTCGAGCAGCACAACCTCGAGTACCGCGAGCGCAACCGCAGCCTGGTCCGCACCTACGGCGCGCTGTACCCCGGCATCCAGTTGCTGATGGGCGCGGGCGCCGTGCTGGTGCTCTACGTCGGCGGCCGGATGGTGATCGCGGGCACCATCACGCTCGGCGAGTTCGTCGCCTTCGGCACCTACCTGGCGATGCTGCACTGGCCGATGATCGCGCTCGGCTGGGTGGTCAACCTGTTCGAGCGCGGCGAGGCCTCGCTCGGCCGCATCCACGAGATCCTCGACGCACCACCGACGATTCCCGACGTCGGGAACCCCGACGGCGACTCGCGCCGGGAGTCCATCCCGGCGCCGGAACCCCGTGGCGCCCTCGAGTTCCGCGGGCTCGACTTCGCCTACGTGCCGGGACGGCCCGTGCTGTCGGGCATCGACCTGCGGGTGCCGCAGGGGGCCCTGGTCGCGATCGTCGGCCCCACCGGCTCCGGCAAGAGCACGCTGGTCGGCCTGATCCCGCGACTGTTCGACGCGCCGCCCGGCACCCTGTTCGTCGACGGCGTCGAGGCCCGCCACTGGCCCCTGCGCACGCTGCGCGAGGCGATCGGCTTCGTGCCCCAGGAGAGCTTCCTGTTCTCCGACACGCTCCACGCCAACCTCGCCTTCTCGGCCCGCGTCGGCACCGACCTGCGGGCGCGGCCGGCCGCCGCACTGGCCCGGCTCGACAAGGACGTGGCCGACTTCCCCGCGGGCTACGAGACGCGGATCGGCGAGCGCGGGCTGACGCTGTCCGGCGGCCAGAAGCAGCGCGCCGCGCTGGCCCGGGCGCTGGCGGCCGACCCGAAGATCCTGATCCTCGACGACGCGCTGTCCGCGGTCGACACCCAGACGGAAGAGGAGATCCTCTCCGGCCTGCGCGCGGAGCGCGGCCGGCGCACCACGTTCCTCGTCTCCCACCGCGTGTCGACGGTGCGCGACGCCGACCTGATCGTCGTGCTCGACGGCGGCCGCATCGTCGAGCGCGGCAGCCACGACGAGCTGCTCGCCCGCGGCGGCGCCTACGCCCAACTGGCGCGCCGGCAGCAGCTCGAGGCCGAGGTGGAGGCCGCCACCGCGTGAGCGCCACGCCTGACGACGACGTCGTCACCACCCGCTACGACTGGCGGCTGCTGGTCCGCCTGCTCGTCTACCTGAAGCCGTACCGGCTGCGGGTGTTGTGGTCGTTCCTGCTGATCGTGGCGATGGCGGCGCTCGACCTGGTCGGCCCGCTGCTGACCAAGGTGGCGATCGACCGCCACATCGCCCGCGGTGACGCGGCCGGCCTGCTCGGCCTGGCGGCGCTCTACGCGCTGGTGCTGGTCGCGGCCTTCGCGGTGCGCTTCGGCCAGGTCTACGTGCTGCAGATGACCGGCCAGGAGGTGATGCTCGACCTGCGCCGCGAGCTGTTCGGCCACCTGCAGCGGCTGCACGTCGGCTACTTCGACAAGAACCCGGTCGGCCGGCTGATGACGCGGGTGACCACCGACGTCGACGCCGTCAACGAGCTGTTCACCTCCGGCGTCGTCACCGTGTTCGGCGACCTGTTCACGCTGTTCGGGATCATGGCGGTGCTGCTGTGGCTCGACTGGCGGCTGGCGCTCGTCACCTTCGCGGTGCTGCCGCCGTTCTTCCTGGTCACCAACTGGTTCCGCAAGGGCGCCCGCGACGCCTTCCGCGAGGTGCGCAAGAAGGTGGCGGCGATGAACGCCTACCTGCAGGAGAACCTGGCCGGGATGAGCGTGGTGCAGCTCTTCTCGCGCGAGGAGCGAAACCTCGCCGGCTTCTCCGCGATCAACCGCCAGCACGCCGACGTCAACATGCGCGCGCTCTTCTACTACGCGGTGTTCTACCCGGCGATCGAGCTGCTGGCCGCGGTGGGCCTCGCGCTGATCCTGCTCTACGGCGGCGGCCGGGTGCTGGTCGAGGCGCTGACGATGGGCGCGCTGGTCGCCTTCATCCAGTACTCCGAGCGCTTCTGGCGGCCGATCTCCGACCTGTCCGAGAAGTTCAACATCCTGCAGGCGGCGATGGCCTCGGCCGAGCGCATCTTCACCCTGCTCGACACGCAGGCGGAGATCGTGGCGCCCGCGGTCCCGCGCGCGCTGCCCGCCCCGGCCGGCCGCGTCGCGTTCGAGGACGTGAGCTTCGGCTACGACCCGGCCCACCCGGTGCTGCGCGAGGTCTCGTTCAGCGTCGAGCCCGGGCGCAGCGTGGCGCTGGTCGGCGCGACCGGCGCCGGCAAGACCTCGGTGATCAGCCTGCTGGCCCGCTTCTACGACGTGCAACAGGGCCGCGTCACGCTCGACGGCATCGACGTGCGCGAGTTGGACCCGGCCGACCTGCGGCGCTGCCTGGCGCTCGTGTTGCAGGACGTGCACCTGTCCTCCGGCACCATCGCTTCCAACATCCGGCTCGGGTCCGACATCTCCGACCAGCGGCTGCGCGCCGCGGCGGAGGCGGTGCACGCCCACCACTTCATCGAGGCGCTGCCCGGCGGCTACGACGCCGAGGTCAAGGAGCGCGGCGCGACCCTGTCCGTGGGCCAGAAGCAGCTGCTCTCGTTCGCCCGCGCGCTGGCCCACGACCCGCGGGTGCTGATCCTCGACGAGGCGACCTCGTCGGTCGACACCGAGACGGAGCTGCTGATCCAGGACGCGCTGCGCACGCTGCTGCAGGGCCGCACGGCGATCGTGATCGCCCACCGGCTGTCGACGATCCAGCACGTCGACGAGATCCTGGTCCTGCACAAGGGCCGCATCCGCGAGCGCGGCAACCACCGCGAGCTGCTGGCCCAGCGCGGCCTGTACTGGAAGCTCTATCAGCTCCAGTACAAGGACCAGGAGCTGACCCCGTTCCCGCCCGCCGAGCCGACCCCGACCGCGGCGGGGTAACCCGCCGCCGCCCCGCCCGGGCCGCGCGAGCGGCCTCCACCCCGCCCGGCGCGCGCCGCAACCCCGGCGCGCCCTACCCCGACCGTGGACCGCCCCGAGTCGACTCCGGCTACGCGTTCGACCGGTGGCGGTTCGACGCGGCGCTCCGCTCGCAGACCGACGGAGCGATGGCTCGAAACGGACACGGCTACGAACCGCTGCGGTCGTGCCGTTCCCGGTTGTGGTGCACCGCCCGCGCCGGCGGTCGGTTTGCGGTACCCGCCGTCACGGGCCTGCCTGGCTGGTCCGGGAACGCCGGTGGTTGCACGCTTCCTCCTCGACCTGGGCCCATTGCCCGCCTCCTTCGGCGAAGGCGAGGCAATGGGCCCCACCGAGGAGGTAGCGCGATGGCACAGGCTCACACGGTCCCGAACAGCAAACCACGGCGCGGTCCATCGGCTCGACTGCTACCGGTTGGCGGTCGAGTTCCACCGGTTGGTGGCGAAACCGGCTCCGCACGGGAACGGGCTCGGGGATCAGTTGCGGCGGGCGGCGGCGAGCATTGCGTTGAATCTTGCAGAGGGCCATGGGCGGCTGAGCCGGGCGGAGCAGGCGCGGTTCACGTTGATCGCGAGGGGTTCGGCGCTGGAGTGCATGGCCGTGCTGGACCTGCTGGTGAGCAACGAGGTCTCTCCGCAGGCTGTGGGCGAAGCGCGCCGCCTGCTCGTGCGCGTGGTGCAGACGACGACCGGCTTGTGGCACAAGCTGGCCCGGTGAGGACCGTTCCGATCCGATCACCACCCGCCCGTCCACGAGTGCGACCGCTGCGTCACAATCGGTGACGCTCTCCTGCATTCAAGGAAGTGGAAGCCCATGACATCCCGCCTGCTCCGCGCCGCTCTTGCCCTGGCCCTCGTCGTCGCCGCCGCCACCGGCCACGCCCAGGACTTCACCGACGACCGCGCCTTCCCCGACGGAGCCCGGGGCCAGCGCGTCCGGCAGCTGCTGGACGCGATCGACTCCCGGCAACTCGACCGCGTCGACGCCCTCGTGCGCGACGCCTTCGGCGGCTCCCTCCGGGCGCTGCCGATCGCCGACCACCGCGAGGTGCTGGGCGCGCTCCAGGACGAGGGCCTCGACTTCCACTCGGTGCGGCGCTACGCCGCGGGCAGCGGGCCGCAGGCGGACCTGGTGGTGATCGCCCGCAGTCGGCTGACCGAAGCCTTCCGGGCGCTGGTGCTGCGCTTCGATGCCGAGGCCCGCATCACTTCGCTGGAAGTGGCCCCGGCGCGATCGCCGAAGGACCTGCCGGTGGCGGGCCCGCTCGACCGCGCGCAGGCGGTGGCCCTGCTCGACGCGTTCGTCGACAAGCTGACGAAAGCGGAAGTGTTCTCCGGCACCGCCCTGCTCGCGAAGGACGGCCAGATCGTGTGGGAGACCGCTCGCGGCCTGGCCGAACGCAACCACGGCGTGCCGATGCGGATCGACTCGAAGCTGAACCTCGGCTCGATGAACAAGATGTTCACCGCCGTCGTGATCGGCCAGCTCGTCGACGAGGGCCGCCTGCGCTTCGACGACCCGGTCTCGAAGTACCTCCAGGGCTGGACGAAGGCCGACCTGTCGAAGGTGCGGATCGAACACCTGCTGTCCCACACGTCGGGCCTCGGCTCCTACTTCAACCGCACGTGGGCGCGCACCGCGCGGCAGACGCTGCGCCGCGTCGGCGACTACCAGCCGCTGGTGGCGGAGGAGACGCTCGCGTTCGAGCCGGGCACCCGCTGGCAGTACAGCAACACCGGCTTCCTGCTGGCGGGCGCGGTGATCGAGGCCGTCACCGGCCGCGACTACTTCGACGTCGTGCGCGAGCGCGTCTACGCCAGGGCCGGTATGCGCGACAGCGATTGCTACGACATCGACCTGGCCGTGCCCCACCTCGCCACCGGCTACTCGCGCGAGCGGACGCTCGGGCCCGGCGGAGCCCCCGGGCGCTGGCGGGCCAACAGTTTCGAGCACGTGATCCGCGGCGGACCCGCCGGCGGGGGCTATTCGACCGCCCACGACCTGCTCGCCTTCGCCGAGGCGCTGCGCGCCGGCAAGCTGGTCTCGACGGCCACCCGCGAACGCCTGTGGAGCGCCAGGCCGGAGTTCGCCTCGCCCTCGTACGGCTTCGGCTTCGGGGTTTCACAAGGGCCGCTCGGGCGCGTGGTCGGCCACACCGGGGGTTTCCCCGGCATCAGCTCCTCGCTGGCGATCGCCGACGGCTGGACGCTCGTCGTGCTGACCAACACCGACGACGGCATGGCGCCGGTCGACCAGAAGCTGCGCGAGGTCGCCGCCCGCCTGCACTGACCCCCGGCGTCGGAACCGGACCGGGGGTGTGGGGGCGGAGGAGCATCCGTTCGCGACGTAGCCCCCACGGGACCGGCGCCGGGTTCACCCCGGCGTCGGAACCGGACCGGGGGTGTG
>JAMPXO010000116.1 GCA_023701125.1 Vicinamibacteria bacterium | reverse complement strand
TGATCGAGCGGCTCAAGCCCACCGAGCAGCTCGTGCTGCGCCACCGGTTCGGCCTCGGCGACGGCGAGGAGCAGACGCTGGCCGAGATCGGCCTCCAGCTCGGCGTCACCCGCGAGCGGGTGCGCCAGATCGAGGTCGCGGCCCTGGAGCGCCTGCGCCGCAGCGCGGCCTGCAAGGCGCTGCTGTGAGGGCATTGACGCCGCACCAATATGGTCACTACGATGTGACCATATCGGAGGGCGTGGTGAGCGAGATGGGCGCGGCCGAGTTCAAGGCCCACTGCCTGCAGGTGATGGAGCGCGTGCGACGGACCCGGCAGGAGGTGGTCATCACCAAGCGAGGCGTCCCCGTGGCCAAGCTGGTGCCGGCGGACCCGCCCCGCGACCGCAACCTGTTCGGTTGCCTGGCGGCAGAGACGACCATCGTCGGGGACGTGATGGCCCCCCTCTACACGGATGCCGACTGGCAGGCCTGGGAGCAGGAGCGCGAAGATCAGTTCCTGCGCGGGGGGTGGAAGCCCTCGACGACGCGCAAGCGCGGGCGAGCGGGGCGAGTCCCGAAGTGATCCTCCTGGACAGCCACGTGGTCGTCTGGCTGGTCGCGCGACCGGCGCGACTGTCGCCTGCGGCGCGGCGAGCGATCGACAAGGAAGCCCGCGGTGGCGGCCTCGCCATCGCGTCGGTGACGTTGATGGAACTCGCCCAGCTCGCCGCCCGAGGGACCCTGCGGGCGCCCCGGGGACCCCACGCCTGGCTGGAGAGCGTGGTGGGGCAGGCGGGTCTCGCGGTGCGGGAGATCACGCCGGAGATCGCGGCCACGGCCGCCCACCTGCCTCCCTCCGTCCCGGGCGATCCGTTCGACCGCCTGATCGTCGCGACCGCCCTGTGCGAGAAGCGAGCCCTGGTCACCGCCGATCAGCGCATCCAGGACAGCCGCGTCGTCCGCACGATCTGGTAGCTCCGCCTCGCCGGTTCGTGTCAGGTCGGGCGGTGGTCAGCGTCATCGAGGTGAACGAAGGTTGCGGGCCGGTGCCTCGCGACGCCTTCGAAGGAGACTTCGATGAACGCACAGATCGACCGGGCCCTGATCGGGACTCGCGGCAACAGCCGGCGCTACCTGATGGTCACCCTGACCGCCCCCGAGGCGTCGGCGACCGCGGCCGGCCCGCGCCCGCCGGCGAACGTCGCGGTCGTGCTCGACCGCTCGGGCTCGATGCAGGGCGAGAAGATCCACCTCGCCAAGCAGGCCGCCAGCGGCGCGCTGGGCCTGCTCAAGCGCAGCGACCGTTTCGCGGTGGTCGTCTACGACCACGAGGTCGACGTGCTGGTTCCGTCCAGCCCGGTCGGCCCGGAGAGCCTGCAGCAGGCGCTGCGCGCGCTGGAGCGGGTCGAGGCCCGTGGCAACACCGCGCTGCACGAGGGCTGGAAGCGCGGTTGCGACCAGGTGGCGGCCGAGCTCACGCCCGAGGCGGTCGGAAAGTGCCTGCTGCTCACCGACGGCCTGGCCAACGCGGGGCTGACCGAGCCCGACGCGCTCGGCGCCGAGTGCGAGGGCGCCCAGGCCCGCCGCGTCGTCACCTCCACGTTCGGCGTCGGCCGCGACTTCGACGAGCGGCTGCTCGACCTGATGGCGACCAAGGGCGGCGGCAACTTCTACTTCGTCGACCACGCTCGCCAGATCCCCGAGTTCCTGGCCCGCGAGCTGGCCGAGACGCTCGAGGTCGTCGCGCGAGACGTCCGGCTCGAGATCCGGGTGCCGCAGGGCGTCCGCGTCCGCGCCCTCAACAACTACCCGGTCGAGGAGACCGCATCCGGGCTGCGCTGCAACGTCTCGAACCTGATCTCGAATCAGGAGCTGACGTTGGTCTTCCAGCTCACGCTCCCGGCGGGGGCGGTCGGCGAAACCGTCGCCGTCGAGTGCGCCGTGAGCGACCGCGACAACGCGCTGGCGCTGCCGCCCGCGACCGTGACCTGGACGTTCGCGGAGAAGGCCGCGAACTCGGCTCAGCCCCGCAACCGCGTGGTCGACCGCGGCGTGGCCCGCATCTACGCGACGCGGGCCCGGCGCGAGGCGCTGGAGGCCAACCGCGAGAGCCGCTTCGGCCGCGCGCGGGAGATCCTCGAGCGCGCTGCGCGCCGGATCGAGCGCTACGCGGGCAACGACCCGGAGCTGCAGGAGGTGGTGGCCGAGCTGCGCCGCGACCTGCGCGAGTACAGCGTGCAGATGGAGGAGATGTCGCGCAAGGCGCACTACTTCCGTGCCTACTCGAGCTCCAAGGACCGCGACCTGGTGATGGGCACGGCCCGTCGCTCGTCGCGCTAGCGGGTCCCTCCGGCCGGGTCGCCGGGCGTGTGCCCGCGGCCCGGCCCCCTTCCATCGGCCGCTGCGCCCGTTGGCCCTGTCGTCTTCGATTCCCGAGGTGACTCTTGAGCCGAACCGAGCCAGGCTTCCCGCCCTACGTCTTCCTCGGCGCCACCGACCGCGAGCTGGCCCCGGTCTCGTCCACGCCCACGCTCGAAGGCGCGTCGCGTGTGCCTGACCAGGCGCCGTGCACGCACCTGACGGATCGCTACAACCTGACCTGGATCGAAGTTCCCGAGCTGCCGTCCACGCCCGCGGGCGGCTCGCACGTGATCCTGTGCCCGCTGCCGTTCTGGCGGCTGGGCGAGACGCTCGACCTGCTCGCAGTGCTCGACGGCGACGCGGGCGTGCGCGCGCCGGTGCACCTGGAGCTGCTGATGGGGCAGGACGCCGTCGGCTACTGGCGCAGCCGCTGCCCGGAGATCCCGACCGACCCGATCGCGCACTACCTGAAGGAGAGCGAGGAGGTCGGCTACCCGGCGCTGGACCTGCCGGAGCCCGACCCTTCGGCAGGCGACCAGGCGGTGGTGATCCAGCGCGCGCGTTACGCGCTGGCGGTGACCTGCGTCGAGGGCGACCTCGAGCGCGTCGCCCGCCAGCTCGCCGAGGCCGGCTTCCTGGGCATGTACGACGTCCGCGCGTTCCCGCGCACGGGCTATCCGGACGCGGCCCAGTGGCAGGCACTCGCGGGCCCGGCGGGCCTCGACACGTCGCGCGCGAGCGGCCTGCTCACCGACCGCCACAGCCCGCCGAGCCGCCAGGTCTTCCTGCCGCGCCCCTGCTCGGAAGCGGCGACCGAGGCCAAGCTCGTGCGCCGCGACTCGACCCCCGGCGCGATGAGGGCCGCGGCCCGCCACGCCCGAGAGAAGGTCGTCGACATCACCCGCCGCGCCCATGCGGCGATGGAGCAGCTCCGCTCCCCGCTCCGCCGCCCGACCCCGCCCGCGGCCCGCCCTTCCCAACCCTCCCGCCTCATCCATTGAGGCGACGGCCGCTTCAGTACGGGTAGAAGCGGGCGACGTGGGCGGGGTGGGCCTCTTGCGGGAGGGCCGTCGTGAGGTTGGCGACGAGGCCCGGCGAGTGGGTTCGCAGGTCGTCGAGGGCCGTCCGCGCCGCTTCCGCTTCGCCGCGCTCGAGGGCTTCGTCGAGGCGGACCAGGGCGCGGAAGACGCGGACGTCGAGCGTCGCGACCTGAGCCGGGCAGGCCTCCTCGAAGTCGGCGCGGGCCTGGTCCAGCTCCGACGCGCGGGCGTCGGCCTGACGCGCCGCGAGCAGGCGCCAGCGCGCGGCCGAGCGGCGGACGTGGTCCGGGATCGCGTGCGAGCGGGCCAGGCGGGCGAGCACGCGGCGGGCGTGGGGCGCCTCCGGGGTCGCGAGCAGGAGCGCGCCGCGGGCCTCGGCCAGGGCCAGGAAGGGGTCGTCGCCGGGGCTGGCCGCGCCCACGGCCTTCAGCTTCTCGCGCAGCGCGAGCGCGCGGTCGAAGGACTCGCAGTCGCCCAGCGCCGCCGCCAGCCTTAGCCACTCGCACAATGGGCGCGACACCTCGTCGTAGCCGAGGCCGTCGAAGTGGGCGAGCGCCAGCTCCTCCTGCAGCGGCAGCGCCTGCTCCGCATGGCCCGTGGCCGCGAGCAGCCGCCCCATCGCGCCGTGGACACGCAGCTCCGGGGCGAACGCCTCGCGCGGCCCGCTCGACAACTCCGCGCGGCCGAGCGCCAGCGCCTGCTCGGGCGCGGGCGTGCCGGTGTCGGCCGAGTGCTGCACGACGTGGGCGACGACGTGCAGCCGCAGCGGGCGCGGCAACTGGGCCAGCCAGTCCGCGGGTGGCAGCTCGATGCGGCCGCTGTTGTCCTGGTGGCGCGCGGACACCGCCGCCACGAAGGCGAGGACGTGGCGCTGGAGGCGGTCGAGCCCGGTCCACGTGTCGAGCGCGCGGCGCGCCGCGTTGTGCACCGGCGACCACGACGTGAGCCCGCGCTCCGAGAGCACGAGGCGCAGCAGCGTGTCGGTGATGTGCTGGCGCTCGCCGGCGGAGCAGTCGACCAGGCGCGCGACGAGCGCGTCGTTGTACAGGGCCTCGGCGGCCTCCGCGGCCGACGCGAACGCGAGCACCTCGAGCCGGCCCGCCGCCCACTCGCGCGCTTCCGCGGCCTGGTCGGCGCAGACGATGAAGCGGCGGATGCGCGGGGCGAGGCTCGCGACGGCGGCGATCTTCAGCCGCAGGCCGTTGACGGGACCGAGCCGGCCCGCGTCGTCGATCGTGGCCGAGGCCACCGCGTCGGCCACGACCGGGACCCGCGAGACGAGGGCCGCGAGGTGGAGGAAGAAGGCGAGGCCGAGGCTGGGGCCTTCGATCACGGTCTCGGGCCGGGCCCAGCCGGTCGCGTCGAGGTGCCAGCCGAGGCGCACGACCGACGGCGGCCGCTGGTACGGGCGCAGGGACGACAGCAGCACGGGCAGCGAGCGGGGCAGGGCTGCGCGAGCCTGCTCCCACGAGCGCCGCGCCACCGCGCCGAGGTCGGCGCTGCCCGAGCCGGCGTGGAGGTCGAGGTACCAGAGCGTCGCGGTGTCGGCGCGCACCGTGACGACGGGCACGCGGCCCGCGGGATCGGGAGGCGCATCCCGGTCGGCGATGCGACACGCGGTGTCGAAACCGGGCGAGGTCGCCGCGGGCCACAGCCACGGGCCGGCGGCGAGCAACGGCCGCAGCCGCGCGCAGGCGGCGGGATCGGTGCGGCCCTGGCGGAGCGCGTCGAGCATCGCGCTAGCGGGCGAGTCCCCACCAGGCGTCGGGATCGCGCAGGCCCGCGCGGCGCAGGCGCTCGTCGCGGGGCACCTGCGCGAGCGGCACGCCCGCGCGCGCGCTCCGCCCCGCGCGGTCGAGGCGCTCGAGCGCCGGCGCGAGCCGCTCGCCGCTGCCGGCCTCGTGAAGCAGGAGGGCGACGCCCTCGAGGTCGTCGCGCGAGTGACAGATCGCGACCCAGTCGCCGCGATCTCCGGCTTCCAGCCGGGCCAAAGCCGGGACGAGGCTCTCGGCGCGGTCGACGGCCTGTTGTTCGAGCGTCGTCGCGGCGGCGCGGGAGAGCGCGCGGGCCCACTGGCGCGGGGCCGCCAGCTCGGGATCGACGTGGCCGGCGAGCAGCGCGGCCCGGCGCTCCGCGCTGAGCGCCGCAGGCTCGACGAGCCGCGCGAACAGGCCGGCCGCGACGCCGACCGACCAGTCGTCGCCGGCGTTCGCGAGCGGCTGGACCTGGCTCGCAACCCACGCATCCGAGCAGGCCGCGAGCCACTTCGCGAGCGGGGCCGTGATTGGCGCCGCAGCGGCGCGGACCTCGCGCAGCTCGAGCACCTGCTCGCCCGGGACGAGCAGCAGCGTCCGTCGCGAGGTCGACACCCGGACGGGGCCGCAGCGCGCGAGGTCGAGGTACGCGACCTGGGGGTGCTCGGGCGAGCGCAGCAGCGCGTCGGCCGCGGCCCGCGTCGTGGCGCGGACGACGATCGGCTCGTCGCTGGCGAGCTCGATCAAGCGCCGGTCGTCGAGCGCGTAGGCCGCGGTGAGGCCCGCGCGGGCCAGCGCGGGGTGGGCGAGCGGGGCTGTCGGCGCGCCCGCGGCCAGCGCCGCGAGTGTCAGTGCGGCGCCGACGCCGCTGGCGGCACCCACGTCCGACTCGGGCCAGGCCAGCGGCTCGGCGAGGTCGAACTGCGCTCCGGCCAGGCCCAGCTCGTCGAGCGGGATGTCGTCGATGCGGTCCGTCATGGTCATGCGTCCTTGTCCGATGGCCAGTCCAGCTCCATGTCCTTCAGGGCCTGGAAGACCTCGTCGACAGCGGCGGCCTGCACGGTGTCGAGGCCGAGCTCGAGAACCAGCGGGGGCAGCGCGTCGTGGAGGCGCCTGAGCGCGCGGCACTGCTGCTGGTCGAAGCGGTTGCGGGTCTGCTTGTCGACGGCGCCCGAGGCCTCGGCCACGGCCTGGTCGCAGGTGAGCTGGCCGAGCGCAATGCGCCGGCGCGTCTCGATCGCCGCCGTGAAGGTGCCGTCCGCCCCGGCGCGCAGCCGCGCGGCGACGCGAGGCACGATCTCGGCGAAGAGCCGGGTCACCGCGTGGCGCAACTCGTCGCGGGCGGCTTCGAGCTCCGCGTCGGCCGGGCGGGAACGGTCCGGCTCGGCCGGGGTGCCGATGCGCTCGACGTCGACCGGGACGTGGCGGGCCTGCCGACGGTAGTGATCGATCAGGCCGTTCTTCAGGCTGCGTCGGAGATAGCGGACGACGGCCGCGTCCGTGGTCGGGTCCTTCGGCCGCGGCACGCGCGGGCCGTTCGTCATCAGCCGACAGGCGACCTTGCTGGCGGCGTCCTCGAGCACCCCCGCCGGAGCACTCATGTGCGCGGCCAGGTGCTGCAGCTTCAGGTACACGATCTGGCTGGCCTGGTTGCGAACCGCGTCGACGGCGGGGTCCCCGATCGCGAACCCGCACTGGCGGAAAGCGTCGAGCACGGTCATCTCGGGCGACGCGACCGCGCAGGGGAGCGCAGCGCCCGCGTCGAAGGACCAGGTCGCCGGGCGAGAGGGCTCGACGGGTCGGATCGCCTTCGGTCCGCCCGCGCGTTCCTCCCGCTCTCCCGCCATCTCCACCCCCTCGAGGACCAGACGCGGCAGCGACGCCGGATCTGACACGAACGGTCGTCGCTGTGTTCCGAGAGGGTACCGCGGCCTCGGCGATCGTGGCCCTCCGGTCAGATCGTCGGCCGGCGCGCGTTCTTCGGGCGGGAGGCAGCCCGATGTGCGAGGAGGTCCAGGACGAGCCCGTGCAGGACAGCGGCCCCGAGGCGGAGCCGAGCCTCGCCGAGCAGGCGCTGGTCGCGGACCGCGACCTCGGCCGCGCCATCCACCACGTGCTGGAACTGCTGAACTCCAGCGCGACCCCGATGTCGGGCGCGCCGGCGCTGGCGATGATCCTGATCGGCGCGCGCGGCCTGCGTGAGCTCGGCTGGCCCCAGGAGCAGGCCCTGGGCGCGGTCGCCGAAGCCTTCGAAGGCGACCTCGAACTGCGCGCCCTCGTTCCCCCCCGCCCGAACTGAAGGCGCACTCGGCTCCAGGGTCCCGGACCTTGCGTTCAACCTGGGCCGGGTCCTGGCTGTCGAAGGCAGTGGAGGGCTCATGGCGCGAGTCTTGGCGGTCGTCCTGGCGGGGTCGGTCGTGGCCGCGGTGGCCGGCGCGCAGGAGCGGTATCTCGATCCCGTGTTCGGCGAGCTGACCGAGATTCGCAACGTCGAGTACGGGTCCGCGCCCGGGGCCGACGGGCGGCCGGTGTCGTTGCGGCTCGACCTGTACGCGCCTGCGGCCGACCCGATCGACTCGCGGCCCGCGCTGATCTGGATCCACGGCGGCGGCTTCGTCTCGGGATCGAAGACGAACACGCAGTTCGTCGAGCTGGCGCGGCGCTTCGCGCGGCGCGGGTACGTGAGCGCCTCGATCGACTATCGGCTGGCGACTCCCGCCAGCTTCGCCGCCGATCCCGCCAGCGCCATGCGAAACGCGATGCACGACGCGCGAGCCGCGGTGCGGTACCTGCGCGCGAACGCCGCGCTGCTGGGCATCGATCCCGAGCGCATCGCCATCGGCGGCGGTTCCGCCGGCGCGTACACCGCGCTGCTCGTCGCGTACGAAGAAGACGAGGGCCATTCCGGCAGCCCCGGGTACTCGTCCGGGGTCTCGGCCGTCGTCGACCTGTGGGGCGCGCTCCCGGATCTGGAGGCGATGGAGCCGGGCGAGGCGCCGCTGCTGATCGTGCACGGCAGCGAGGACCGCACCGTGCCGTACGCGCGGGGCGTGGCGCTGGTCGCGCGCGCCGAGCAGGCGGGGGTGCCGTACGAGTTCCACCCGCTGGTCGGGGCGGGCCACTCGCCCTGGCAGTATCTCGACGACATCGACCGCTGGTCGGCCGACTTCCTGTATCGGCACGTGATCGTGGGGTTGACGAGGCCCGTGCGCGATCGCTAGGCTTTCGGCACCCAATCCAGATGTCCCTCCGTGCGCGAGGAGTGGCGATGAAGTTCCATCTGCTCGGGGCCGTGCTGCTGGCCGGGTTCGTGTCTTCGGCGGAAGCCCAGGGCGGCTACCGCGTGGGCGACCGGGTCGAGATCGACATCATCATGGCCGGCGTGCCCGAGCGCGCGATGTACCGCGCGGGCACCGTCGTCAAGATCGAAGGCGGCGAGATCCACGTCCGGCTCGACAACGGCGAGCTGCGCGAGGTCCCGCTGCGCTCGGACAAGCACTGGGTGCGGGCGGCCCCGGGCGCCGCCGCGCCGGCGCCGCCGCAGGACGCGCCAGCGCCGAGGACCGCGCCGGCCGGCCGGCCCACCGGGGGCTACCGGGCGGGCGACCGGGTCGAGGTCGACATCATCATGGCCGGCGCGCCCGAGCGCGCGATGTACCGCGCCGGCACCGTGATCCGGGTCGAAGGCGGCGAGGTCCACGTCCAGCTCGAGAACGGCGAGACGCGCAGCATCCCCGACCGGTCCGACAAGCACTGGATCCGGCCGCTCGACGCGCCGGCCGCTCCCGCGCCGCCCGCCGTCCCGGCGCCAGCGACCGCGCCTCCGCCCACGCGCACCGCGCCGCGGCCGAGCGTGCCGGCTCCGGCGCCGCCCACGGCCCCTGCGCCCGCTCCACCGGCGGCTCCCGCGCCGCAGGCCCCGGGCGAGACCGCGCAGGGCGCCCCGCCCGACGGCACCTACGTCTGCCAGAAGATCGGTCAGACCTACACGGGCCTCGGCAACCTCGACATCCGCGGCAACCAGTACCGCGGGATCGGCCCCGACGGCGGCTTCCACCCGTTCTCGGTGAGCGGGAACGGCCAGATCACCTGGAGCGCCGGCATCACCGGCCTGCCCGACGGGTGGACGATCCGCGCCAGCTTCTACGCCGGGCTCGAGCACATGGGCCGGCCGATCATCAAGATCGACTACACCTCGCGCGCGGGCTGGAACGACCGCATCGACTGCGTGCGCGAGTAGTTCTGGCGCGGGCGGCCGAGCCTACGCGGTCGCCCGCAGCCGCTCCGCTTCCTTGCGGATGCCGGCGAGCATGCCGCTGAAGACGACGCCGTGGAGCGGCAGCACCGCGTACCAGTAGGCGAGGCCGGCGAGGCCGCGGGGGAGGAAGCGGGCCGTCTGCACGAGGCGGCAGTGGTCCGGGTCCGCGCCGGGCTCGATCGTGAACTCCAGCAGCGCCTCGCCCGGCAGCTTCATCTCCGCGCGCAAGGCGAGGCGGCGGTCCTGCTCGAGGCCCGTCACCCGCCAGAAGTCGAGCGGCTCGCCCCAGGCCACCGTCTCCGGGTCGCGCCGGCCGCGGCGCAGGCCCGGGCCACCGGCCAGCCGGTCGAGCAGGCCGCGGATGCGCCACAGGATGTCCGCGGCGTACCAGCCGTGGCCGCCTCCGATGCGGCATACCGCGCGAAACGCGTCCGCGGCCGGCGCCGCCACCTCGACCTCGCGGCGGTCCGTGAACACCGTGCCGCCCGCCCAGTCGGGGTCGCCCGGCATCGGGCCGGCCAGCGACCACATCGTCTCGACGCCGCCCTGCTCCACGCGGTCGAGCGCCTCGCGGATCGCCGCCCGCACCGGCGTCAGCGTCTGCGGCATCAGCCGCGCCGCCTCGTCGTCGCGGCACACGACGCGGTTGCGCAGGCCCTCGGCCAGCGGCCGCGCGATGTCGCTCGACACCGGCGTGACCAGGTGGATCCACAGCGAGCTGAGGCGCGGCGTGAGCACGGGCAGCGGCACGATCACGCGCCGGCGCAGGCCGCGCTCGCTCGCCATCACCTGCATCAGCTCCTTGTAGTCGAGGACGTCGGGGCCGCCGATGTCGAGCGTGCGGCCGGCCGTCTCCGGCGTGTCGAGGCAGGCGACGAGGTAGTGCAGCACGTCGCGCACGGCGATCGGCTGGCTCTGGGTCGACACCCAGCGCGGCGTCACCATCACCGGCAGTCGCTCGACGAGGTAGCGCAGGATCTCGAACGAGGCCGAGCCCGAGCCGATGATCATCGCGGCGCGCAGCGTGGTCACCGGCACCGGGCCGTCGGCCAGCTCGCGCTCGACCTCGCGGCGGGAGGCGAGGTGCTCGGAGAGCCCGTCGCCCAGCTCGCCGAGGCCGCCCAGGTAGACGATGCGGCCCACGCCTGCTTCGGCCGCGGCGCGCGCGAACAAGCGCGCGAGGCGGCGGTCTTCTTCCACGTAGGCAGCGCCGGCCGCGAGCATCGAGTGGACGAGGTAATAGGCCGCCCCGCAGCCGTGCATCGCCTGGGCGAGGGTGGCCGGGTCGCCGACATCGCCCGCGACGATCTCCACTCGCGGGTCCGCGGCCCACGCGCGGCCAGCGAGCTTGCGCGGGGTGCGGGCGAGGCAGCGCACCGGCCAGCCCGCCGCCAGCAGCCGGGGCACGAGGCGGCCGCCGATGTAGCCGGTCGCGCCTGTGACCAGGACGGGGCGGCGCGGCGCGGGCTCGCTCATGGAACCAAGTTACGCCCGAAACGCGTCAGCGGTGCGGGTCGAGCGGGAGGCTGACCGTGACGCGCGTGCCGCGGCCGGCCTTCAGCGGGCTCTCCAGCCGGACCTCGCCCGCGTGGATCGCCGCGATCCCGCGCGCGAGGTAGAGGCCGATGCCGGTGCCGCCCTGCGCGCGGTTGAGGGCCTGGTCGATCGCGAAGAACTTCTCGAACACCCGCTCGTGGAACTCCGACGCGATGCCCGGGCCCTGGTCCTCGACCTCGATCACCGCCCGCTCGCCCTCCGCGCGGCACACGACGCGGACCCGGCCGGGTCCGTCGGCGAACTTGATCGCGTTGTCGACCAGGTGCTCGGCCAGCAGCATCAGCAGCCGCTCGTCGCCGACCAGCCCCGCGACGGGGGCCAGCACCCGCTCGAGCGTGATGCCGCGGGCGAGGGCCTCGCCCTGCGCCGCCGCCACCACCCGTCCGACCAGCGCGGGCAGGTCGACCGCGGCGAAGTCGACGTGGCGCTGGGCGACGCCGCGCTCGAGGCGCGAGATCTCCAGCATCTCGTCGATCAGCCGGCCGAGCCGCTGGCTCTGCTCGAGCGCGACCCTGAGGAACTCCTCGCGCCGCTCGCCGGCCGTGCCCTCGAGCACGGCCTCGACGTAGCCCTGGATCACGGTCAGCGGCGTCCGCAACTCGTGGCTGACGTTCGACAGGTAGCCCTGGCGGTGACGATCGAGTTCGAGGATGCGCTGCATCTGCAGGGCGTTGCCGATCGCGATCGCCGCCTGGTGGGCGAGCGTGGTGGCCAGCTTCAACGCGTCCGCGTCGAACGGCTCCGGCGCGGTCGTCGTCTGCAGCAGCAGCACGCCCAGCTTCTCCCGCGGCAGCGCGATCGGCACGCACAGCGCGCTGCGGAACGCGCCGCCCGCGGCCGCGCGCCGGAACGCGGCGGTCTCGCGGCCGTAGTCGGCGGCGCGCGCGGTCTCGACCCGGCCGTGGCCGGAGACGAAGACGCTGCCCGGCAGGCCCTCGTGGAACTCGAGTCGGATGCCGGCCAGCGCCTCGGGCTCGGGGTAGCCGAACGACGATCGCACCCGGAGCTGTTCGTCGAACAGCAGCACCGCGCCCATCTGCGCCGGCCGCACGGCCTCGACGCTGCGCCGCGCGATGCGGTCGAGCAGCGCGTCGAGCTGGAGGTCGCCGTTGAGCGCGTTGGTGATCTCCTGCACGACTTCCAGGTTGCGCAGGGCGCGCAGCTTGTCCTCGAACAGCCGCGCGTTGCGCACCGCGGCGGCGACCTGCGATGCGATCGCGTCGAGGGCGACGATGTCCCCCTCGTCGAAGGCGTTGGGGCGCTCCGACTCGACGTTGAGCACGGCGAACACGTCGCCCGCGATGCGGACCGGGACGGCCAGCTCGGCGCGCGTGCCTTCCATGCTGGAGGCGACGTAGCGCGGGTCGTCGCCGATGTCGCCGGTGACCACCACCTCGCCGTGCTCGGCGACGTAGCCGATGATGCCCTCGCCGAACTTCAGGCGGTGGCCGCGCGGCATCAGCGCGGCTGCGCCGGCCGCGCCGGCCAGCACGCACTCGCGGGCCTCGCGGTCGGTGACGTAGATCGAGACGGCGTAGTGGCCGAAGCTGCGCTGCACGTAGCGGGCGAGCGCGCCCAGCAACTCGTCCTGGACGAGGGTCGAGCCCGCGATCTCGGAGGCGCCGGAGACGAGTGCCAGCTGGCTCGCGCGGCGGTCCTCGGCGTCACGGGCGCGGGCCTTGGCCAGCGCGACGGCCGTCTGGTGGGCGAAGGTCGCGAGCAGGGTGAGGTCGTCCTCGCGCAGCGCCGCCTGCGGCTTGACCACGATCAGCCCGCCCAGTGGGCGGCGGCCCGAGCGCAGCGGCAGCAGCAGCGCGCGCAGCCGTTCTCCCGTCTCGTTGCCCAGCTCGACCGAGACGGCACTGCCCTCGCGCAGGCGAGTCGCCGGGTCGGGTCCCGCCGACGCGGGCCAGTGGGCCAGCGCGTCCGTCGCTCGCCGGCCGTGAGCGCCGGCCGCGCGCAGCCCACCTTCCCCCTCGAACAGGGCGATCGCCGCGTCGCCGCCGCCCAGCTCGGCCGCCTCGCGGGCGATCGCGGCCAGCACCTCGTCGAGCTCGCGGTCCTCGACGATCGCGCGGTCGATCTCCCACAGCGCCTGGACCTGGGCCAGGTGGCGCTGTGTGCTCTCCAGCAGCCGGGCGCCGTCGAGCGCCGCGCCGAGCATCGCGCCGACCGCGCCCAGCGTGCGGCGGGTGGCCTCGTCGACCTCGCGCCGGGCCTGGCCGCCGACCACCAGCACGCCGACGCCGTGGCCGCGCGCGAACAAGGGGGCGAACACGCAGGTGCGGAAGCCGCCGCGGCGGGTGGCCTCGCGCGCCTCGGGAGCGGCCGCGAGGTCCTCGACGACGACCGGCGCGTCGGCCTGCAGCACGCGACCCAGCACGGCCTCGCCCGGCTGGAAGCGGGCGATCGCGGCGGCGTAGTCCGCGCTCAGCCCGACCACGTACGGGGACAGTGCCAGGTCGCCGCTGAGGCGGTCGCGCAGGAACAGGGCACCGGCCTCGAAGTCGAGGCCGTGGACCGTGGCCCGGAGCGCCGCCTGGATCGCGGCGGGCAGATCGTCGGAGCGGGCCAGCCCCGCCGACACCGCGCCCAGCAACTCGAGCGAGCGCAGGGCGACGCCGTCGCCGGTGGCCGGGACGTTCATCCGGGAAGCAGCGGCTGGTCGAACAGCGCGGCGGCCCGCGGGCTGCGCAGGAACGGCAGCATCGCGCCGCAGGCGGGAAACTCGAACAGGCTGCGCAGCACCAGCCCGCGGCCGAACGTGAAGGGCGCGCCGCCCAGCGCGAAGGCCACCACGATCGGCCAGGTGACCAGCGCGGCCAGGCAGTAGACGAGCGCCAGGGAGCGGCACAGCGCGCTCCGGCGCAGCAGGCCGACGGCCAGCAGCAGGCCCAGCAGCGCGTGGCCGAGGCCCTGCCACAGCGGCCAGAAAGTCAGCGGCCGCGGCGCTTCCCACGCGCGCAGCCCCAGCTCCAGCAGGCCGGAACTGGCGAAAAAGGCCGCGGGCAGCCAGATGGCCGGGTCGCGCGTCGCGGGGTGCATGGGCTGGATTATGGGCCGGCTCGCCGCGCGACGGCTACAATCCGCGCCCGATGGGAGGAACCTTGCGCACCCGGCCGCTCAGCGCGGTATCGACCTCGCGGCTGCGGGCGCTGCTCGACGAAGAGGCGCGCCACTGGCTGGCGACGCTGCGCTGGGACTACTCGGAGGTCGGCGCCGCCGTGCTCTCGGGCCTGCAGCGCGGCTCGGTGTTCGGCCGCGCGATGGACGACGGCGGCGACGCGCTCGCCTACGGCTACTCGATCGCCGACGGCAGCCGGGTGGTGATCGGCGGCCTGTTCACGACCGCCCGCCTGCGCGGCCAGGGCCTCGAGGAGATCCTGCTCGACGGCCTGGTCGAAGACGCGCGGCGCGACCCCGAGGCGATGCGGGTCGAGGCCCAGACCCTGTTCTGCACGGGCGAGGCCGCCGACGCCCGGCTCGTGCGCGCCGGTTTCGTCAGCCGGCCCCGCCACTACGTCGTGCGCGACCTCGACGCGCCGCTGGCGGTGGCGCCCGACGCGCGGATGCGCACGGTGCGCCGCGACGATCTGCCGGCGGTGGCCGAACTGATCTGGCGCAGCCACGAGGGCTCGCTCGACGCGCGGCTCAACTCCACCTACGCGACGGCCGCCAGCACCCGCGGCTTCGTCGACACGATCGTGCTCCGCAACGGCTGTGGTCGCTTCGATCCCGACGCGTCGCGGGTCGCCGAGACCGGCAGCGGTCGAATCGCGGGCGTGCTGCTCGCCAGCCGGCTCAGCAACGAGAACGGCCACGTGTGCCAGGTCTCCGTGGCGCCCGACGCCCAGGGCCACGGTCTCGGCCGGGCGATGCTGCTGTGGTCGATGGACACCTTCCGCAAGGCCGGCCTGAGCCAGGCGTCGCTGTCGGTGACCGTCGGCAACGAGCGTGCGCGCGAGCTCTACGCGCGGCTCGGCTTCGTCCCCCGGCGCGCGTTCGCCGCCCACGCCTGGGCGCGCCCGCCGCAGCGGATCGAGGCCGGCGAGTGAGGCGCTGTGCCGCGTTCGTCCTCTCGCTGCTGCTCGCCGCTCCAGCGCTCGCGCAGGCACCCACCGCGCCGTTGCGAGGCGGTGAGGCCGGCCCGATCCTGGTCATGCCGCCCGAGGGGCCGGACGATCCCGGCCGCGCGTTCCTGTCCGAGGCCATCGCCCAGCGCCTGCCACGCGCGCTGCTCGTCCTCGGCGCGGACGCCATCACCCGCGCCGACCGCCTGCGCGCGCAGGCCGCGCTCGAGATCCCGGCGCCGCGGGTGTCGCAGGCCACCGCGATCCGCATCGCCGAGGTGCTCGGCGCCAGCCGCGTCGTCTTCGGCCGCCACTCGGGCGAGGGCGATTCGTTCACGCTCGCGCTGCGGTTGCTCGACGTGAAGCGCGGCACGCTGTCCGCGCCGTTCACGGTCAGCGGCCCGCTCGACCAGGCGGCGCTGCTGGTCGACGAGCTGGCGTGGGACCTCGTGCTGGCCGGTCCCGTGCCCCCCACGACGACCCGCGCCGCGTACCTCGAAGCGCGGCGCGCGCCGGCGCCGGCGGCGTTTCGCCTGCTCGGCGAGGCGCTCGGCAGCGGTGACGCCGCGGCCCGCCGCCGCCTGCTGCGGCAGGCGCTCGACGCGGACCCGGGCTACGACGAAGCGCGGGTGCTGCTGGGCCGCCAGCTCGTCGAGGTGGGCGAGATGGCGGAGGCGCACGACGCGCTGTCGCGGGTGGCGTCGGGATCGCCGCTGGTGCGCGAGGCGCGGCTGCTCTCGGGCGTCGCGCTCACGGGCCTGGGCCGCTTCGCCGAGGCGGCCACCGTCGCGGGCCGGCTGCTCGCCGAGAAGCCGACGGGCGCCGCGCTCAACAACCACGCGGTCGCGCTGCTGCGCTCGCGCAGCCCGTCGCGGGCGAGCGACGAGCTGCGGCGCGCGGTCGACCTCGCCCCGGGGGCGCCCGAGCCCGTCGCCAACCTCGCCCTCGCGCTGCTTCACGAAGGCGACCCGGCGGCGGCGGCGTTCTGGGCGCGCGGGGCCGTCGCGGCGGACGCCAGCGACCTCGGCGCGCGGGTGGTGCTGAGCTGGGCGCTCGCGGCCTCCGGCCAGCGCGAGGCCGCCGACAACGAGTGGCGCGCGCTGATCGAGGCCGCACCGTCGTGGGCGTCGCTGCGCGAGATGGACCTGTCGCGCCGGCTGGAGCGGGTGATGCTCTCCGAGCGGGTGATCGTGATCGACGCCGAGGGCCGCAGCGACGCCGAGCTGGCGGCCGGCCTGCTCGCGCGGGCCGACAAGCTGGTCGCCCAGGGCGATCTCGAAGGCGCATCGCGGGCGCTGACCCGGGCGGCCTATCTGGACCCCTACGGGCCGCGGGTGCACCAGATGCTGGGCCGCCTGCACCGCAAGCGCGGGGCGACGACCGAGGCGAAGAACGCGCTGCGGATGTCGCTGTGGTGCCGCGACGACCCGGCCGTGCGCGCCGAGCTGGCCTCGCTGCTGCTGGAGAGCGGCGACGTCGACGAGGCCCATCGCGAGGCGCGGCTGGCGCTCGAGGCCGAGCCCGGCAACGCCCTCGCCGCGGCCGTGCTCGGCCGCAAGCGCTGATCCAACGGGTTCCGACGCCGGGATGAACCCGGCGCCGGTCCCATGGGGGCTACGTCGCGAACGGACGCTCCTCCGCCCCCAAACCCCCGTCGGGTTCCGACGCCGGGATGAACCCGGCGCCGGTCCCATGGGGGCTACGTCGCGAACGGACGCTCCTCCGCCCCCAAACCCCCGTCGGGTTCCGACGC
>JAMPXO010000115.1 GCA_023701125.1 Vicinamibacteria bacterium | reverse complement strand
CCGTCCTTGCGCACCCGCCACATGTGATAGGCGAACAGCGCGCCGAGCAGCCCGGGCAGCAGGATCACGTGCAGCACGTAGAAGCGGATCAGCGCCGGCTGGTCGATGTTGCGGCCGCCGATCATCAGCTCGCGGACCTGCGGCCCGACGTACGGGATCGACGCCGCGATGTTGGTGCCGACCGTGACCGCCCAGTAGGCGAGCTGGTCCCACGGCAGCAGGTAGCCGGTGAACGACAGGAACAGCGTGAGCAGCAGCATCGCCACGCCCAGCACCCAGTTCCACTCGCGGTGCTGGCCGCGGCCGACGCCGTTCTTGTAGGCGCCGGTCAGGAACACGCGGACCAGGTGCAGGCACACCACCGCGACCATCAGGTGGGCCGACAGGCGGTGGACCGAGCGGATCCACGAGCCGAAGGTGACCACCCACTCGATGTCCTTGACGGACCCGTACGCGCGCTCGACCGAGGGCACGTACAGGAACAGCAGCGGCAGCCCGGAGACGATCAGCAGCAGGAACAGCGCGGCGCTGATCGTGCCCAGCCAGAACGAGTAGTTCCAGTCGAGCGAGGGCTTGAACACCTTGGCCGGGAACCAGTGCAGCGCGAAGTTGGAAACGATGGCATCGCCGGACTCGCGGTCAGAGCGCGGCTTGAAGCTCCAGAAGGGTCGCGGATGCACGCCCGGGGCGCTCATGATTTCCTTCCTCAGGCCAGCGTCAGGCGGAAGTCGCGGCCGACTTCGTGCGCCAGGTCTGCGACCAGTTGGCCGTCGTCGGGCGAGACCGACAGGTGGTACCAGGCCAGCGGCTTCGGAGCCGGACCGGACACCACCTTGCCGTCGCCCGTGTACTTCGAGCCGTGGCAGGGACAGGAGAAACGGTGAGTCAAGCGCAGCGGCGCGTCGCCGACGGTGACCGTCTCCGGCTGCGATAGCGCCTCGGCGCGGACCGTGCAGCCGAGGTGGGTGCAGACCGCCGACACCGCGTGGAACACCTTGCCCTCGCGGAACACGAACAGGCGCTGCTCCGGCAGGAACTTGAGCCCGTCCGGGAAGTCGACCGTCTTGCCGAGCTTGACGGTGGTGGGTGCGTCGTAGGAGACGTTGGGCAGCAGCGAGCGCAGCGAGGCCGCGGCCTGGGTGCCGATGCCCACGACTCCCGCGCCGGTCCCCAGCTTGACGAGGAAATCGCGGCGATCCGGCTTCTGTTCGGTCATGCGAGCTCCTGCTCCTGGATCTGGAAGCGCTCCATGGTCATGGCGTCGGTGGGGCAGCGGACGGCGCACAGCCCGCAGCGGATGCAGCGGTCGTCGTCCTTCAACATCGCGGACAGCGGCAGGCCGCCGGCCTCGGCGCGGGTCTCGAGTTCCGCCCGCTCTTCGGGCGGCAGGCCGAGCGACTCGAACGGCACGATCGCGAGGCAGTGCTCCGGGCAGACGTCGACGCAGCGGCTGCACAGCACGCACTTCTCGGGGTCGTAGATGGTCTGGACGTGGCACACCAGGCAGCGCGCCGCCTGCTGCACGGCGTGCGCGGCGTCGTAACCCGTCTCCACCTCGGCGATGCCGGTGCGGCGGCCGATGTCGAGCGTGGGCGGCGCCTCGCGGTCGAGCAGCTCGAAGCCCGCCAGCATCCGGTAGTCGCGGGTGGGGATCTTCTCGACGTCGAGCGTCACCTCGAGCGTCGCCCGGTGCGGCGCCAGGAACTGGTGGATCGACTGCGCCGCCCGCTTGCCGTTGGCGACCGCCTCGATCAGGTTGCGGGGGCCGAACGCCACGTCGCCGCCGGCGAAAATGCCCGGCGCCGAGGTGGCCAGCGTGGCCGCGTCGACCCGGATCGTGCCGCCCGGCGTCAGCTCGACCGCGTCCGCGGGCTGCAGGAACGACAGGTCGGGCTTCTGGCCGATGGCCAGGATGCAGGCGTCCGCTTCCAGCGTCAGCACGTCGGCGTCGTCGAAGCGCGGGTTGAAGCGGCCGCTCTCGTCGAAAACCGACAGCACGCCGCGCAGCTCGACCTGCTGCAGGCGGCCATCGCCCAGGAACTGCTTCGGCCCGCGGCGCGGCACGAAGACGACGCCTTCCTTCTGCGCCTCCTCGAACTCCTCGTGGCCCTGGGTCGAGCGCAGGACCGGCATCTCCGCGAAGCTCTCGAGCGACACGATCGTGACCTGGGTGGCGCCGCCGCGGACGGCGGCGCGGGCCGAGTCGAAGGCCTCCTTCATCCGCGCGTCGGTCTCGCCCGCCAGCTCCGCCGCCTCTTCTTCGCGGCTCACGCGCAGCGCGGTGCGGGCGGCGTCGAAGGCCACGAAGCCGCCGCCGATGACGACCACCCGCCGACCGAGATCCATGCGGAAGCCGCGGTTCACGTTGAGCAGGTAGTCGACGGCCTTGACGACGCCGTCGAGTTCCACGCCGGGCGCCTGCAGGTCGCGCCCCTTGGAGACGCCGACCGACAGGAAGAAGGCCTCGAAGCCCTCGCCGCGCAGCTCGGCCAGACCGTAGGCGGAGGTGAGCGCGACGCCGGAGCGCAGGGTGACGCCCAACGAGACGATCTTCTGGATCTCCTCGTGGATCAGCGTGCGCGGCAGGCGGTACTCGGGGATGCCGAAGCGCATCATGCCGCCCGGCTCGGGCGAGGCGTCGAAGACGGTGACGTCGTGGCCCAGCAGCGCCAGGTCGTGCGCGGCCGCCATGCCGGCCGGCCCCGCCCCGATCACCGCGACCTTGCGCCGCCCCGCCAGCGGCGCCGCCCCCGGCCTGTGCCCGCTGTAGACGTTGCCCTCGCGGATCGGCTGCTCGCGCAGCACGTCCTGGGTGTCGGGGCGGATCGACTCGACGCCGTAGCGCTCGGTCACGTAGCGCTTCAGCGCCCGGATCGAAACCGGCGCGTCGATCGTGCCCCGTCGGCACGCGTCTTCGCACGGGGCGGCGCAGACGCGGCCGCAGACCGAGGCGAAGGGGTTGGGCGCCCGCGCCACGAGGTAGGCCTCCCGGTCGCGTCCCTCCGAGATCAACTGGACGTAGCGGCCGGCATCGGTCCGGACCGGGCATCCGGACTGGCACTTGACCTGCGCCTTCCAGTGCTCCAGATCCGGAAGCCGGACGTTCACGGGCATGGGCTCACCTCGTGACGGGATTCTGGTGAGGTCGTCGGCGGGGGGCCATGACGGGTGTCATGCCGCGAACAAGGCGGCCCCCCGGGATCGCAGATCGCGTCGAAGCGCCTGCACGCGAGAGACATGAGCCTCTCCGGGAGCCCCGAGCATCAACGGTCGTCGTGCCCCTGTCAGGCGCGATCGATGCGGGCCCCTCCCTGCGCCGGTCCTGCAAACACTGCGTCGCGCCGGCCCGCGAGGGGTCGGTTCAGGGCAATCGCTGCGCGGATCTCCGACGCTGCCAGATGCGGAGCAAGTTCGCCGCCAACGTCACGCCTCGCGCCGCGACGTCAGCACCTGGGCATCCCCGCCGTCAGGGGCAGGCGCGCGGGAGCCGCACTCGCCAGAGGCGGAGCGTGCCGCCCCCGCGTCCGACGCCGATCGTCAGCTCCGTCAGGTGCGCCGCGGAACGCGGGTGGGAGACGACGAACGGACCAGCGACCTCGTACGACGTCCACCGTGGCCGATCGAAGGCGGACGCCTCGCTCACGTAGAGCGTCCCCTGGCCCTCGCCTTCGATGCACAGCGCCGCGTCGGGCTCCGCCTCGCGCAGCCGGAAGCCGATGCCGGCGAAGTTGGAATGGAGTTCCACCGCGGGCCCGGCCACCCGCGCGCCGCGGAGCAGGTGGACGTCGCAGAGCGCTCCCCGCTCGCCCGAGACGACGAGGCCGCCGGCGGCGAACTCGACGGTGTCGCCGACCGGGCCCAGCGGCGTGCGCCGCAGCTCGCGGAAGACGACACGCTCGCCCTCCAGCCGCGGCCGGGCGAGGATCACCACGCCCGCGCGCATTTGGAACGCGAGCGGACCGTCGCGCCACGACCACAGCGCGGCCGGGAAGTCGTCGCGGTGCAGGCGGTCCCAGCGGGTGTCGTAGGCGAAGGCGCCCAGGGCCTGCACCGCCACTGACGCCACGGCTGCGACCGCGCCCAGCCGTGGCGCGAGCCGCAGGCCCTCGGGCAGGAACAGGAACAGCGGCGGCAGCAGGCCGCACAGCAGGCGCGGGCCGAAGCTGTCGCCGCCGTGCCACTCGCTCCAGCAACCCACCAGCAGCAGGTGCGCGAGAGCAGCCGCGAGGCCGCTCGCCGCCAGGCCGCGGCGCGGGCCGCGCAACTCGCGCACGGCGCCCGCCAGGGCCAGCGCCGCGAGCGGCGTGAACACGAACAGGCCGCGGGCGGGCGAGAACAGCAGCCCCGGCAGGCTCTCGCTCCAGTTCGCCGCGAAGCGGGCGCCAGCGCCGCCGAAGCCGTGGCCGAGAGGCGCGCCGAAGGCGATCGCGCCGTACGCGAACTGGAACGCGGCGGCGGGCAGCGCGTGCAGGAACAGGCCGAAGGCCCGCTTCGGGTAGCGCAGCGCGGTGGCCGCAGCCAGCACCAGCACGACGGCGACGTCCGCGTGGCGCGCGGCCAGCGCCAGGCCCAGCGGCAGGCCGGCCCGCGCGGCCCAGGCGTCGTCCTCTTCGGCCCGCACCAGGCAGTAGAGGGCGGCCGACAGGAACAGCAGCGCGGCCGGGTGCTGCCACAACGCCTGCGACACCGACCACGCGCTGGTGCCGAGCGCGAACAGCGCCGCGGCGCCCAGCGCCATCCGCGGCGCGTGGCCGCGGCGGGCCATCGCCAGCGACAGCACGGCGGCGGAGAGCGCGACGAGCAGCGCCGCGGTCAGCTTGCCGAGCAGCGCGAAGGCGGCCTCGTCGGGGCGCACGAAGGGCCGGGCCAGCGCGAACAGCGGCGCCGCCAGCGCGGACGACAGCGGCGGGTAGATCGAGACGCGCCGCCCGCCGACCGTGCGCGCGAACGGGTCGGTGACTTCCGGGTACTCGTCGAGGAACACGTCGCCGTCGCCGGCGAGGCTGGCCGCCAGGTACTCGTTGGCGCGGGTGTCGCCCGCCCCGATCGAGCGGCCGTTGGCGAGCAGCGCGCAGAGCAGCACCACCGCCAGCGCCGCAGCGCGGCTCATCGTCAGGCGCGCTTATAACCGGCCACCGGGAAGCTCGCCGCCAGCGGCCGGCGGCGGTCGTCGGTCAGCTCCAGGTGAAGCGGGGTGACCGAGATCCGCTGTTCCTTGAGCACCGTCGTGCAGTCGGTGCCCGCGCGGTCTTCGAACGCGTACTGGTTGCCGCCGATCCAGTAGTAGAGGCGGCCGCGGGGGTCGGTCTTCTCGACCACCTCGAAGCCGTAGTTGTGGCGGCCGAGGGTCGTGATCTCGTAGCCGTCCGGGTCGACGCCCGGCGGCACGTTCACGTTCAGCAACAGGTCGCGCGGCACGTCGGGCGTCGCCAGCACCGCCTCCGCCAGCGCCCGCGCGAAGCGGGCCGCCGGCTGGAAGTCCCACTCCTTGCGCGCCGCGAGGCTGACCGCGATCGCCGGCACGCCCAGGATCGAGGCCTCCATCGCGGCCGCCACGGTGCCCGAGTAGGTGACGTCGTCCGCCATGTTGGGCCCGTGGTTGATGCCGGACACGCACAGGTCCGGCTTGCGGTCCTTCAGGATGTGGTTGATCGCGAGGTAGGCGCAGTCGGTCGGGGTGCCGTCGACCGCCCACCAGCGCTCGCGCATGTGCTTGATGCGCAGCGGCCGGTGCAGCGAGATCGAGTGCGACGCGGCACTCTGCTCGGCCTCGGGCGCCACCACGCAGATCTCGCCCAGCCCCTCGAGAGCGTTGGCCAGGGCCAGGATGCCGAGCGACATGTAGCCGTCGTCGTTGCAGACGAGGACGCGGAAGGGACGGGTCATCGCGGGCTCCTGGCCGCGCGGCGGCGGCGCTGGTACTGGTCCACGGCGCGCTCGTGCTCGGCGAGCGTCTTGCTGAAGTGGTGGCTGCCGTCGTTGCGGCTGACGAAGTACAGGTCGTCGACGGCGGCCGGCTCGAGCACGGCGACCAGCGCCTCGCGGCCCGGCATCCCGATCGGGCCCGGCGGCAGGCCCGCGCGCCGGTAGGTGTTGTAGGGCGAGTCGATGTCGAGGTCCTGCTTGCGGATGTTGCCGTCCCAGCGCCCGGCCAGCCGCAGCGCGTAGATCACGGTCGGGTCGGTGCCGAGCGTCATCTTCTTCTCGAGCCGGTTGAGGAACACCGCCGCGATCCGCGGCCGCTCTGCCGGCGCCGCCGTCTCCAGCTCGACGATCGAGGCCAGCGTCACCCACTGCCGCAGCGACAGGCCCGCGGCCTCGGCCCGCGGCAGCAGCGGCAGCGCGACCTCGCGGAAGCGCGCCACCATCCGCCGCACCAGCGCCGCCTCGACGTCGCGGCCGCGCGGCAGGTCGTAGGTGTCGGGGAACAGGTAGCCCTCGAGGTCGGTGGCGGCCGGGTCCAGGTCGTGGATCGGCGCCGGATCGCGGGCGGCGGCCAGGAAGCGGGCGAGGTCCAGCTCGCGGCCCGCGGCGATGGCCGCCATCTCCACGAAGTTGCGGCCCTCGGGGAAGGTCAATGGGCGACGGGCGACCTCGCCCTTCTCCAGCTTGTCGAGCACCTGCTCCAGCGTGAGCGGGCCCTCGAACGTGTAGTGGCCGGCGCGCAGCCGCGGACCGGACCCGCGCAGGGCAACCAGTGCGCGGAACACCAGCGGGTGGCGGACCAGGCCGGCCGCCTGCAGGTCGCGGCCGATCGAGGTCGGGTTGGCGCCCGGCGGCACGTCGAACTCGATCGCCGGGGCAGAGATCGCGCGCAGCGGCGTGCGCGTCTCGTGCAACCAGGCGAGCCACGCGACGCACAGCAGCGCCGCAACGGCGGCCAGCCGCCTCATGCCCCGGCGTCGGCCGGCGGCAGGCCACCCGCGCGTCTCGCATCGAGGTAGCCCTGGAGCAGCACGGCGGCCGAGACCTTGTCGACCACCTCGCGGCGGTCGCGGCGCGACATGTCGGCCTCGATCAGCGCGCGCTGCGCGATGACGGTCGTGAAGCGCTCGTCCCAGGTCACGACCGGGACCCGCTGCTGCAGCGAGCGGCGCAGCGCGTCGACGAACTCGATCACCTTCTCGGCCTGTGGCCCGAGCGTGCCGTCGAGCTTCTTCGGCAGGCCGACGACGACCTCCGCCACCTCGTGCTGCTGGCAGAGCAGGGCGACAGCGCGCACGTCCTTCTTCGGGCCCACCCGTTCGATCGTGGAGTGGGGCGAAGCGAGCAGTGCCGTCTCGTCGGAGAGGGCGACACCGATCCTCCGGTCGCCGACGTCGAGGGCGAGAAAACGCACGATCGGCAGTATAAGCTCCGGCCTATCGTGGGCTCCTCCAAGTACGTCGTCCTCCGCGAGTTGTCGTCGGGCGGCATGGGCCGCGTGTTCCTCGGGCGGCTCAACGGCGAAGCGGACTTCTTCCGCCCGATCGTGATCAAGCGCCTGCTCGACGCCGACGACCTGGACCTGGTCGCGCTGTTCGTCGAAGAGGCCCGCCGTTACGCGGTGCTCGACCACGAGAACATCGGCCGCATCTTCGACTTCGAGCGGGTCGACGGCCTGCTGTCGATCATCCTCGAGTACATCGACGGCTGGAGCCTGGTCGACTTCCTGGAGCGCCACAAGCAGACGGGCGAGCCCCCCAACCCCGAGCTGTGCGTGTTCATCGTCAGCCGGGTCTGCCGCGCGCTGCAGTACGTGTACGAGAGCGCGGGCATCGTCCATCGCGACGTCAGCCCCAGCAACATCATGATGACCCGCGAGGGCGCCGTGAAGCTGATCGACTTCGGCATCGCGGCCCGCAGCGGCAAGCGCGAGAGCCGGCTCTCCGGCAAGCCCGCCTACATGGCGCCGGAGATGGTGGTCGAGTTGCGCGCCGACAACCGCTCGGACCTGTTCAGCCTGGGCGCCGTGCTGTACGAGATGCTGACCCTCGACCGGCTGTTCAAGGGCGCCACCACCTCGGACGTGCTGGGCCAGGTGGTCGCCGGCCAGGTGCCGTCGCCGCGCGAGCTCAACCCGGAGATCCCCGAGGGCGTGGTCGAGATCCTGCGCAAGGCGCTGCAGCGCGATCCGGAGCAGCGCTACCACTCGGCGGCCGAGATGGGCCAGGCCTGCGAGCACTTCCTCTACGACAAGGGCTACGGGCCCACCAACCTGACGCTGAAGCGCCACCTCCTGGCGCTCTACCCGGATTCCGCCAACGGCCGCCAGCCGTCCGACACCGACTCGTTCCCGGTGATCGAGCCGACGCTGATCCCGATCGGCGACGGCAGCGGCAAGGTGGCGCACCTCCCCGCCGACGACGCCACCCGGGCCGCGCTGCCGCTCGACGTGCGGCCCGCCTCGCTGCCGCCGCTGCCCGGCCCGGACGCGCCCCGCCGCATCAAGAAGCGCATCCGTTAGGTGACCGGACAGGCGCCCTGGACCGCCGCGGCGATCGTGGCCGCAGCGCTCCTCGCCGGCGTCGGCGCGGCGGAGGACGGTGATCCGGCACTGAGCACGGCGCTCGACGCGGCGATCGCGGCGGGCGAGCCGCGCCCCTTTCACGGCGAGTTGCTGGTCGCCCGCGACGGAGCGGTCCTCTACGGCCGGACCCTGGCCCCGGCCGCCACCGGCGCACCGCCGGGCTCACGCTACGCGGTCGCCTCGATCAGCAAGCAGGTGATCGCGGCGCTGGCACTCGACGTCGCCACCTCGGGCCGGTTCCCCCTCGCGCGGCCGGCCGGGGCGCTGTGGCCCGCGCCGGTGCCGCCGTGGGCGAATGCCGTCACGCCACACCAGCTCCTCAACCACACCTCGGGGCTGAAAGGCCCGGAGCGCGCACCCGCGTTCGTGCCCGGCAGCCGCTTCGCGTACTCCAACACCGGTTACCAGTTGCTCGGCCGCATGCTGGAGCAGGCCACGGGCCAGGGGCTCGAAGCGCTCGTCGACGGCCTGCTCGCACGCTGCGGGATCGCGCCCGGATCGGTGACCTCGCCGCCGGTGGCGGGCCACGAGGAGACGGCACAGGGCCTGCAGCCGACCGGGACGGTGCCCGGCCGAGACCAGTTCGCGAGCGGCGGCATGGCGCTCACCGCCCGCGAGGTGCTGGCCTGGGCCGCGTGCCTGCACGGGGGCCGGCTGCTGCCCGCGGCGAGCCATGCGGCGATGGTGACGGTCGGGGCCAGCCGCGACAGTCGCTGGGGTCGCCTCGGTTACGGGTACGGCCTGCAACTCAGCGAAGCCGACGGCTTGCGCGAGTGGAGCCACGGCGGCTACCTGCCCGAGGGCTACCAGTCGCTGCTGCTGCATTACCCCGACCACGCTGTCACCGTCGTAATCCTGGAGAACGCGGCCTGGTCGACGGACGACCTGGACCGCGCCTTCGGCCCCCACGATCGCGTGAGAGCGATCGTCCGCCGCCACCTGCGCGGCCTCGCCCCGTAGCCTGCGGTTCGGGCCGCGCCGGGGCCTGCTGCTAGCATCGACGTTTCGCACGGTTCAGGAACCGAAGGAGTCTCCGTAAATGTTGCGTTCGTCCGTCTCCCGCGCGCTGGCCGCCGGGTTCGTCGTCGCCCTGGTCGCCACCGCTGCCGCCTGCCAGGGCCAGAAGACCACCACGCCGCTCAAGCGCGCCCCGCAGCGCGTGTTCGTGATCGGCTTCGACGGCATGGACCCGACGCTGTCGAAGAAGTTCATGGACGAGGGCAAGATGCCCAACCTCAAGCGGCTGGCCGAGGAGGGGATCTTCCGCACCCTCGACACGACCCAGCCGTCCGAGTCGCCGACGGCGTGGTCCAGCTTCGCGACCGGCGTCAACCCGGGCAAGCACAACATCTACGACTTCCTGGTCCGCGATTTCGAGACGTACATGCCGGACCTGGCGATGGTCAAGCGCGAGCCGCCGCAGTTCCTGTGGGGCACGTTCCCGATCAAGCGGCCGAAGCTGACCTCGACCCGCGGCGGCACGTCCTTCTGGGTCCACGCCGGCCGCGCGGGGATCAAGAGCGTCGTGCTCACCGTGCCCGTCACCTTCCCGCCCGAGGAGGTCGAGCACGGCGAGCTGATGGGCGGCCTGCCGCTGCCCGACATCCGCGGCACCGTCGGCACCTTCTATTACTGGGCGACCGACCTGTCCTCGTTCGAGGAGGGCAGCGCCGAGTTCGGCGGCTACCTGAAGCGGCTGCTGTTCGAGAACGGGGTGTCGCAGACCTTCCTGCGCGGCCCGGAAAACCCGATCCTCAAGCAGGAGGAGGCGGCGCTGCGCACGAAGCAGGCGCAGGCCCCGCTCTCCGACAAGGACCGCGCGCGGCTCGATGCGCTGGCGACCGGCAAGGACGTCAACATCCCGCTTTCCGTGCGCTGGCAGGAGGGCTCCGGCCAGGCCGAAATCGACGTCCAGGGCACCAAAGTCGTGCTCAAGACCGGGCAGTGGAGCGAGTGGGTGCCGGTCACCTTCACTTTCAATTTCCTGATGAAGGTGCGCGGCATGACCCAGTTCTACGCGGTCGAGGCCGGCGACGAGCTGCGGCTGTACGCGAGCCCGGTCAACTTCGACCCGCGCCACACGCCGCCGGTGCCGATCAGCCAGCCGGAAGCCTTCGCCAAGCAGATCTCCGATCGCATCGGCGTCTACCGCACGCTGGGCTGGGCCGAGTCGGCCGACAAGGGCCTGCAGGAGGGCCGGCTCGACGAGGCCGCGTTCCTGTACGACTCGGACAAGGCGATGGACGACCGCGAGAAGCTGATCTTCGACAGCCTCGACCGCGTCGACTGGGACCTGTTCGTGGCGGCAATCGAGACCACCGACCGCGTCTCGCACATGATGTGGCGGCTGATCGACCCCAAGCACCCGATGTACGACGAGAAGCTGGCGGCGAAGTACGGCGACGCGATCGAGAAGGTCTATCGCCGCGCCGACGACCTCGTCGGCCGGCTGCGGGCCAAGGTGCCGAAGGACGCGCTGTTCATCGTCATGTCCGACCACGGCTTCCACACCTTCCGCCGCGGCGTCAACCTCAACACCTGGCTGGTGCAGAACGGCTACATGATGTTCGAGGGCCAGACGGGCGTCGACAAGGGCCTCGAGGACCTGTTCGGCCGCGGCCAGTTCTGGGAAGGCGTCGACTGGTCGAAGACCCGCGCCTACGCCGTCGGCCTCGGCCAGATCTACTTCAACCTGCGCGGCCGCGAGAGCAAGGGCATCGTCTCGCCCGGGGCCGAGTACAAGGCGCTGCAGGAGGAGATCCGCAACAAGCTGGTCACGCTGCAGGACCCGGACGACGGCGCGCGCGTGTTCGCGGACATCTACCGCCGCGACGACATCTACCACGGCGAGTACATCCAGTACGCGCCCGACCTTCAGGTCGGCTTCAACGACGGCTACCGGGTGGGCTGGCAGGACACCATGGGCGGCGTGCGCAAGGCCGTGATCGAGAACAACAACCGGCGCTGGAGCGGCGACCACTGCGCCACCGCCACCGAGATCTCGGGCGGCGTGCTGTTCTCGAACCGGCGGCTGCCGACGGACAAGCCGCACATCATGGACCTGTCGGCGACGGTGCTGAAGGCGCTCGGCGTGCCGCTGCCGGCCGACCTCGACGGCAAGCCGCTGCTCTGAACGGGAGGCGCTCCTGACTCGGCTCGGGCGCGGCAGGGCGGCGGCGGTGGCCGCGATGCTCGCGCTCGGGTCGGTCCTCGCCCAGGACCCGGCACCGACACCCGCGCCGGCTGCGGACGACCGGCTGCGGCGGGTCCAGGACCGGCGCGCGTCGCTGCAACGCGAGCTGGAGCGCCTGCGCCGCGACGAGAAGGGGCTGCTCGGCGAGGTCGAGCGGCTGGAGGTCGAGGTGCGGCTGCGGGCCGAGGAGGCGCGCGAGGCGCAACTGCGGCTGGAGCGCACCAACGCCCTGCTCGACCAGGCCGTGGCCCGGGTCCGCGCGCTGGAGGCCTCGATCGAGGCCGAGCGGCCGGGCCTGCGGGCGCGCGCCCGCGACCTCTACAAGATGGGCGAGATGTCGTACCTGCGGCTGCTGCTGTCGGTCGAGCGCCCGTCGGACTTCATGGCGGGCTACCGCCACGTCGCCGCGCTGGCGCGGCGCGACAAGGAGCGGGTCGGCTCCTTCCGCCGCGACCTCGACGCGATGGAGGCGGAACAGAAGACGCTGCAGCAACGCACGCAGGAGGCGATGGAGCAGCGCACCGAGCTGGTCCGCCGCCGCCGAACGCTGGACGCCGAGCGCCGCCGCAAGACCCTTCGACTGACCGCGCTGGTCGAGCAGAAGGAGACCCACGCGGCCTACGTGGCCGAGCTGGTGCAGGCCGAGGAGCAGCTCTCCGGGCTGCTGACCGGGCTCGGCGGCGGCGGCGTCTCGGTGCCGATCGCCGCCTTCCGCGGCTCGCTGCCGTGGCCGGCGACGGGCCGGGTGGTGGCCGGCTTCGGCCGCCGCCGCCATCCCCGCTTCGACACCTACACCGTGCAGAACGGTCTCGAGCTGGACACCGCCGAGGGCGCGCCGGTCGCGGCCGTGCACGAGGGCACGGTCGCTTTCGCCGAGCGCTTCCGCGGCTACGGCCTGATGGCGATCGTCGACCACGGCGGCGGCAGCCACACCCTGTACGCCCACCTCGGCGAGCTGGCAGTCAAGGCCGGCGACCGGGTCGAGGCCGGCACGGTGCTCGGCACCGCGGCCGACCGCGAGACGGCCGGCCGCGGGCTCTACTTCGAGATCCGCCGCGACGGCCGCCCGGAAGATCCAACCCCCTGGCTGGCGACGCGAGCACGCTGAACGGCCGCGCCGTCTATGATGGAGTGATGAGCCCCCGCACGCGTCTGATGATCGCCATGGCGTCCACCGGCCTCGTCTTCTACCTGGCGGTGGGTTCGGTGCTGTCCCGCGTCAAGGGCGACGACACCTACGGCCAGCTCTCCATCTTCAACGAGGTCGTGCGGCTGGTGATCGACTCCTACGTCGAGCCCGTCGACCTCGACCGCACGCTCGACGGCGCGCTGCGCGGGCTGGGCGACGCGCTCGACGGCGAGAGCGCGTGGCTCGACGACGCCACGTTCCGCGCGTACACCGCGGGCAAGCCGGACGGCGCGGCCGAAGTCGGGCTCGCGCTGACCCGCCGCTTCGCCTTCCTGATGGTGGTGGCGCCCGCGCCCGGCTCGCCCGCGGAGCGCGCCGGGCTGCGCGCCGGCGACGTGATCAAGTCGATCGACGAGCACCACACCCGCACGCTGTCGGTGCCGGCCGGGCTCCAGGCGCTGCGCGGCGCGGCGGGCACCACGGTCAAGCTGCAGGTGCTGCGCCCGGGCGCCGCGGACCCGCTCGAGTTCTCGCTCGTGCGCGAGCGGCTGGCCGCCGGCACCGTGCGCAGCACGCGCCCGACCCCGCACACCGCGGTGATCCGCGTCGAGGAGTTCACGGCGCAGACCGCGGCCGAGCTGCGGGCCGAGATCGAGGGCCTGCAACGCGCCGGCGTGAAGGCGCTGGCGCTGGACCTGCGACAGGTCGCGCGCGGACCCGTCGAGCACGGCGCCGCCGTCGCCCAGCTCTTCATCAAGACCGGCGTCGTCGCCAGGACCGTGAGCCGCAAGGGCGCGGCTGCCGAGATCAACGCCGACCCGACCAAGGTCGCCTGGGACGGGCCGGTGGCGGTGCTGACCAGCCGCGGCACCGCCGGCGCGGCCGAGGTGGTGGCCGCGGCGCTGCTCGACGCCGGGCGCGGCTCCGTCGTCGGCGAGACCACGTTCGGCCTGGCCGCCGTGCAGCGGCCGTTCCCGATGCCCGAAGGCGGGCTGATCCTGACCGTCGCCAAGTACGTCTCGCCCAAGGGCACGCCGATCCACCTCAAGGGCGTCAAGCCCGACGTCGAGGTCGAAGTCGACGAAGCCAAGCCCGGCGAAGACCCGGTGCTCGACAAGGCGCTCGCGATCCTGGGCGGCGCGGAGGCGAAGAAGGCGGCCTGAGCCGGCGCTCTCGGCCGAGAGCCTCTCGAAACACGAAGGGCGCGCCCCGTCGGGTTCCGACGCCGGGGTGAACCCGGCGCCGGTCCCATGGGGGCTACGTCGAGCTAGGGCAGGATCTCGAACGGCAGCTCCAGCGTGAAGTCCTTGTTCGCGACCTGGTCCTTCACCTTGAACTGGACGCTGTACTTGCCCGGGGCAAAGCCGGCCAGGTCGAGCGGGCCGACCTGGTGCAGCACCTGCTCCGTGCGGTCGTAGGTCGCGTCGTCGGCCTTGGCCTTGGTGCGGCCGGCCTGCAGCAGCGCGGTGCTGATCACCACCTTGGCCTTGCCGGGCGCGGCCGGCGCCGCGGCGGCCGGGTCGGCGGCGGGGGCGGCCTCGGCCTGCATGCCGTAGACCCACGCGATCATGTCCAGCTTGTCGGTCTTCACGAAGCGACCGCCAGCCACCGGCGTGAAGAGCACCTTGTTGCCGCCGCCGATCAGCATGAAGTCCGAGTACGGGTGCTCGGTGTCGGGCGCCTCGCCGGGCGTCGACACGATCCCCTTCGACAGCATGCCGGTCACGTGCAGGCCGGCGCCCAGGTCCGGCACGTCGGCCGGCAGCTCGACGACGCTGCCCTTGCCCGTCTTCTTGTCGTGGACCGCGACCCGCAGCGTGTACTTTCCGGGCTTGAGCGCCGAGCGGAACGACAGCGACACCTGGCCGTCGGCGCCGACCTCGAGCATCGTCTCGCGCTCGCGCTCGGTGGCCACTGCCTTGCCGGCGGCGTCGAGCGCCGCGGTCACGACCTCGAGCCGGATCATCTTCTTGCCCAGCACGTCCTGCACGTCGAGCCCTTCGACCGGCGCCGTGACGACACCCGCGAGGTACGTCGCGCCGCCCTGGCCCTTGATCATCAACAGGGTCTCGGCGGTGAGAGCGAAGTCCTGGCGCGGGGCCTTGAGCAGGGCCTGGATCGGCGTCGGCTTCGGAAGCTGGTCCTCCAGCTTGACGATCTTGCCGTCCTTGCCGCGGCGGTAGTCGAGGGTCGGGAACACGATCTTCGACTCCGCGGCGCGCACGAGCTGCTCGCCGATGCGGGTGCCCTGGGGCAGCGAGCACAGCTCGTCGAAGTCGGCCTGGCCGCGCGGCTGCTTCGTCTGCTCGTCGACCCAGGTCCAGCGCGTCGGCGCCAGCCGGCCCGGTTGCGCCTCGCCCACTTCCTTCACGTCGGAAGGCGCGCCGAACAGCACGTGGACGCGGGCGCAGTCGGTCTTCGAGCCGTCCTTGCCGGCTACCTTGTACTTGGCGTCGAGCTCGAGCTTCAGCGCCTCGAACTGCTTCTGGTACTCGTTCTCGGGCGTCTCGAGATCGGGGTCGCGGCGCTTCCAGAAGATCTTCTGGAACTCGGCGATGTCGCCCTTGTCCTTGAGGTCCTTGTAGACCTTCTCCTCGGCGGGGAGGATCAGGATCTGGACGCCCTCCTGCCACTTCTTGGCGTCCTTGTCGAGCGCCAGCGCGTCGGGGACCAGGGCCAGGGCGGCCAGCAGGCCCGTGGCCAGCGTACGGCTGTGAATGCGCATCGGTGTCACTCCTCGGTCGGGTTCTTTGGTTCGGGTCTTCACGCGGCCGCTCACGGCCGGCGCGCGCCGGGCGTGGGCGCCGCGTAGCGCGAGGCGCCCGTCTTGACGAGCACCGCGCGGTGGCCGCCCGGTCCGTCGCGGCAGACGACGACGACCGGGTCGCCGGCCCGCAGGTCGACGAGTTGCAGGGCGCGGCCGCCGCCGACGAAGCGGGTCTCGGGCCCGGTCGGCAGCACGTGGTCGCGGCCCTGCTTCGGCACCCGCACGGTCAGCTCACCGCGATCGAGATCGACGCGCGCCAGCTCGCCCACCACCGTGTGGCTGCGGGCAGACGGCGGCGCCGGCTCGGGCGCGGCCTGGGGCGCGGCAGAGAGCAGCAGGACGAGCAGCGGCAGAGAGGCCAGCGGCACGGGGGAAGTCTAGCAGGGGCCTGTTACGATTCCAGATGATGAGGCTCTCGCGTGCAGCGCTCGCGCTGACGGTGATGTGCGCGTTCGGCTGGGCGTCGCTGGACTTGGCCCGGGCCGCGGCACCGCAGGCCTCGAAGCGGCGTCGGCCCGGGCCCTCGGCGGCCACCTCGCAGGTCGTCTACTCGCCTCACCCCTCGGCCCGCGACCTGCAGATCGGCGAGGCCGCCCGCAAGGCGATCGGCCGCCGCGCCGCGGGCGCCGTCGCGCTCGACCCGTGGACGGGCCGGGTGATCGCGATCGCGAACCCGCGCTACGCGGTGCTGAACGCCTACCAGCCGTGCTCGGTGTTCAAGCTGGTGGTGGCGCTGGCCGGCCTGAGCGAAGGTGCGATCACGCCGCAGACGCGGCTCACCTGCGACGGCGGCTGCTGGATGTGGCCGGGCCACGGCCCGATCGACCTGCGCCGCGCGATCGGCGTCTCGTGCAACCCGTACTTCGAGCAGATCGGCGAGAAGATCGGCTGGGAGAAGGTCGAGCGCTACGGACGGCTGCTCGGACTCGGCAGCCCCAGCGGCCTCAACCTGAAGGGCGAGTCGGCGGGCAAGCTGCCCGACACGGTGCGTCCCTCGCACGTGGGCCACACCTCGAGCCACGGCGCCGGCGTGCGCACCACGGCGCTGCAACTGGGCCTGCTGGTGGCCGCGACGCTCAACGGCGGCACGCTGTGGCAGCCGCAACTGGCCGCGGACCCGGTCGCGCCGCGGGCGCGCTGGACACTGCCCGCCGGCGCCCCGCTCGCCGAGTTGTGGGACGGCTACGCGAGCGCGGTCAGCGAGGGCTCGGCGGCACCCGCGTTCGACACCGACCTCGTGGTCGGCGGCAAGACGGGCTCGTGCTCCGGCGTCGGCTGGTTCGCCTCGTTCGCCCCCGCCGCCCGGCCCGAGTTCGTGCTGGTGACCTTCGTCAGGGGCGGCAACGGCTCGCGCGCGTCGGCCCTGGCGGGTGCCATCTACCGCGAGGCGTTCGGGGTGGGGGCCGTGGTGGTGGACGCCGGGTCGGGGGG
>JAMPXO010000114.1 GCA_023701125.1 Vicinamibacteria bacterium | reverse complement strand
GCGGCGGGCCGCATCGTCTATCAGCTCGGCGCCGACCTGCGGCTGTTCGACCTCGCCTCCGGCCAGGACCAGGCGCTCGCGATCGACCTCGTCTCCGACTTCGACCAGGCGCGGAAGCGCTGGCACAAGCAGCCCGTGAAGCTCCTCACCGATGTCGGGATCGGCGAGGACGCCGAGCGCGTGGCCGTCGTCGCCCGCGGCCGGCTGGCGCTCGCCGGCGTGGGCCCGCTGCGACGTGTCGACCTGACCCTGCCCGGGGACGCGCGCGTGTTCGCCACCGCGCTCGCCCCGGATGGCAAGGCCGTAGTCGCGATCACCGACCAGAGCGGCGAGCAGGAGATCTGGCGCTTCCCCACGGACGGCTCGTCCACGGGCACCCGGCTCACCCGCGACGGCGGCGCCCACCGCTGGGACGTGTTCCCCTCGCCCGACGGCCGCTTCCTGGCCCACAACGACAAGCGCGGCCGGCTGTTCCTGCTCGAGCTGGCGAGCGGCGCCAACACGCTGGTCGACGAGAACCCCGCCGACTTCCACGCCGACATCACGTGGTCGCCGGACTCGAAGGCGCTGGCCTTCGCCCGCTCGGGCACCGACCGCCAGTTGAACCAGGTGTTCCTGCTCGACGTGGCGAGCCGCAAGGTCCACGTGCTCACCAGCGACAAGTACGTCTCGGGCGCGCCGGCGTTCTCGCCCGACGGCCACTGGCTGTACTTCCTCTCCGACCGCAACTTCGAAGCCTGGCCGAGCGGCCCCTGGGGCGATCGCAACATGGGCCCGGGCTTTGCGCGCCGTACCCGCGTCTACGCACTCGCGCTGCAGCCGGGCCGCCGCTTCCCGTTCCAGCCGAAAGACGAGCTGGCGCCCGCCGCCAGGGCGGTCGCAAACGACAAGGACAAGAGCGACAAGGCTGACAAGAAGGACGACAAGAAGAAGGACCCGGCGCCCGCGCTGCCCGCGATCGACTATGCCGGCCTCGCCGAGCGCCTGTACGAGGTGCCGGTCGCCGCGGGCGGCTACGAAGCGCTGGCCGTCGACGGTGCGCGGCTCTACCTGCTCGACCGCGAGCCGGGCGACGACTCCCGGCCCTGCCTGAAGACGCTGACGATCGCCGACGACGGGCCGAAGCCCGAGACCTTCATGGCCGACGTACGGTTCTTCCAGCTCTCGGGCAACCGCAAGAAGCTGCTGATCGTGAAGGCGACGGCCGAGGGGCCGGGCGACCTGCTGGTCGTCGACGCCGGCGCCAAGGCTCCCAGCGAGCTGACCAAGGCCCAGGTGCGGCTGAAGGACTGGCAGCTCGAGCTCGACCCGCGACAGGAGTGGCGGCAGATGTTCGCCGACGCCTGGCGCATGCACCGCGAGTTCCTGTACGACCCGGCGCTGCGCGGCGTCGACTGGGACGCGGTGCGCGCGCGCCACGAGCCGCTGGTGGCGCGGGTCGCGGCGCGCGAGGAGCTGAACGACGTACTGGCCCAGATGTCGGCCGAGGTCGGCAGCCTGCACTCGCAGGTCGTCCCGGGCGAGCTGCGCAAGGCCACGGACGGTGCGGCGTTCGCGTCGCTGGGTGCGGAACTCGAGGCCGTCGACGGCGGTCATCGCATCGCCCGCATCTTCAGCACCGAGGCCGAGCTGCCGAGCGAGCGCGGGCCGCTGGCGGCGCCCGGCGTCGACGCGAAGGTCGGCGACGTGATCACCGCCATCAACGGCGTGCCGACGACCGAGCGCGCACCCTACGCCGCGCTGCTCAACCAGGCCGGGCAGCAGGTGCTGCTGACGTTGAAGCGCGGCGCCACGGAGCATCGCGCCGTGGTGGTGCCGGTCGACGGCGACCGCCATTACGCGCTGGCGATGACCGAGTGGGAGCGCTCCAACCTCGCCCGCGTGGAGGGCGTGTCGTTCGGCCGCATCGGCTACCTGCACCTGCGGGCGATGGGCGGCGCCGACGTCAACACCTTCGCCCGCGAGTTCTACGCCCAGTTCGACCGCGACGGCCTGATCCTCGACGTGCGCAACAACCGCGGCGGCAACATCGACTCCTGGATCATCGAGAAGCTGCTGCGCCGGGCGTGGGCGTTCTGGAAGACGCCGGGCGGCCCGGCCTACTGGAACATGCAGCAGACGTTCCGCGGCCACGTCGTGGTGCTCGTCAACGAGCACACCTACTCGGACGGCGAGACCTTCGCGGCCGGCGTCAAGGCGCTGTCGATCGGGCCGCTGATCGGCCAGCGCACCGCGGGCGCAGGCGTGTGGCTGACCGGGCGAAACAACCTGCGCGACGGCGGTCGCGCCCGCGCCGCGGAGTTCCCGCAGTACGACCCCGAAGGTCACTGGTTGCTCGAGGGACGCGGCGTCGATCCCGACGTCGCCGTCGACAACCTGCCGCGAGCGACCTTCGACGGCCGCGACGCGCAGCTCGAGGCGGGGCTCGCCTGGCTGCGCGACAAGCTGGCGAAGGAGCCGGTCCCGCCCGCCCGCGCGAGGCCGATCGGCCCGCTCGGTCAGCCCGGCGCCGACCCGCGACAGTAGAGGCCAGCGCAGCGTCGGCGGTGTGATCGGGGGTTCAGGGCGTGGCCAGGAACTCCCCGACCAGCCTCGCCGTCAGCTCCGGGAGGGCCGTCTCGCGAGTCGTCGTCACCGCCTCGCCCAGGTAGTCCCCGTGTCCGGCCGGCAGCACGAGCAGGCGCGCGCCCGGGATGTGGCGCGCCAGTTCCAGCGCGTGCTCGAGGCGGACGATGTCGCGGTCGCCGACCACCACGAGCGTCGCCGCCCGGATCGAGGCCAGCGCCTCGTCGGGCACGTCGCGGAAGCCCCGCATCCGCGCGGCATCCTTGTCGTGCATGGTCCGCAGCCGCTGCAGATCCGGCGTCACCGCCAGGAACGCGTCCTTGAGCACCCGCGGCATGTTCGAGAAGTCGGCCTTCGCCATGAACTCCCACAGCGCCGCGTGCGCGCCGTCGCGGCGCGTCATCGCCGACGCAAAGACCAGCTTCCGGACCAGGCCTGCGTGCCGCAAGGCCAGTTGCAGGCCGACGCTGGCGCCGTTGCTGAAACCGAACACGTCCGCCAGGCCGATCCCGAGGTGGCGCAGCAGCGCCGCGACATCGTCCGCCGACGCCTCGAAGCTGACCGCGGCCTCGCGATCGGTCGTGCGGCCGTGTCCCTGCTCCTCCACCGCGATCACGCGCCTCTGCGCGGCCAGCGTGGGCAGGATGCGGCCGAAGGTCACGTCCAGCGTGGACCCGCCGCCGTGCAGCAGGACGAGCGGCACACCGCCGTGCGCGCCGTACACCTCGTAGTACATGGCGATGCCGTTGACCGCGGCATGCCCGCTGGCGACGGGCTCCGTTCGCTGACGCCCGGTCACCGGGGAGCCTGGTCGGAACGGACCATGCGGACCGTGAAGAGCGCCGCCACCTGGCTGCCCTCGCGAGCCTCGAAGCGGACCCGCAGCTTCGCCTTGCCGGCAGTGACCTCGCGGGGCAGCGGATAGGTCGCGTCGAAGAAGTGCTGGGGGTCGCTCAGCGCCAGCTGGACGGAGGCCACCTCGACGCCCTCCGCCTGGATCACGAACGACGCCGGCAAGCTGCGGCGGTCGCCGCTGTAGTACGTGACGACCAGCGCCGTCGGGTGGTTCGGGTCCACGGGCAGATCGAAGGCGATCCAGCTCTTCGTGCGCCGCGCCGGCCGCCCGATCAGCCGCGCCGGGGTGGTGCCCGGGCCGGACTCGAACCCGGCCGCGCGCTCCGACTCCGGCTCGCCCGCCACCATCAAGCCCACGGTCGCGGCCTCGAGCGCACGCTGGCGCCCGGCCGCGGCAGCCAGGGCTGCCCGTTCACGTTCCCACGCCTCGGGCGAGAAGACGTCCTGGTACACGGAGTACAAGCGCCGGTGCAGCCGGTAGAACGGCACGAAGGTGACGTCGCGGACCCCGCCGGCGGGATCGGGCGTGCGACCGACTCCCTGGGCATGAAACGAGACCGGCGCTCCCGTGGCCACGAGCCATGTAGCCGGCGACGGGTCCACGGCGACGATCACCGGCGCCGGGGGCGGCGGCTCGATCAGCTCCTCCTCGTCGCCGCCGCGCGCCAGCTCCGAGCCCAGGTCGGCCGCGAGCACCAGCGGCCCCCACAGGATCGCGGCGCGCGCGGGCAGGTCCGGCGTCGGCTCCAGCCGCAGCGACCTCGGCAGCGCGAGCTCCACGACGTCGCCAGCCTGCCAGGTCCGCTTCAACTCGACGTAGGTGCTGGCCGGGGTGCCGCGCGAGTAGGGGCCGGTCGTGGGGCGCGCTGGCGGCTCTCCGAGCGCCGCGGCTTGCCCGTTGACCCGCACCGCGAAGCCCGCGCCCGCCCAGTGCGGACGCCGGAGCGCGAGCGTGAACTCGCGCGGCGCGCGCGGCGTCAGCGTGAGCCGCGCGCGCGCGCCTTCCGGGAAGTCCGTCTCCATCGCCAGCCGCACGCCGGCCGCCTCCCACAGCGCGGTGGACGGCACGTACAGGTTGACCCACAGCCGGTCGCCGTCTTCGGCGTAGATCCCGTCGCCGAGCTGGGCGTGGGTCTCCATGCCGGTGCCGACGCAGCACGTGAAGCTGCGCTGCATGTCCTGGTACTCGTGCTGCACGCCGCGCCCGACCGGCACCATGTAGCACATGCGCGAGGAGTCGGGGTCGATCGACGCCAGCGCGTGGTTGAACAACGCGCGCTCCAGGTAGTCCGCGTAGCGCGAGTCCGGGCGCAGCTCGAACAGGCTGCGGGTCAGCGCCAGCATGTTGTAGACGTTGCAGGACTCCGCCGTGCGGTTGTCGACGCGGCCGCCGATCACGTCGGGCGGCCCGTAGTACTCATCCGTGCCCTGGCCGCCCGTCGCGAAGGAGTGGTGGGCGGTGACCCGGTCCCAGTAGAAGGCGGCCGCCGCCAGGTCGCCGGCCGTGCCGGCGGCCCGGAAACGGGCGAGGGAGCCGAGCAGCTTCGGGATCTGGGTGTTGACGTGGGTGCCGGCGAGCACGTCTTCGTGGCGCATCAGCGGCTCGAGGAACGCGGTGTGCTCGAACTGGTACGACAGCCGCAGCCAGCGCTCGTCGCGGGTGTCGACGAAGAGGTCGACGAGCACCTCGTTCATGCCGCCGAACTCGGTGTTCAGCATGCGCTGGACCTGCTCCGCGTCGAGCCCGCCGACCACGCCGTCGGCCCACGCCGCGAAGCGCGCCTCCACGTCGAGCGCCGTGCGGTTGCCCACGTGGCGGAAGGCGTCGCGCAGGCCGGCGAAGGTCTTGTGCAGCGTGTACCAGGGCGACCACTCGCCGTTCAGGTCGAAAGAAGTCGAGCGGATCTCGCCACGCGCCAGCTCCGCGAAGGCGCGTCGCCCGCCTTCGATCGCGCCGAGGTAGCCGTCACCATGTCGCGCCTGCACTTCTGCGAGCCCGGAGACGAGCGCATCGGCCCGCTGCTCGAACCGGGAATCGCCGCTGGTGGCCCACATCAGGCTCACCGCCGACAGGTAGTGGCCCGCGATGTGCCCGGTCAGGTTGCGGCCCTCGCCGTCCCAGCCACCGTACGGCGCCGCGGACGTGGCGATCCCGGCCCGGCGCCGGTACGCGGCGAGCAGCCGCTCGACGTCGAGCGAGAGCAGGTAGGCCGCGTCTGCTTCCTGCGCGTGCAGCAGCGGTCCGCCCGTGATGCGCACGTGACGAAGCGGAAGCCGCCGCACGGCACGCGCCGTCGCGCGCTCGGCACAGCCCTCGACGGCCTCGGCCCACGGAGGAACGCCAGCCCCCACGCCAGCCGTGAGTCCGAGCTGGAACAGCGTGCGACGGGACACGGGCATGACGGTGGCCTCCCGGGCTGTCGTGGATTCGCTCGGAGTGTAAGCCGACCGCAGCGGCAAGGACTTCTGCAACAACACGGCGATTCGGGGCGGCTGGGAGGTGGTGACCTGCGAAGCCGAGTCGTCCGTGGTACAAGGTCCTCGTCCTTTCCCGGAATCAAGAGGCCGTCGACCACGTCGGGGCTCCCGACACTCGCTGGAGGCACATGCGCGCACTCTGGGTCGTCCCGTTCTGCTTCACCCTGGTGGCGGGAGCGCAGGAGTGGCCCCGTTTTCGTGGCCCGCACGGCGCGGGGGTGGCGGAGGGTGCGGCGCTGCCCGTCCTGTTCGGGCCCACGAAGAACCTGGTGTGGCGCGTCGAGGTGCCCGCGGGCAAGTCGTCGCCGATCGTCGGCGGGGATCGCATCTTCCTGACGGCCCTCGACGGCGATCGGCTGGCGACGCTGGCGTTCGACCTGAAGACAGGCGCCCCGGCCTGGCGCCGCGACCTCGCCCGCACCCACGCCCACGAGGTCTTCGTCGGCAACGACTCCGCGACGCCGACGCCGGCCACCGACGGTGAGAGCCTGTTCGTGTTCTTCCCCGACTTCGGCCTCGTCGCCTTCGACCTCGACGGCAAGGAGCGTTGGCGGCTGCCGCTCGGGCCGTTCGACAGCTTTTACGGCCTCTCGGCCTCGCCCGTCGTCCACGGCGACACCGTCGCCCTCGTCTGCGACCAGCGCAAGGGCTCGTTCGCGCTCGCCGTCGACAAGCGCAGCGGCCAGGTCCGCTGGCGGGTCGCGCGACCCAACGCCGTGACCGAGGCCTACGCGACACCGGTGGTCTACACGCCCGCGTCCGGGGCGCCGCAGCTCCTGGTCGCGGGCGCCCGCCGCAACGACAGCTACGACCTGGGCACGGGCCGGAACCTGTGGTGGGTCGGCAAACAGGGCATCTCCCCCGCGGGCTCGCCGGTGGTCTTCGGCGACACCCTGATCTCGGTGGCGACCGGTGGCGAGACGCCGGAGTACCCGCCGTTCGACGAGCCACTGGGCCGGCTCGACACCGACAAGGACGGGCACCTGTCGCGCGACGAGGCCGCCAGCGACGCCGAGGGCAGGGACCACTTCGGCTGGATGGATGCCGACGGCGACGGCCGCGTCACCCGCGCGGAGTGGGATGCGAGGCGTGACGAGAGCGTCGCGGAGGCGGGGGTCGTCGCCACCGCGATCGGCGGCGAAGGCGACCGCACGGCGTCGAACCTGCGCTGGCGCTACAAGAAGTCCTTCTCCTACCTGATCACCCCGCTCGTGTACCGCGACACTCTGTACCTCGTGAAGGGCGGCGGGATCGTCACCACGCTCGACCCGCGCACGGGCGCGGTGCTCAAGACCGGGCGCACGCCGGAGGCGATCGGCTCGTACTACGCCTCGCCCGTGGCCGGGGACGGCAAGGTGTACCTGCTCAGCGAGGCGGGCCAGGTCACGGTCCTCAAGGCGGATCCGCAGTGGGAGATCCTGGCGGTCAACGCGCTTGCCGAGAAGGCAGAGGCGACACCGGCGATCGCGGGCGGACGCCTCTACATCCGCACCGAGAAGGCGCTCTACAGCTTCGGGGGGCCGGAGGTCGTCGCCGCGCGGTAGGACTACTCGGGACGCAGCGCGGTCATCGGGTCGACGCGGGTGGCGCGCTGCGCAGGCACCAGCACCGCGAGCAGCGACACGGTCACGACCAGCGCGACCACCGCCAGGAACGTGGAGGGATCGAGCGCGCTGACGCCGAACAGGATGTTCGCGATCGCATCGCGCAGGGCCAGCGCCAGGGCCAGCGCCAGCCCGATGCCGACCGCCACGCCCAGTCCCACCTGCCGCGAGCCCTGGCGCAGGACCATGCCGAGGATCCGCGCACGGTCGGCCCCCAGCGCCATGCGCACGCCGAACTCCTGGGTGCGCTGGCTGACCGCGAACGACATCACGCCGTAGATGCCGACCGAGGCGAGCACGACGGCGACCAGGCCGAAGACCGAGAACATCGTCGCGATCACCGCACCCTGGGCGACGAAGCCGTCGAGCTGCTTCTTCGGCGTGTCGACGAAGTAGAGCGGCAGGTTGGAGTCGACGCGCGCCACCTGGCGGCGCAGCGCGCCGGCCAGCGACTCGGCGGACGCCCCGCCGCGCGGCGTGACGACCACGGTCGCGAACTGGCTGGCGAACGGCTCGGTCAGCAGCGGGCCCGTCGGGTTCGAGTAGAAAGGCACGTAGAAGCCGGAGTCGTCGACGTTCGGGTTGTTGAACGGCCCCTGCATGCGGATCGTCGAGACGACGCCCACGATCGTGCGCCACGGCCCGGGCTGCTCGCTGTTGCCGTCGACGGTGCGGAAGCGGCGGCCGAGCGGGCTCTCGGTGCCGAAGTGCTTGCCGGCGAAGGCCGCGTTGACGACGGCCACCGGCTCGCGGGTGTCGAGGTCGTTCTCGTCGAACGTGCGGCCGGCCAGCAGTTTCTGGCCCGTGACCGAGAAGAAGCTGCCCGTGACCTGCTCGAAGTTGGCGTTCGGGCGGTCGCGCTTCTGGGCGTACTGCTTGCCCTCGATCTCGACCGGGCCACTGCCCGAGAACACCATCCGGAAGCGGCTGGTCAGGGCCACCGCGCCGAACTCCGGGTGGGCCGCCAGCTCGCGCTGCAGGCGGTCGAAGAACGCGCGCCGCGCCTCCTGGGTCGGGTAGTCGCCGTCCATCAAACCCATCCGCGCGGACATGATCGAGGCGGTGTCGTAGCCGTAGTCGATCGCCTGCTGGTTGCGCAGCGAGCGCACCTGCAGCAGCGCTCCGACCAGCAGCACGCAGGTGACCCCGACCTGGAACACGACCAGGCCGCGAGTGACCAGGCCCACGTGGGCGCCGGTGTTGCCACGGCCGCCGTCGCGCAAGGAGTCGACCACGTTGGCGCGCGACGAGGACCACGCGGGCAGCAGGCCGGAGACGATCGTCGCCAGCAGCACCGCGACCACGGTGAACGCGAGGGCCGGGCCGTCGATGTCGAAGCTGATCCACGACGGCGGCGGGTTGTCGTTGTTGCGCACGGCGGCCGTCAGCCAGTCGACCGAGAGGCGGGCGAGGCCGATCCCCAGCACCGCCCCCGCCGACGCCACCAGCAGGCTCTCCGTGAGCATCTGTCGGACCAGCCGCCAGCGGGTCGCGCCCAGCGACGAGCGCACCGCGAGGTCCTTCGCCCGCAGCGCGGCCCGCGCGAACTGCATGTTCATCACGTTGACGCAGGCGATCAGCAGCACGCCGACGCAGAACGCCAGCATGGTGAGCAGCGTGCCGCGCAGCGGGCGCGGCGTGAAGGTGTCGTGCAGCGGCTCGACCTGGGCCGCCGAGAACGCCTTGTTGGTCTCGGGATAGGCAAGGGCGAAGCGCTTCGCGAAGGCGCCGAACTCGGCGTTGGCCTGGTCGAGCGAGACGCCCGCACGCAGTGTGCCGAGCAGCGCCGGGTTGTTGGCCCGCGGGTCGTTGCGGGGGCGGACCGGGAACTCGCTGTAGAGCGGGATCCACAGCTCCTCGTTGACCGGGAACGCGAACCCCGGCGGCATCACGCCGATGATCGTGGCCGGCGTGCCGTTGATGCCGACCTGCTTGCCCACGATGTCCTCGGCGCCGCCGAAGTCGCGCTGCCAGATGCCGTGGCCGATCAGGGCGACCTTCTCCGCCCCCGGCTGGTTGTCGGCAGCCGTGATCTCGCGGCCGCGGGCCGGGGTGACGCCCAGCGCGGGCAGGAAGTCCTCGGTGACGTAGGCGCCGGTGTAGCGGCGCGGCGTGCCGTCCACGGTGACGTTGACCGTGGAGCCGTTGAGGTACGCCGCCAGCCGGTCGAAGGACTTCTGGGCCGGCCGCAGCTCCTCGAAGTCCATCGACGAGATCTGGCCGTTGACGCCGAAGAAGGTCGCGCTCGACGGGTCGACGAAGTTGGCGCTGACCAGCCGGTCGGCGTTGGGGAACGAGAACCCGCGCAGCATCACGCCGTTCACCACGCTGAACATCGCGGTGACGCCGCCGATGCCGAGCGCCAGCACGATCACGGCCAGCGCGCAGAACGACGCCTCGCGGACGAGGCCGCGGAGCCCGACACGGAGATCGGCGTGGAAGCTTTCGGGGAGCATCGACAGCGTATACGCGCGCGGGGGGCGCGCAGTTCCGGCGGAAATCGGGGGCCCGGGCTCCCGGCGGCGTCAGGCCGGCGGCTGGACGGCCTTTCCCGGTTCCTTGTGTGGCGACGACTCGCCGTGGATCACGGGGCCGCAGCGGATCACGTTCGAGCGCAGCCGCTCGCCCAGGATCTCCTCGGCGCGGCGCCCGGCGTCGATCAGCTTCTCGACGTCGATGCCGGTCTGCACGCCCATCTCGGCCAGCATCGCCATCAGGTCTTCGCTGCACGTGTTGCCCGTGTAGCCCGCCGAGTACTTGGCGGCGCCCGTCGCCGGCTGGCCGCCGATGGCGCCGATCGAGCAGTCCACGTAGCGCACGCCCAGCTCGACCATCGCCAGGCTGTTGGCGACGCCGCTGCCACGCGTGTCGTGGAAGTGGGCGATGAACTCGGTGCCCGGGAACAGTGCCATCAGCTCGCCCACCCGCTCGCGCACCAGGCGCGGGTTGGCGACGCCGGTGGTGTCGCCCAGCATGATCGTCTGCGCGCCTTCCTCGAGGTAGAAGCGCACGACCTTCGCCACCTCGGAGGTGGGGATGTCGCCGCCGACGGGGCAGCCGTAGACCGTGCCGGCGCAGCCGATGACCCGAATGCCGAGAGCGTGGGCCCGCTTCATGATCGCGGCGTGCTCGCGCATGGCCTCGGCGTGGTCCATGCGGAAGTTCAACAGGTTGTGGCGCTGGCTGGACGAGATCATCAGGATGATCTCGTCGGCGCCGTAACCCTCCTTCTGGCACACCTCGAGCCGATCGAAGCCCCGGGTGTTGGGCATCAGCACCACGTACGATGCCCCCGGCTTGCGCTTCAGCCGGCGCAGCACCTCCGCCGCGTCGGCGAACTGGGGCAGCAGCTTCGGGTGCGAGAAGGACGTCACCTCGACCTTCGGGAAGCCGGCCTCCACGACGCGCTCGATCATCTCGACCTTGTGCTCGGTCGAGACCAGCACCGGCATCGACTGCAGCCCGTCGCGGGCCCAGCACTCACAGGCCACGATCGGCTCGCGGATCGCCATGGGGGTGTTCTCCTGAAGGGGTTTCTAGGCGTCGGACGCGGTCAGGCGCTGGCGGGCGGCGTCGACGGCGAAGGCATGGGTGCCGAAGATCGCGGCCACGCAGCCGGGTTCCCCCTCGAGCAGGAACTCGACCCCCAGCGGGTGCCGGCGGGCCTGGGCGATCAGTTGCTCGACACCGGCGTCGCAGGCTTGCGACGCGGCGGCGGCCTGGCTGGCGCGGGGCCGGAAGGCGTGGCAGCGCGCCAGCCCCAGCGCGGCCATCGGCAGCGGCTGGCCGGCCTGCTCGTGCTCGCAACTGACCTCGGTCAGCGCGGCCAGCACGGCCCGCACATGGACCGGCTCCAGTCCCGCCCGCGCCGCCAGCTTGCCGACCAGATCGTCGTCTTTCATGGCACGCCCCCCGAGCGGGGAGGCTAGGCGGGGACGCGGGCGGGCGTCAAGCGCCCGTCTGACTAGAATCGCCCCATGCCCCATGCCGTCTTCCTGCGCGCCGCCAACGTCGGCGGCAACAACGTGTTCCGCCCCGCGCAACTCGCCCGCGACCTGGCCGCGCTCGACGTCGTCAACATCGGCGCGGCCGGTACTTTCGTGGTGCGCGGCAAGGCGACCGCCACCGAGGTGCGGCGGGCGTTCCTCGAGCGGCTCCCCTTCGAGCCCGCGATCGCGGTGGTCTCCGCGCGCGAGCTGCGCGCGCTGGTCGACAGCGCACCGTTCGCGGGCGTGACGTTCTCGAAGGACCTGCGCGGCTGGGTCGCGGCGCTGTGCGCGAAGCCGAAGCGGCAACCGCAACTGCCGCTCTCCGTGCCGTCGGGCCCGGCCTGGGAGATGCGCTTCGAGCGCCTCGAGGGCCCGTTCGCGCTCGGGCTGTGGCAGCGGCAACCGAAAGCCGTGCCCGCGCCCCACGAGGTCGTCGAGAAGGCGACGGGCGTCCCGGCGACGTCCCGCTGGTGGGAGACGATCGTGAAGGTCGCCGCGCAGCTCGTGTAAGCCGTCCCACGCCCGGTCCGGCCCTGCTGTAGGCTTCGCCCGTGCCACTCACTCCCGGGACCCGGCTCGGCCGCTACGAGATCCTCGCGCCGCTCGGGGCGGGCGGCATGGGCGAGGTGTACCGCGCCCGCGACGGCCGCCTCGGGCGCGATGTCGCGCTGAAGGTGCTGCCGGCCAGCGTGGCCGCGGACGCGGAGCGACTCGAGCGCTTCGAGCGCGAGGCGCGCACGGTGGCCGCCCTCAACCACCCGAACATCGTCACCCTGCACTCGATCGAGGACGACGCGGAGACGCGCTTCCTGACCATGGAGCTCGTCGACGGCCGCGGGCTGGAGAAGCTCGTGGTCCCCGGCGGGCTGCCGATCGAGCGCGTGCGCGAGCTGGGAGCGGCGGTGGCGGACGCGCTGGCCGCGGCCCACGAGCGCGGCGTCGTCCACCGCGACCTGAAGCCCGCGAACGTGATGGTGACGGCCGACGGCCGGGTCAAGGTGCTCGACTTCGGCCTCGCCAAGCTGACCCACTCCGGCCCCGACCTGGGTTCGTCGCAGACCGCGACGCTGATGGCCCCGCTGTCGTCGCCGGGCCAGGTGATGGGCACCCTCCCGTACATGTCGCCCGAGCAGGTGCGCGGCGAGGAGGTCGACGCCCGCACCGACGTCTTCGCGCTGGGCGTCCTGCTCTACGAACTCGCCTGCGGCCGGCGCCCGTTCCAGGGCCCGACCGCGGGCGTGATCGGCAGCGCGATCCTGCGCGAGCCGCCGCCGCCGATGTCCAGCCAGCGCGCCGACGTCCCGGCCGAGCTCGAGCGGATCGTGCTGCGCTGCCTCGAGAAGGACCCGCGAGCGCGATATGCGAGCGCGCGAGCCCTCGGCGAGGAGCTGCGCCAGCAGGGCGGCGGGAGCACGCCCGCCGCGGCCAGCGCGCCGAGCGGGGACGGCTTGCGACTGCTCGTGCCGCCGCCGGTCCCCACGACTCCCCTGCTCGGCCGCGAAGAGACGCTGGACGCGGCGCTCGAGCGCCTGCGCGGCGGCGCCCGCGTGCTCACCGTCACCGGTTACGGCGGCACCGGCAAGACCCGCTTCGCGATCGAGCTGTTCCGGCGCCTGGCGCCCGGCTACGCGGGCGGCGCCGGCTTCGTCTCGCTCGCCTCCGTGACCGCGGCCGCCGAGGTACTGCCCACCGTGGCCACGGCCCTCGCCATCCCCGAGGCCCACGGCCGCTCGGCGCTGGAGGCGCTGTGCACCGTGATCGGCGAGCGCCGCGTGCTGCTGGTGCTCGACAACCTCGAGCAGGTGCTGGACGCGGCGCCGGAGATCGCGACGCTGGCGTCGCGCTGCCCCGGCCTGCAATGCGTCGCGACCAGCCGCGCGCCGCTCAAGATCGGTGCCGAGTCGGAGTTCCCGCTGCCGCCGCTCGCGCTGCCGGAGGCCGCCGACTCGCTGGAGGCGCTGCGCGCGTGCCCGTCGATCGCGCTGCTCGTCCAGCGCGCCGAGAAGGTCAAGCCCGGTTTCGCCCTCACCGCCCAGAACGCCGCGGCGCTCGCGGGCATCTGCCGCCGCCTCGACGGCCTGCCGCTGGCGCTCGAGCTGGCGGCGGCGCGGGTCCGCATCCTCGAGCCCGCAGCCCTGCTCCAGCGCCTCGACCACGCGCTCGACCTGCTGACCTCGGGCGACCGCGACCTGCCGCTGCGCCAGCGCACGCTGCGGGCGACCGTGAGCTGGAGCTACTCGCTCTTGCAGCCACAGGAGCAGCGGTTGCTGCGGCGGCTGTCGTGCTTCCACGAGGGCTGGACGCTCGACGCCCTGGAGCAGGTCTGCTACGGCGACCACGAGCGGCACCTGGGCCTCGACCACCTCGAGTCGCTGGTCGAGAAGGGGCTCGTGCGGGTCGTGGGCGGCGGCGAGCGCTACGCGCTGCTCGAGACCATCCGCGCCTTCGCGGCGGAACAACTGCACGCCGCCGGCGAGGTGGAGGTGACCCGCGACGCTCACGCAAGCTGCTACGCGGCGTTCGCCGCGCGGATGGCGGCCGACCTGCGCACGCCCGCCCAGGTCGAGGCGCTCCAGCGCGCGCGCGCCGACGACGCCAACCTCCACGCGGCGCTGCACTGGCTGCTTTCGAGGTCGCGACTGGACGACGCGGCCGCGCTCGAACAGGGCCTGCTGCTGGCCGGCCACCTGGACTGGTACTGGCACATGAACGGCCAGCACCTGACCGCGCGCGTCGCGCTCGACGAGCTGCTCGGCCGCCCCGCCTCGCGGCCGCCGAGCCGTGGCCGCGCATGCGCCTCGCTCGCCGCCGGCATGGTGTCGACGGTGACCGGGGAGTGGGAGCGCTCGCTCGGCGAGTGGAGCCGGGGCTTCGAGGACGCGGAGGCGATCGGCGACCGCGCGGCCGCGGCCGAGGGACGGATGGGCATCGGCTACTGCCTGGTGAGCCTGGGCCGCCCGGAGGAGTCGGCGCTCGCCCTCGACGACGCGATCGTCCGCAGCCGGGAGGTCTCGGACCTCCTCATCCTGGGGTTGTCGATGGCGTTCCGGGGCCTGATCCGGTTCACGGCCGGCGACCGACCGGGCGGGCTCGCCCTGACGGCCGAGGCCTGCGCGATCCAGGCCCGCAACGAGGACCACGAAGGCGGCGGCATCGCCCAGAGCCTGCTCGCCCAGATGACGTTCGAGAATGGCGACCCGGTCCGCGCGCTGGCGCTCTACGAGGAGGCGGCCGCGCTGTTCCAGGGCGTCGACCACCCCGAGCTGGCGCGCGTGCAAGGCGAGATGGGCTGGGTGGCGCTGGCGGCGGGCGACCCGCGGCGGGCGGCGAGGTGCTTCCGCCAGGCGGTGCGCACCAACGAGATGGTCGGCAGCGCCCGCGGCACGGGCCTCGCGCTGATGGGGCTGGCCGCCGTCGAAGCGGCCGAGGAGCGCGCCGAGCGCGCCGTGGAGATCGCCGCGGCGGCGCGCTCGCTCTCGGAACGGGCCGGCATCGTCGTCGCCCACCCGCTCGCGCCCGGCATCGTCGAGCGCATCGAGGCGCTCAAGGCCTCGATCCCGCAGGACCGGCTGGAGGGCCTGATGGCGAAGGCGGGCGGTCTGACCCCGGCGGCCGTGCTGGCGATGGTCGGGGAGTAGCCCCCTACTTCACGCCCTCGATCATCACCACGTCCTGGCTCATGCTGCCGTAGGTGTAGTACATCAGCCCCTCGTCCGGCGCCCAGAAGTGGCGCGCCAGGCGGCCGGTCTTGTACTCCGTGATCAGCGTCGGCTTCGTTTCGCCGGGCTTCATCATCCACAGGCTGTCCTGGCTGCCGACCCGGCGGTGGATCACCATCCGCGAACCGTCCGGGCTCCACACGTGGTCGACCACCTGGCCGTCGGTGAAGCTCGTCATCCGCTGGGGCGGGCCCCCGGCCAACGGCTGGCGCATCAGGTTCCAGCCCGCGTTGCGATCGATGTAGGTGAGGGCCTGGCCGTCGGACGTCCACGACACGTTGGCGACCCCGGCGGGCAGCGGGACCACGACCTCCGGCGCGTCGGCTTCGAGCGACATCACGCGGCGGCGCGGAACGAAGCGGCCGTCCACCTCCTCGAGCGTCGCGTAGAGCAGGCGGGTGCCGTCGGGTGAGAGGCGGGTCTGCTCCGCAGCCTTGCCGTCCACGACCTTGCGCGGCTCGCCGCCCCCCAGGCTCAGCACGAAGATCGAGCCCGGGTCGTCCCAGCGCTGGAAGGCGAGCGTCCGGCCCGAGGCGGCGAGGTCGACGATCTGCTCGCCCGAGCCCGTGGTGAGCTGGCGCAGGCCGCTGCCATCGGGGTCGATCCGCCAGATGTGGGAGAGCGGGTTCTCGCCGCCCTCGACCTGGCTGAAGACGAGACCGGCGGCCTGGCCGTAGAACGCCTCGATCACGAACACGCCCTGCGACGTGAGCTGGCGACGGTTCTGGCCCGAGGCGTCGATCCGCCACAGGAACGTCTGGTTGCCCTGCGGGGCCGAGAAGGCGGCGGCGCCGCCGGGCAGCGGCACGAGCTGGCCGATCGAGCCGGCGCTGCCCGAGGCGAAGGTGACCGGCAGCGGCTCCTGCTTCGCGTCCACCCGCGTCACCCACAGGTTGTTGACGGCGGCGCGCCGCACGGCGGCGACCGACGAGCCCTCGCGGGCCACGGACAGGTTCGTGTAGCCGTCGAGGTCGTTGGTGATGCGCACCGCCTCCCCGCCCGGGAACGAGACGCGAAACACCTGCGACACCGCGCCGGTGGCCACGTCAGCGCCGCTGACCAGCGCCGCTCGACCATCGGGCATCCAGCGCACGCTGTCGACGAACGTCCACGTGCGGGAGCCGAGCGTCGCGCTCTTGCCGGTCTCGACGTCGATCGTCACCAGCCGGGTCTTGACGCCGGCCGTCAGGCTCTGGATGGCCGCCAGGATCGTCGTCCCGTCCGGCGACCACGCGGGCGCCGCGGGGAAGTTCTCCGGGCGCTTGACCCGCAGCAGCTCCTTCTGCTGGCCGCCGTCGAGGTCCACGACGACGAGCGAGTCGGCCCGCTCGTTGAGCAGGCCGCGCTGAAAGACCGCGCGCTTGCCGTCGGGCGAGAACGACGCGGCCGAGTCGACGTCGAACAGGATCTTGCGCGTTGCCCCGCCCAGCGACGCCACCTGGAACAGCGCGCTGTAGTTGGGCGAGTCCTTGTCGCGGTTCTGGAAATAGAGGTAGTCGCCGTCGGGCGAGAAGCTGACGCCGGAGATCGGCACGTCGTTGTCGGCGACGATCACGACGTCGCTGCCGGTACGCACCTGGCGCACGGACAACGAGAAGCGCCGGTCGCGGGCAGTGATGTAGGCCAGGTAGCGGCCGTCGGCCGAGAGCGCGGTCTCGGTCAGGTCGTCGCGGCTCATCAGCACCGACATCTTAAGGTCCTGGACCGGGGCGGCCGGGCCTTTCGCTCCGCGCCCCGCGAGGCCGAAGCCGAGGCCACCCAGGCCGACCAGCGCGGCGACGGCGATCGCCGCCCAGGTGCCCTTGCCACGCCCCGCGGCGGCGACGGCGGGCGCG
>JAMPXO010000237.1 GCA_023701125.1 Vicinamibacteria bacterium | reverse complement strand
CTCCAGGGGTTCTGGCGAGCGTTCAAGCCCTACTTCCTGACGGGCGAGCCGAAGTTCCACGAGTTCCAGCGGCCCAACATGGAGCAGCTCACCTACCCGGGCTTGCGGAAGTTCCAGCGCGACATCGTGCAGCAGACGTGGGGGATCCCGCCCGAGATGTTCGGGATCAGCGAGGGCAAGGGGCTCACCCGCAACCACTACGAGAGCGCCGAGTACGTGTTCCTGAAGTGGGTCGTGGCGCCGCGGTGCGAGCGCCTGCGCGGCCGGCTGCAGAAGGAAGCGGCCTTGGAGTTCGACGAGCGCATCGTCGTGCATTACGCGACGCCGGTGCCCGCGGACAAGGCCCACGAACTGGCCGTCATGGGCAAGGCCCCGTGGGCGATCGCCGAGTCCGAGTGGCGCAGCAAGGCCGGCCTGCCCCCGGAGTTCCCGGCCGGCGAGCTGCGCCTGGTGCCGATGAACAGCTATCTGACCGACGACCCGTGGGACCTCACCCAGCGACCGGCCCCGTCCGGCCCGTCGCCGGTCGATGTCGAGGAGCCGGAGACCGCGGAGGGCGACGAAAAAGAGGACGAGGCGAAGGCGCGACTTTCTGCTTGACGGAGGTTCTTCGCCGGCCGTAGGTTTGGGCATTGAGACGTTGTAGCCCGCCTCGCGCAAGCTGAGGCGGTTCGGGGCGCGCCAAGGCCCGATATCCCTGCAAGGGGGTGTCGGGCCTTTCGGCGTTTCAGGGTGGACCAGTTGGAGCTTCACGAGCCGACCGAAGTACTCGACCTCAGCGACCAGGCGACGCGTGCCGCGCTGGCCGAGCTCGCGCGCCGGAAGGAGGCGCCTTCGGGTTGCATCCGCAAGGCGTACGCCGCGAGCGAGGTGAAGGCCGTCGAGGGCGCGGGGCGTCAGCTCGCCTGGATCGTGAGCACCGCCGACGTCGACCGGGACGGTGACGTGGTCGACCCGAAGGGCGGCGACTGGTCGCCCTGGCTCAAGGGTGGTGGCCCCGTGCTCTGGGCCCACAACTACCGCATCCCGCCCTACAACATCCCCGTCGCGAACGGGATCTCGATGGAGCTGGTGGCCGGCGGTAAGGCCCTGCGCTCCGTCGCCGACTTCGGCGAGCCCGGCGTGTGGGAGTTCGGCGACCTCATCTACGAGCTCTGCCGGCCGCGCGAGAACGGCCAGCCGCGCCTGCGCCAGGCGTCCATCGGGTTCCTGACCCAGGAGTGGTCGTACGACGAGGAGCGCGGGGGCTTCAACGTCGTCAAGTACGAGGGCCTCGAGTGGTCCATCGTGCCGATCGCCTCCAACCGCGAGTCCCTCTCCGAGGCCAAGGCCCTCGGCACCGACCTGCGCCCGCTCGTGAAGTGGGCCGAGCTCGTGCTCGACGGCGCCGGCGAGGAGCGCCTCACTCGCAAGGACCTGGCCGACGTGTTCGCGGCCTTGAAGCTCGCAACCACCCGTGAGCAGGTGGCCGTCCCGGCGGCCCCTGTCGAGCCTGTCGTCCTCAGCGAGGCGCAGGTGCGCAAGGCCATCCGGGACACCACTCAGGAGCTGGTCTCCGCTCAGGTGCGACGCCTGACCGGGCGGCTCGACTAAGGGGAGAGAGAAGCATGTCCACCGCACCCGCGCTGACGTTCAAGGACGCTGCCGAGGCCGAGGCCTTCACCAAGCGCCTGATCACCGAGGAGGTGTCGCCGCTGCTCGAGAAGGCGCTCAAGCCGCTCACCGAGAAGCAGGCGAACGTGATGCGCGAGATGCTCGACGCCTCCGAGCGCGAGCGCGACAAGAAGAACGCGATGCCCAAGGGGCACCGCTTCGCCCGCATGGCCCGCGCCATGGCGCTGGGCCGGCTCGAGACCGGGCAGACCGACCCCGAGGCCGCGACCCACGCCGTCAAGAAGCGCTGGGGCGCGGACGACGTCGTCATCAAGGACCTGGCCGACGCCGCGAAGCTGAAGGCCGTCGCCGCCCAGGCGGGCGACCCGACGTCCCTCGGCAACCTGGTGGCGCCGGTCTGGTCGACGGAGTTCATCGAGCTGCTGCGCAACCGCCCGACGATCCGCTCGATCGCGCGGGTGATCCCGAACCCGACCGGCAGCCTGACGATGCGCCGGCAGACGGCCGCGGGCGTCGCCTACTGGGTGGGCGAGGGCATCAACATCACGCCGAGCAAGCCCGGCGTGGGGCTGATGAACTTCCTGCGCAAGAAGCTGGCGGCGCTCTGCATCCTGTCGAACGACCTGATCCGCTACGCGGGCCCGGAGGCGGATCGCCTGGTCCTCGAGGACCTGCTCAAGGCCAGCGCCCTGGCGGAGGACCTCGCGTTCCTCCGCGGCGACGGGACGGAGTACGCGCCGAAGGGCATCCGCTCGCTCGTCGAGCAGTTCAACTCCTCGGCCATCTACGCCCAGACCGGCACCACGCTGGCCACCGTCGACGCCGACTTCTCGAAGGCCCTGCGCCTGATCGAGGAGGCCAACATCGACCTCGAGGGCGGCGACGAGGTCCACTGGGTCATGGTGCCCCGCGTCAAGTGGGCGCTGTGGAACCTGGCGCCGGCGACCGACACCGGCGCGCGGCCCTACCGCGACGGCATCAACATGTCGCCGGCGCGGGTGCTGGGCTACCGGGCCCACGTCACCAACCAGATCCCCAAGAACCTCGGCGGCGGCGGCAACGAGACCGAGACCTACGCCCTGCACGGCCCGTCGCTGATGATCGCGGACACCCTGAACGTCCTGACCGAGGTGTTCCCCGGCGGCGCCTACCACGACGGCAGCGCCGTCGTCTCCGGGATCTCGACGGACGAGACCGTCATCCGGCTGCTCCGGGAGACGGACTTCAACATGCGGCACATCGCGGCCGCGTCCGTCATCAAGTCCCAGACCCTGGGCGCCTGACGCCCGCCTGATCGAGGAGAACTCGCGGTCATGAACTTCGCACTGCAGCAGAACCTCAACCACGTGGTCCACCCGGTGAAGGGGTCCGCGCGCGCGGCGACGCGCAACGCGGGCGACACCGGCGCCGCCGCCGTCGTCAACGGGAGCGAGATCGACCTGAACGAGCTGCCGCGCACGTTCCGCACGGCGCAGCTCGTCCAGCCGTTCCGCATCACCCAGGCGGCGTCGAAGTCCGTCACGGTCGCCGTCAAGGGGCAGCACCGCTCCTCGACGTCGGGCGCCGGCTCGACGTGGGCCGACGTCACCGCCGCGGCGCACGGCGGCTCGACCGGCTCGAAGACCATCTCGAGCACGGGGGCGACCGACTCCCTGGCCACCACCTCGATCCCGTTGTCGGGGGTCAAGCGCTACTTCCGCACCCGCACCACGCCGGCGTTCTCGGCGACGGCGACCGGTCCGACGCTGGACCTCGACGCCGCCGTCGTCGTCTTCGCCGGCTCCGACCGCACCCCGGCTCAGGGCTGATCCGGGAACGCGGTGCGAGGGGTCTCCGAGGAGCTCAAGGTCGCCATCGTCGGCTTCGCGCCGACGACTCGGGACCTCGCGCCTTTCGGGGACCCCTCCTTTCAGATCTGGGGCCTCAACCACCT
>JAMPXO010000236.1 GCA_023701125.1 Vicinamibacteria bacterium | reverse complement strand
GGTGCCGTCGTCACCCGGTAGCCGGCCTCCGAGAGCTGGTCGGCGATCGCCGCCAAAAGCGCCGCATCGTCGTCGACCACGAGCACCCGCGTCTCGTCCGTGGGGACCCTCGTGCCGGGGGGACCTGGCGTCCTCTCGGGCCCGGGCGAGCCGGCGACCGCTTCTGTCCGTTCGTCTGCCGGCATCGGCCGATGACCCCCCAGGACCGGCTTTGCACCGACCGTGCCAGCCTCACTCGCTCCGGAACGACCCGATCGTCGCAACCTTTCTCGCCCATGCAGCGTCACAGAGCCAGGGTTCGCGGAGGAACGATGGGGAACTGGCTGGCGGAGCTGCGGGTCGCCGTGCGCTACCTGGCTCGGGGACGAGGGACGACGGCGGTCGCGGTACTGGCGCTGGGCCTGGGAATCGGGGTCGCGACGGCGCTGTTCAGCGTGGTCGACGCCGTGTTGTTGCGGCCGTTGCCCTTGCCCGAGAGCGAGCGCCTGGTCAGCCTCCACCCGATCAACGCGCGCGGGGCGCGCATGAACAACTTCTCGGAGCCCAACTTCGACGACGTGAGCGACGCGACGACCAGCTTCGAGAACCTGGCTCTCTATGCTTCGAACCTCGAGTCCGTGGTCGTCGGCAGCGAGCCCGTCCGGGGCCGCGTGGCGGTGGTCTCGGACAGGTTCTTCGACGTGCTGGGTGTCCGCCCTCGGCTGGGCCGGTCCTTCTCGGCAGAGGACCAGATGCCCGGGGCCGCGCCGACCGCGCTCGTCAGCCACGGATTCTGGGAGCGCTCGCTCGGCTCGCGGGCGGACCTCTCGGCGGCGACCTTGCTCTCGGGCGGGCGCACCTGGGCGGTCATCGGAGTGTTGCCGCCCGGCCCGAGTTTCCCGGTGGCGAGCGAGATCTGGGTGCCGAAGAACCAGTTCCCGCCGAACCACAGCCGCACGGCCAACAACTGGCGGGTCCTCGGGCGGCTGCGCGCGGACGTCCCTCTCGTGCGCGCGCGCCTGGAGCTGAGCGCCGTCGCGCGCCGCCTGCGCGAGAAGTACGGCGACGACACCTGGATGGCCGACGCGGACCTGCGCTCCCTGCGCGAGGCTCTCACCGGCGATTCACGCCAGGCCCTGCTCGTGCTGTTCGCGGCCACGGGGGTGCTGCTGCTGGCGGCCTGCGCGAACGTCGCCAACCTGCTGCTGGCCCAGGCCGCGGCCCGGGAGCGAGAGCTGGCGGTGAGACTGGCGCTGGGCGCGACCCGGGCCCGGCTGCTGCGCCAGTTGGGCACCGAGACCCTGCTGCTGGCGCTCGGCGGCGGCCTGTTGGGCACGGCCCTCGCCAGCGCCGGGTTGCGCCTGCTGCTCGCCTTCGAACCCGGCCGACTGCCGCGGGCCGACGAGGTGGGCCTGAGCCCCGCCGTGCTGGCCTTCGCGCTCGGCGTCTCGCTGCTGACGGCGCTGGGCGTGGGCCTGTTCACGGGCTGGCGAGCCGCTCGCCGGGCCGGGCACACGGTCCTGGTGGACGGCACTCGCGGCTCCGCGGCCGGCGCGAGCCGCCGCCTGCTGGACGCGCTGGTGGCTTCCCAGGTCGCAGCCGCGGCCACGCTGCTGGTCGGTGGCGGACTGCTCGGCCGCAGCCTGGGCGGGCTGCTCGAGGTCGACCCGGGGTTCCGCACCGAGCAGCGGATCGCGCTGGACGTCTCGCTTCCCGACGCCGCCGGGCCCGAGGCGCTGGCCGAGCGCGTGCGCCTTCACGACCAGGCGCTCGAGCGGCTCCGAGCGCTGCCGGGCGTCGTCGCCGCGGGCGCCGTCAACGCGCCGCCGCTCTCGGGCGGAGGGGCCGACGGTGCGTTCCTGGCGACCGGGCAGGAGGTCGCGAACTTCGCGGCGTTCGAGCGGCTGATGAAGGACCCGAGCCTGGTCGGCCACGCGGAGTTCCGGGTCGCAGGCCCCGGCTACTTCAGGGCGCTCGGCATCCCGTTGCTGCGCGGTCGCGACTTCGAGGAGCGGGACGTGGCCGACGCGCCGCACGTGGCCCTGATCAGCGAGTCGCTGGCTCGCGAGCGGTTTGCCGGTGGCGACCCGATCGGGCGCCACATCCAGTTCGGGAACATGGACGGCGACCTGCGCCCGTACGAGATCGTCGGCGTCGTGGGCGACGTGCGCGAGTCCGCGCTCGATGCGGCGCCGCGGCCGACCTTCTACGCCAACCTCCGACAGCGCCCGCGCGCGTTCGCCACGCTCAGCTTCGTCGCCTGGCTCGACGGTGACGGGGAGGGCTTCGTGGCCTCCGCTCGCCAACTCGTGCGGGAACTGGCGCCCGCGCTGCCGCCGCGCTTCCGCACCCTTCGAGCCCTGCGCGACGAGACGCTCGCCGAGCGGCGCTTCACGCTGCTGCTGCTCGGGGTCTTCGCCAGCGGCGCCCTGGCGCTGGCCGCGCTCGGCGTGTACGGCGTCGCCGCCTACACGGTCGCTCGGCGCACGCGGGAGGTGGGCGTGCGACTGGCTCTCGGCGCCCGTCCCGAGCAGGTGTTGCGGCTGATCGTCGGGCAGGGCACGCGGGCGGTGGCGATCGGCGCCGGCCTCGGCCTGCTGGGCTCGCTCGCGCTGGGCCGCGCGCTCGCGGGACTGCTCTACAGCGTGCGCCCGGCAGACCCGGCGACCCTGCTCGCGGTCGGCCTGTTGCTGGCCCTGGCCGGAGTGGGTGCGAGCCTGGTCCCGGCCCTGCGCGCGGCCCGCCTGGCCCCGGCCCGCGCGCTTCGCGACGATTAGCGGGCGACGTCGGCAGCGCGACGCCCTGATCGGGAGCCGTGTGCGCGGCCACCACCGAGCGGGGCATACTCCCGCTGCCCCATGCCCGCGGCCGAGTTCTCGCAGACGTTGGCAGCGCTGGCGATGCTGGTCGGGTCCTGGATCTTCGATGCGGCGATCCTGCTCGGCGTGGGCGCCCTGCTGCGACGGGCCCAGGGGCTGCGCGCGCTGCCGGCAGAGGCCGCGCTGTCGACCTTCTGGCTGGGCTGGGCGGCGACTCTGGCGTTGTTGCAGTTGGGGCACCTGGCGCGACCGATCGACCGCCCGGCGTTCTTCGCCTGGGTCGCCCTGGGCGCGCTCGGCCTGCTCGCTTCGGCGCGGGAACTCGGCCGCTGGCGGCCCGGCCGTGTCACCGTCCTGACCGGTGTGCTCGCCGTGCTGGCGGCGGCGCGCGCGACTGCGCCCCCTCTGAACTACGACACGGGCCTCTACCACCTCGCGGCGATCGAGTGGATGGCCAGCCACCCGATCGTGCCCGGACTCGGCAACCTCCACGGGCGCCTCGCCTTCAACAGCAGCCTGTTCCCGTTCGCCGCGCTGCTCGACGCGCCGGCGCGCGGTCTCGCCCCCCACCTCGTCAGCGGGCTGTTGTTGCTGCCGGTGCTGGCCGAGGCGCTGGGCGCCGCGCGGCGCGCGTGGTCGGGCAGCACGGCCGCCGTCGACGTCTTCCGCTCGGCGATGCTGCTTCCGCTCGCGTGGCGGCTCCGCGATCCCGACCTGTCGAGCCCCACGCCCGACTTCGCGCTTTGGATGG
>JAMPXO010000235.1 GCA_023701125.1 Vicinamibacteria bacterium | reverse complement strand
CTTCAGCCGCGACCAGTTGCAGGAGATCCGCTACGCCAGCCTGCTGCACGACTTCGGCAAGGTCGGCGTGCGCGAGAAGGTGCTGATCAAGGGCAAGAAGCTGTACGTCGGCGAGACGCTGCTGATCCGCCAGCGCTTCGCCTACATCAAGCGCACGCTGGAGGCCACCCACCTGCACGACAAGCTGGAGCGGGCGCTGGCCGGCGCCACCTCGCGCGACCTGCTCGACCACCTCGACGACGACCACCAGCGCCGGCAGGACGAGCTGGCGCGAGTGCTGGACGTGATCCTGCGCGCCAACGAGCCGACCGTGCTGGAGGACGACTCTTTCCGCGCGCTGCTCAGCTTCGCCGAGCAGACCTACGCCGACATCGACGGCGCGCTCCAGCCCTACCTCTCACCCAACGAGGTGGAGGCGCTCTCGATCCGCCGCGGCAGCCTGTCCGAGAAGGAACGCCGCGAGATCGAGAGCCACGTCACCCACACCTACCGCTTCCTGGCCACGATCCCGTGGACGGGCGAGTTCGCCCGCGTGCCCGACATCGCCTTCGCCCACCACGAGAAGCTCGACGGCACGGGCTACCCGCGGCGGCTGAAGGCCGCGGACATCCCGGTGCAGTCGCGGATGATGACGATCTCCGACATCTACGACGCGCTGGTCGCCTGGGACCGCCCGTACAAGAAGGCGGTGCCGGTGCCGAAGGCGCTCGACATCCTCCACGACGAGGCCGCGCACGGGAAGCTCGACCGCGCGCTGCTGGGCCTGTTCGTGGAGTCGAAGCTCTACGAGCGCACGCTGCCGCCGCGCGGGGAGACGCGCTAGCCCATGGCCGACCTGGAGACGCTTCTCGGCGAGGTGCGCGCGCTGCGCCAGGACCTCGAGTCGCAGGCGGCGATCGCCGTCGTCGCCGGCATCAACGCGGTCGAGACCCAGGCCCTGCTCGGGCACTTCCTGCGCAAGCGCCAGCCGCCGACTCCGGCCGAGGCGGCTGCCCTGTCGCGGCTGGCCCGCGAGCGCTGGACGCTGCAGGTCCGCCAGGCGGTGGCGCTGGCGCGGCACGAGCCCGGCGGCCTCGACGACTCGCTGCCGCTGCTGCTGCAGGCGATGAGCGGCCCGGCCCCGAAGCCGCGGGCCGCGCGGAAGAAGACCCCGAAGGCCCGCAAGCCCGCCCCGAAGCAGCGGCGCCGCTAGCCACAATCTCTCCCGGCGTCGCCCGGGGTTATGATCCGCGCCGGAGGCCTCCCCCCATGCCCTTCTTCGATCTCGACCCGTTGCTCGAGACGATGCTCGATTTTTCGCCGGGCATCTCCGACCTCAACCTGTCGGTCGGCCGCCCGCCGCAAGTCGAGCTCGACGGCCAGCTCAAGCCCGTGGCCTACGCCGGCATCGAGCGCTTGACGCCGTACCAGACCGAGCTGATCGCGATGCGGCTGATCAACGGCCGCCGCGACACGGCCGACAAGCTGGTGAAGACGGGCTCGACCGACTGCTCGTACTCGCTGTCGCGTCGCACCCGCTTCCGCGTCAACATCTTCCAGCAGCGCGGCAGCTACTCGACCGTGCTGCGCGTGATCCCCAACAACATCCCGACGATCGAGCAGCTCGGCATCCCGCCGCAGCTCGGCGAGATCACGAAGGAGCGCAACGGGATCGTGCTGGTGACCGGACCGACCGGCTCGGGCAAGTCGACCACCCTGGCCGCGATCATCAACAAGTTCAACGCCGAAAAGGCGATGCACATCATCACGATCGAGGACCCGGTCGAGTACCTGCACCCGCACCAGAAGGCGACCATCAACCAGCGCGAGGTCGGCACCGACACCGAGAGCTTCGGCCTCGCCCTGCGCGCCGCCCTGCGCCAGGCGCCGAAGGTGATCCTGGTCGGCGAGATGCGCGACGTGGAGACGATCTCGATCGCGCTGGAAGCGTCGGAGACCGGCCACCTCGTGCTCTCGACGCTGCACACGATCGACGCCTCGAAGACGATCGACCGCATCGTCGGCGTGTTCCCCAAGAACGAGGAACGCCAGATCCGGACCCGCTTCTCGCAGTCGTTCAAGTGGGTCGTGTCGCAGCGCCTGGTGCCCAAGCCCGGCGGCGGCCGCATCGCGCTGTGCGAGATCCTGCGCTCCACCGCCCGCACCCGCGAGTACGTGCAGGAGGGCGAGCGCGACGGCAAGAGCCTGCTCGACGCGATGGAGGCCGGCTCGCTCGACGGCATGCAGACCTTCGACGGCGAGCTGCTCAAGCTGATCGCCGCGGGTATCCTCGACAAGGAGGTGGCACTCTCCTACTCGACCAACCGCACCAACCTGCAGCTCCGTCTCGACTCCGAAGCGGGCGTCCCCGAAGAAGAGGAGAAGGCGGCCGACGACATGATCGAGAGGTAGGACCGTGCAAGCCCCCTGCCCCAACTGCCAGCACACGATCCGCATCGACGACGCCAAGGTGCCCGAGCGCGCCTTCAGCGTGAAGTGCCCGAAGTGTCAGACGGTCGTCAAGTTCCCGGGCAAGGCCGCCGCGGCTGCTGCCGCGGCTCCCGCTCCGCCACCGCCCGCGGCGGAGCCGGCCGAGGCTCCGCCGCCGGCTCCCACCGCCACCGCGGCGGCTCCCGCCATCGGCCTCGACGAGATGAAGGCGCAGATGATGGCGCAACTGCGCCGCGAGATGGGCGCGCCGGCGGCGACCGGCAACGCGGGACGGGCGCTGGTGGCGCTGCCCGACCGCGGCCAGGCCGGCGCCATCACGATGACGCTGAACCGGCTCGGCTACGCGGTCGAGACGCTCGACGACTACGACGAGGGCGGGCGCCTGCTCGAACAGGGCGTCTACAACCTGCTGGTGACGTCGCGACAGCCGCTGGCGGGAGGCAAGGAGTCGCTCTACCAGCGCCTCGGCCGCCTGCAGCCCGATGCCCGGCGCCGCATCTTCGTGCTGCTGGTCGGCGACGAGTACAAGACGGGCGACGGGACCCAGGCCTTCACCTGCTACGTGGACCTGGTGGTCGCCGCCAGGGACGCCGCCAACTGCGACGCGCTCGTTCGCGGCGTGGTCGGCGAGCGCCAGCGCATGTACCAGGCCTTCAACGAAGCCAAGCGCCGCTACGACGAAGGCTAGGGACCAAAGCGGCGCGCCCGACCACGGGCGCGCCGCGGGCTTCTCAGCGCACCTGTCTTCGCCACAGGCCGGTCGTCGTCTGCACTACCCGTAGCAGTTGTCGCTTGGCCTCTGTCAGCGACTGCGACGACGTCTCGTCGCCGCTCAACAGGTCCAGCACCGCCATGCACTCCAGTGCCGAACCCCTGGCGATCAGCGTGAACCGCGCCTGCTCCGCTCGCGTCAGCCGCCCGTGGCCCTCGGCGAGATTCAGCGCGATGCTGGCGGCCGCGCGCCGCAACTGATCTCCCAGACCACTCCCATGCGGAGCCAGGTCTGCCACCAACCGGTGGAACTCGACCGCCAACCGATAGCAGTCGAGGCGATGGACCGCGCCGTGGTTGCTGTTCGGGACCGTGTGAGCCTGTGCCATCGCGTTTCCTCCTCGTCGGGGG
>JAMPXO010000234.1 GCA_023701125.1 Vicinamibacteria bacterium | reverse complement strand
TTCTACCCGGGCAAGAACCTGGGCGCCTACGGCGACGCCGGGGCCGTGGTCAGCAACGACGAGGCGTACATCGCGAAGGTGCGCCAGGTCGCCAACCACGGCGGCGGCGCCACCAAGTACGACAACGTCGTGCTCGGCACCAACAGCCGGCTCGACAACCTGCAGGCCGCGATCCTGCGCGTCAAGCTGCGCCAGCTCGAGCTGTGGAACCGCGAGCGCGCGGAGCGCGCGGCGGCCTACAGCGAGCGCCTGGCCGGCATCCCCGGCCTGATCGTGCCGCGCGAGCGCAAGGCGGCGACCTCGGCCTGGCACCTGTACACGATCCGCGTCCAGGACCGCGACGGGCTGCAGCAGCACCTCGCCTCGCAGGGCATCAGCACCGCCGTCCACTACCCGCGGCCGATCCACCTGCAGCCCGCGATGGGCGCTGCCGGCGGCAAGGTCGGCGACCTGCCGATCTCCGAGCAGTCGTCGCACGAGGTGCTGTGCCTGCCGCTCTACCCCGAGCTGCCGATGGCCGAGCTCGCCCGCATCTGCGACGAGGTCAAGGCGTACTGCACCGCCGGGGTGCGGGCCTGAGCCTGCGGCCCGCGCCGCGGAGGCGCTGATGTGCGGGATCGCGGGCGCGGCCGGGCGCATCCCGGGCGCGCTCGCCCCGCTGGCCGCGATGACCGCGGCGCAGCGCCACCGCGGACCCGACGACGAGGGCTACCTGCTCGCGGACTCGGCCACCGGCCGCGCGTTCGCGTTCTCGGGCGCGGACACCGCGGCGGGCGTCGACCTGCCGCGGCTGCCGGAGGCGATCGACCCCGGCTTCGACGTGGCCCTCGGCCACCGGCGGCTGGCGATCATCGACCTGTCCGCCGCCGGCCACTGCCCGATGTCCGCCGCCGACGGCGGGCTGTGGATCACCTACAACGGCGAGATCTACAACTACGTCGAGCTGCGCCAGGAACTCGCGGAGAAGGGCCACCGCTTCACGGGCGGCAGCGACACCGAGGTGCTGCTGGCGGCCTGGCGCGAGTGGGGCGAGGCGTGCCTCACCCGCTTCAACGGCATGTGGGGCTTCGCCCTGTACGACGCGCGGCGGCGGCTGCTGTTCTGCGCCCGCGACCGTTTCGGGGTCAAGCCGCTGCACTACTCCTGGGACGGCGCGCTGTTCGCGTTCGCCTCCGAGATCAAGGGCCTGCTCGCCCACCCGCTGGTGCCGCGCAAGCCGCACGAGCCGACGCTGCGCGCCTTCCTCGCCGAGGGCGTCGTCGACGAGAGCGACCAGACCTTCTTCGACGGCATCCGCAGCCTGCCCGCGGGCCACTGCGCGACGCTCGACCTCGACGCGATGCGGCTGTCGGTCCGCGCCTGGTACTCGCCGCCGGCCGAGACCGACCGCGACCTCTCGACCGGCGAGTTCGCCGCGCTGTGCGAGGACGCGGTGCGGCTGCGCCTGCTGCGCTCCGACGTCGAGGTCGGCACCTGCCTGTCGGGCGGCCTCGACTCGTCCTCCATCGTGTGCCTGACCGCGCGACTGCGCGGGGCGCAGGCGGCGTCGCACCACTCGTTCTCGGTGCTGTACGCGGACCCGGGGCTGGTCGAAACGCCGTACGTCGACGCGGTGGTCGCCGCCTCGGGCGTGCAGAGCGCGCGGGCGACGCCCACCTCGGCGCAGCTCGCGGCGGACCTGCCCGACCTGGCCCGCGCCCAGGACGAGCCGTTCCCCTCGACCGGCCTCTACTCGCAGTGGCGGGTGATGCGGCTGGCGCGCGAGGCCGGCGTGCGGGTGCTGCTCGACGGCCAGGGCGCCGACGAGGTGCTGGCCGGCTATCACTATCACTACGGCCCGTTCCTGGCCGAGATCGCGCGCCGCGAGAACCCGTTCCGGGCGATGGCCGAGGCCTGGCGCGGGCACCGCACGACGCTGCGCCCGATGGGCTTCTTCCTCGGCCTGCTCGCCTACCACTCGCTGCCGCTGCCCACGGCGCTGCGCCGGCGCGCGCTGGCCCTCGGCGCGACCCATGGCCGGGTGCCGGAGACGCTGCTCGACCCGGAGTGGAGCGCGCACAACGCCGCAGTCACCGGCCAGCGCCATGCGCCGTGCGCGTCGTTGCGCGGCGAGCGGCTGGCCAACCTGTTCCGCACCAGCCTGCCCGCGCTGCTGCGCTACGAGGACCGCAGCTCGATGGCGTTCTCGATCGAGGCCCGCACGCCGTTCCTCGACTACCGCCTGGTCGAGGCGGCGCTGGCGCTGCCCGCGCGACGACTGATCGAGGCTGGGCGCACCAAGGCGATCCTGCGCGACGCGATGGCGGGCGTGATCCCCGAGACCGTGCGCGCCCGCCGCGACAAGCTCGGCTTCGCCACCCCCGAGCAGCGCTTCCTGGCCGAGATCGGGCCGCTGGTGCGCAAGTGGATCGGGCCCGGCTCGCGGGTCGAGACCCGGCTCAACCACGCGGCGCTGGGCCGCTGGCTGGCGGGCGACGATCGCGAGCTGGCCGCCCGGCCCGGACTGTTCCGGCTGGTCTCCGCCGAGCTGTGGCTGCGGCGGGTGGCGGAGGCCTGAGCCGCCGCCATGCGCGTCGCGGTGATCGGCAACGGCCAGTCGGTCCACGCGCTGGGCCGCGCGCGCGCGGTGGCGGAGCTCGGCCACGAGGTGCGCTTCTTCACCCTCGGTCCGCTGCTGCCACACCCCGGCCTCGACGCCCGCACCCGGCCGCTGCCGCGCGGCCCGTTGCAGGCGCTCTCGGCGCTGCGCGGCTTCCTCGCGGACTTGCGCGCCTTCGACGCCGAGCTCGTCCACCTGCATTACGCCGGCGGCCGGCTCGGCTCGCTGACGACGCTCGCGGGGGCGCGGCCGCTGGTCGTCACCGTGATGGGCGGCGACGTCGACGAGACCCAGCACCCGGGCGGGATGTCGTGGCTCGAGCGCCGCGCCACCCGCCGCGTGCTCGCCCGCGCCGACGCGCTGCTCGTCAAGTCCGAGGGCCTGCTGCGCACGCTGGCGCGCTGGGGCGACTTCGAGGACCGGGCCCGGGTCGTGCGCTGGGGCGTCGACCCCGCCGTGTTCCATCGCGACACCGCGGCCGCCCGCGCGCTCCAGGCCCGGCTCCACCTGCAGCCCGGCGAGCGCGTGGTGCTCAGCCCGCGCATCCTCGCCCCGCTGTACGCCGTGCACCTGCTGGTCGAGGCCTTCCCGCGGGTGGTGGCCGCGGTGCCCGAGGCCGTGCTGCTGCTGACCGAGTACCACGCCGACGCCGACTACCGCTCGCGGCTGCTGGCGCTGGCCGACGCCGCCGGCATCGCCGACCGGCTGCGCTTCACGGGCCGCGTGGAGCACGCCGACATGCCCGCCCTGCTGTCGCTGGCCGAGGTGGTGGCGATGGCGCCCGAGGCCGACGGCCTGCCGCAGTCGCTGCTGGAGGCGATGGCGTGCGAGACGCCGGTGGTGCTGGGCGAGCTGGCGGCCTATCGCGAGGCGGTGGGCGACCCGCCTGCCGCGCGGGTCGTGCCGCGCGAGCCCGAGGCGCTGGCCGCGGCGATCGCCGAGCTGCTGCTGCACCCGGCCCGCGCCCGC
>JAMPXO010000007.1 GCA_023701125.1 Vicinamibacteria bacterium | reverse complement strand
GCCTGGGGCTGGTTGCCGTCGATGCGGATCACCGCCTCGGGCTACGGCGCCGGGACGCGCGACGTGGCGGACCGTCCCAACGTGCTGCGCCTGGTCGTGGGCGAGGAGGGCGCGGCCAGCGCGGACTCCGACGAGGTCCTGCTGCTGGAGGCTCAGGTCGACGACATGCCGCCGCAGTTGTGCGAGGTGGTGATGGCGCGGCTGCTGGAGGCGGGTGCCGTCGACGCCTGGTTCACGGCGATTACGATGAAGAAGGGCCGGCTTGGTATCCTCATCTCCGCGCTGGCGCCCGCGGCGGCGCGGGAGGCGGTCGAAGCGGCGTATTTCGCCGAGACGACCACCCTCGGCGTGCGCCGCACGAGTTGGCAGCGGACGCTGCTGGCGCGCGAGCGGGTCCCGGTGGCGACGGCCTACGGGGAAGTGGGGGTCAAGGTTGGTCGCCGCGCGGGGCGCGTGCTGAACGCCTGGCCCGAGTTCGAGGAGTGCCGGCGCGCCGCGGAGACCCACGGCGTGCCCGTCAAGGAAGTGCAGCAGGCCGCGCTGACCGCCTGGCGCGCGCGCGACGAGCGATGAAGAGCTTCTACGTCACGACACCGATCTACTACGTGAACGCCGCGCCCCACGCGGGGCACGCCTACACGACCATCGCCGCCGACGCGCTCAAGCGCGCGCTGCGGCTGGCCGGGCGCCGCGCGTTCCTGCTCACGGGCACCGACGAGCACGGCCAGAACATCGAGCGCGTGGCCCGCGAGCAGGGCATCCCCGAGCAGCAGCTGTGCGACCAGAACTCGGCCCGCTTCCGCGGCGTGTTCGACCGCCTCGACGTCTCCTACGACCGCTTCATCCGCACGACCGACGACCTGCACAAGCGCGGCGTGCTGGCGATCTGGGAGCGGATCGCGAAGGCCGTGGCGCCCGACGGCCGCAGCGCGGTCTACTCGGGCACCTACGCGGGCTGGTACTGCCCGCGCTGCGAGGGCTTCAAGGACGAGGACGAACTCAGCCAGCCCGACAACCGCTGCCTGACCCACGAGCAGCCGTGCGAGTGGACCGAGGAGCAGAACCTGTTCTTCCGCCTGTCCGCCTACTCCGACTGGCTGAAGGCCGAGATCGAGTCGGGCCGGCTGCAGATCGACCCCGCCGTGAGGCGCAACGAGGTGCTGGCGGTGATCCGCGACGGCCTCAAGGACTTCAGCGTCAGCCGCGCGCGGGTGAAGTGGGGCATCCCGGTCCCGGGCCAGCCCGACCACGTGCTGTACGTGTGGGTCGACGCGCTGTCGAACTACGTCACGGCCCTCGGCTACGCCGACGGCGACCCGCTCTACCGCGAGTTCTGGGAGCAGGGCGGGGTGCGGCTGCACATCGTCGGCAAGGACATCATCCGCTTCCACTGCCTGTACTGGCCGGCGCTGCTGAAGGCCGCCGAGCTGCCGCGGCCGACCCACGTCTTCGTCCAGGGCCACATCACCAAGAACGGCCGCAAGGTCGCCAAGAGCACGGGCAACATCATCGACCCCGAGGCGCTGATCCGCGACTTCGGTCTCGACGCGGTGCGCTACTTCCTGCTGCGCGAGGCGCACTACGGCGCCGACTGGGACTTCAGCGACGAGGCGTTCCTCAAGCGCTTCAACGCCGACCTCGCCAACGACTTCGGCAACCTGGTCTCGCGCGCGTTGACGATGGTCCACAGGTACTGCGACGGCAAGGTGCCGCCGCGGGCGCCCGCGGTCGAGGAGCGCTCGGGCTTCGTCGAGCAGTGCCTGGCTCGCTACGAGCGGCTGGAGTTCGCGGGGGCGCTGCAGGACATCTGGGCCCACGTCTCGCGGGCGAACCAGGCGATCGTCGCCTTCGAGCCGTGGACGGCCGCCAAGGACCCCGCCCGCCGCGCGGAGCTCGACGCGTTCCTGTACGGCCTGCTCGAGGACGTCCGCCTCGCCGCCGTGCTGGTCTCGCCGGTGATGCCGCGGGCCGCCGCCCGCGTGCTGGCGATGCTGGGCCGCGACGGCCTGACATCCGTCGACGAACTGGCCTGGGGCCGGCTGGAGCCTGGCTCTGCACTGAGCGCCGTCGAGCCCCTGTTCCCACGCCGCGACAAGGACATGAAGGAGAACAAGCCCGTGTCGGATGTGAAGCCGGACGCGACCCCTGCCCCCGCGGCCCCCGAGGCGCCTGCCGCCGGTGCGCCCGCCGCGGCGCCCGCCGCCGCTCCCGCCGCACCCGACGGCGTCGCCATCATCGGCATCGACGACTTCGCGAAGGTCGACCTCCGGGTGGGCCTGGTCAAGGAGGCGCAGCGCGTCCCCAAGTCCGACAAGCTGCTCCAGCTCCAGGTCGACCTCGGCACCGAGGTGCGGCAGATCGTGGCCGGCATTGCCGAGTACTACGCGCCGGAGCAGGTGGTGGGACGCCGCATCGTCGTGATCGCCAACCTCGCCCCGCGCAAGCTGCGCGGCGTCGAGTCCAATGGCATGGTGCTGGCGGCCTCGCCGGAGGGCCGCGCGGTCCTGCTCTCGGTCGACGGGGACGTGCCGCCGGGGACGAAGGTCAAGTAACCCTTGCGCCGTCTCCTGCGCGCCGCCCTGATGACGGCCGGGGCCGCGCTGCTCGGTTGGGGGTTGTGGCGGCTGGTCGGCGACCGCGGGCCGCTGCTCGTCCACCACGACCTCACCGCGCGGCTGCGTTACGCCCAGCTCACCGGTCCGCGCGAGGTGCTGATGTTCGGCACCCCGGGCGCCGAGCCCCACCTCGCGCAGGGCTTCTACGCGACCGGCGGCCTGGGCGGCGAGGCGTTCGTGTGGGCCCGTCCCGAGGTGGAGCTCTCGTTCACCTGGGATCGGCAAGAGGAGAGGGTCGCGATCCTCGACCTCGCCGCGCTCCCGGGCCTCGCCGCACAGTCCGTGAAGGTCGCGCTGAACGGTCAGCCGGTCGGCGAGTTCGGCCTCGGTGACGCTCGCGCGCGGCACCGGCTGTCGCTCCCGGCCGCCGCCCAGAAGGCGGGCGAGAACCGCCTCGCGTTCGCCTTCGCGCGGTCGGCCTCGCCTGCCGAACTGGACCCGGCCACGGGCGACCGGCGGACGCTGGCCGCCGCCTTCCACGCGATGGTGGTCGGCCTCGCCAGCGACGCGGGCCTCGACGACCTGCTGGGGCGCAACGCGCCACCGCCGGTGGCCGTCGCCGACCGCGACGGTGCGCCCGCGCTGGTGCAGGCGGGCCCCGAGGCGGTGCGCTACGCGTTCGTGCTCGGCGATCGCCTCCAGCTGCGCTTCACGCCCGCGCTCCACGATGCGGCCCGGGCCGCGGCCGCGAAGGTCCGCTTCCGGGTCACGCTGGAGGAGACGCCCGGGGTCGAGCAGGAGTTGTGGGCGCAGACGCTCGACCCCGCAGCGCCTGCGGCCGGCGAAGTGCGCATAGCACTCGGCCGCTGGGCCGGCCGCCCGGTCCGGCTCGGCCTGCACGTGGGCGGCGCCCTCCGCTTCGGCTGGGGGCTGTGGGGCGCGCCGCGGCTGCTCGGCCCGGGCGCGGTGGCCACGCTGCAGGCGCCACCGTACACGCCGGAGGAGGACGCGAAGGCGGCGGCGTTCCGGCAGGGCCTGGCCGGCACCAACGTGCTGTTCGTGATCCTCGACGCGGCGCGCGCGTTCCAGTTCGGCACCTACGGCTACGCGCGGGCGACGACGCCGCACATCGACGCGCTGGCCCGCGAGGGAGTCGTGTTCGATCGCGCGTACACACCGGCGGTCTACACCCTGGCCGCGATGTCGGCGGTGTGGACCTCGCAGTACCCCGATCGCCACCGCTCCGACCTGTCGTTCGCGGCCCGGCTGCCGAAGGACAAGCTGACCCTGGCCGAGGTGCTGTCGGCGCGCGGCGTGGCCAACGCCGGCTTCGTCGCCAACGCGATGGCCGGCACGGCGCTCGGCTTCGAGCGTGGCTTCGCCGAGTTCCACGAGGTGTTCCGCTTCTTTCCGGAGCTCGGCAGCCGTGGCGAGGCGATGCGGCGGGTCGTGCCCGACTGGCTCGAGAAGCACAAGGCGCAGCGCTTCTTCGCCTACGTCCACTTCCGTGAGCCGCACTTCCCGTTCGACCCCGGCCCGCCGTTCAGCACGCAGTTCGGGCCCGACGCCCCGCTCGGCGTCGCCGAGCGTCGGGACTCCACCTGGTACAAGGAAGTCAGCCAGGGCACGCGGCAGGCCTCGCAGGAGGAGATCGACCACCTCGTGCGCCTGTACGACGGCAACCTGGCCTACGCCGACCGTGAGGTGGGGGAGCTGGTGGCCACGCTCGAGCGCGCGGGGCTGCTGGAAAAGACCGTGGTCGTGATCGCCGCCGATCACGGCGAGCAGCTCTTCGAGAAGGGCTACATCGCGCACTCGGCCCAGGTCCACGAGGAGAGCACGCGGATCCCGTTGATCGTGCGCTTTCCGAAGTCGCTGGGGCTCGGCGGGCGGCGCATCGCGGGCTTCGCCGACCTGCTCGACATCGCACCCACGGTGCTCGACGTGTTCGGCCTGGCCGACGCGAAGTTCGCGAAGGAGGCCCAGGGCCGCAGCCTGCTGCCGATGATCGCCGGCGCGCCGGGCAAGCCGGCGGTGCTGTCGCGCACGGTGTGGGAGCGGCCGGTGTACGCCCTGCGCGACGGGCCGTTCAAGCTGATCCACGACACGCGCAGCGGGCGCTCGCTGCTCTACGACGTGGAGAGCGACCCGCGCGAGCAGGCCGACCTGTACGCCCGGGCCTCGATCCGTGCCGAGGCGATGGAGCAGGCGCTCTACGCCTGGCTCGGTCAGTTGAAGCCGGTGGCCCCGGGCCAGGCGGAAAAGGACACGCTGACCCGCGACCAATGCGAGAACATGAGGGCGCTGGGCTACCTCGACCCGCGCACCAAATGTCCGGAATGAGGATCTGATGCGCGTCGTCGACAGCCACTGCCACCTCGACATGCCCCAGTTCGACGCGGACCGCGCCGAGGTGGTCGCCCGCGCTCGCGCGGCCGGGGTCGAACGTTTCCTGCTGATCGGCCAGCACGACGCCGGCGACGGCCTGCAGCGCGGGCTGCAGGTGGCAGCAGAACTGGGCTTGCCGATCTCCGCCGGGGTCCACCCCCACGAGTCGAAACACGCGGACGAGTCCACGTTCGCGCGGCTGCGCGGGCTGGCCCGTGACGGCCGCATCGTCGCGATCGGCGAGATCGGCCTCGACTTCCACTACGACAACTCCCCGCGCGACGTCCAGCGCGACGCCTTCCGGCGCCAGTTGCGGCTGGGCCGCGAGTTGGGCCTGCCGGTCATCATCCACACCCGCGACGCGGACGCGGAGACGGCCGAGATCCTCGAGCAGGAGGGGGCCGGGGCGACCGGCGGCGTGATCCACTGCTTCACCGGCGGGCTGGAGCTGGCGCGCCGGGCGCTGGCGGCGGGCTTCCACATCTCCTTCTCGGGCATCGTCTGCTTCCCCCGTGCCGAGGTGATCCAGCAGGTGGCCCGCGAGGCGCCGCTGGACAAGGTGCTGGTCGAGACCGACGCCCCGTTCCTGGCGCCGCCCCCGCACCGCAGCAAGCGCAACGAGCCGATGTTCGTCGTCGAGGTCGCGAAGAAGGTCGCCGCCCTGCGCGGGATCACGCCCGAGGCGCTCGGGGCGGCCACGGTCGAGAACTTCGACCGCCTGTTCGCGGCGCGCTGAGACGGGTTGCGGCGAGCGTCCTGTTTTGTTGACAAAGCTCCGCGAATCCGTCAGTTTCTAGGGTCCGAACGCCCCACGGCGAAGGCCCCCTACCCGAGGTATCCAGAGCGCGCATGGCATCCGAGAGCTCCTTCGACATCGTCAGCGAGGTCGACCACCAGGAGATCAAGAACGCGATCTTGCAGGCGATGAAGGAGATCCAGACCCGGTTCGACCTCAAGGGCTCGAACTCCAACATCGAGTTCGCGGGGGAGGAGATCGTGCTCACCTCCGCCGACGAGTTCAAGATCAAGGCCATCCGCGACGTGCTCGAGACCCGCCTCGTCAAGCGCAACGTGCCGCTCAAGGCGCTCGACTACGGCAAGGTGGAGATGGCGCTGGGGCAGACCGCGCGCCAGAAGGTGACGCTGCAGAAGGGCATCCCCACGGAAAAGGCCCGGGAGATCGTCAAGCTGATCAAGGCCAGCAAGATCAAGGTCCAGGCCGCGATCCAGGGCGACCAGTTGCGGGTCTCGGGCAAGAACCGCGACGACCTGCAGGCGGTGATGCGGATGCTGAAGGAGACGGACCTCGGCATCGACATGCAGTTCACCAACTACCGCTAGCGCGTGAGCACCACCGAGGGCAAGCCCGGCGTCGCGCGCTCGCTGGCCGGGCTGCGTGACATCGCGGCGCTGGTCGAGGACGACCTGCTGCGGGTCGAGGCCTTCTTCGAGGAGCAGATCCGCTCCGACGTCGAGGTCGTCGGCGAGATCGGCCGCTACATCCGCGACGGCGGCGGCAAGCGCATCCGGCCCGCGCTGCTGCTGCTGGCGGGCCGCCTGTGCGGCTACCGCGGCGACCGCGGCATCCTGCTGGCCTCGACCGTGGAGTTCATCCACACGGCGACGCTGCTCCACGACGACATCATCGACGAGGCCGCCACCCGCCGCGGGCGGCGCAGCGTCAACGCCGCCTGGGGCAACGAGATCACCGTGCTGGCCGGCGACTTCCTCTACACGAAGTCGATGGCGATGGCGCTGGCCCAGGACAACCTGCGCATCCTGCGCCTGCTGTCCGACGTCACGCTGCGGATGATCGAGGGCGAGCTGCTCGAGATCCAGAAGGACGCCGACCTCGCCACCACCGAGGCCGACCACGTCGACATCATCCGCCGCAAGACCGCCGACCTGTTCTCGGCCTGCACCCGGATCGGCGCGATCCTCGCGGACCGCGACCCCGAGCAGGAGCAGGCGCTGGCGTCGTACGGCCTGAACCTCGGCATCTGCTTCCAGATGGTCGACGACCTGCTCGACTTCACGGCCGACGAGAAGGTGCTCGGCAAGCCCGTCGCCAACGACCTGCGCGAGGGCAAGCTGACGCTGCCCGTGATCTACGCGCTGCGGCGAGGCGGCGACGCCGCCCGCGAGAAGGTGCGAGCGGTGGCCGAGGATCACGGCTTCGGCCGCGCCTCCGCCGAGGAGATCGGCGCCCTGGTCCGGGAGACGGGCGCCCTCGAACAGGCCCGACAAGCTGCCGAGGCCTACGCGGCCGCCGCTCGCCGCGACCTGCAGTCGTTCGAGCGCAGCGAGTACCGCGACGCGCTCGAGGCGCTGCCCGACTTCATCCTCTCCCGCGACCGCTAGCGGGGCCTCCGGGCGATGCCGGCTCGGAAGCGCGTCTCGCCGCCGGTAAGCGTGGTCGTACTGCTGCTGTGCGCCGTCCTCGCAGCGGGCGGCCCGACGGCTGCGGAGGCCTGGACCACGATGGCCTGGGTGCGCTGGCACGGCGCGCGCGGCGCGGACGGGGTGGCCAACCTCGAGGCCGCGCGTCGCGTCGGACGCGACGCGGCGCGTGGCGTGGCGCTGCTGGCCCCGCTGCCGTGGGCGGCTCAGGCCGCCGGCGCCGCGATCGACGTCGCGGGCCCGCTGGTCGCGGAGCGGCCCGCCCTGGCGGCGGCGCTGCTCGCCGACTTGCGCTCGGGGCTGGACCCCGTCGCGGCGTCCTCCTGGCGCGGTTACGGGCTGGCGGCCTTCGCGGCGCGCGCCGCGGTGCTGGAGGACGAAGCGCGGCAGGCAGCCAGGGCGACGGGAGGACGACAGTGAAGCGCGGGACCCGGGAGCGCGTGGAGTGGCTGCGCGCGGAGATCCGCCGCCACGAGCGGCTCTACTACGTGCTGGCGGCGCCGGAGATCGGTGACCAGGAATACGACGCGCTCGAGCGCGAGCTGCGCGAACTCGAGCTGGCCCACCCCGAGCTGGTCACCGCCGACAGCCCGACCCAGCGCGTCGGCGGCGAGCCCTCGACGGGCTTCGAGGCCTTCACCCACAAGGTCGCGATGCTCAGCCTCGACAACACGTACAACGAGGACGAGCTGCGCGAGTTCCAGAGCCGGGTGTTCCGGCTGGTCGGCGAGCGACCGCTGCGCTACACGGCCGAGCTGAAGATCGACGGGCTCTCGATCTCGCTCCACTACGAGCGCGGTCGCCTGGTGCGCGGGGTGACCCGCGGCGACGGCGTGCGCGGCGACGACGTCACCCCGAACGTGCGCACGATCCGCTCCGTGCCGCTCGTGCTGCAGGGCGAGGCGCCCGACGAGCTGGAGGTGCGCGGCGAGGTCTACCTGCCGCGTTCGCGCTTCGAGGCCATCAACCGCGAGCGCGAGGCGGCCGACGAAGAGCCGTTCGCCAACCCGCGCAATGCCGCGGCCGGCACGATGAAGACGCTCGACGCGAAGGTCGTGGCGCAGCGCGGGCTCGACCTGTTCCTGTACCAGATCGCCCACCAGGGCGGGGCCGCGCCGCGCGGGCAGTGGCAGGCGCTGGAGCGGATGCGCGGCTGGGGCCTGCGCACCAACCCGACGTCGCGGCTGTGCGATGGCCTCGACGCCGTGCTCGCCTTCTGCGCCGAGTGGCAGGTGAAGCGCGACAGCCTCGAGTACGACATCGACGGCGTGGTGGTCAAGGTCGACGATGCGGCGCTGCAGGCCGAACTCGGCTTCACGTCCAAGTCGCCGCGCTGGGCGATCGCCTACAAGTACCCCGCGCGACAGGCGGCGACCGTCGTCGAGTCGATCGTCGTCCAGGTCGGCCGCACGGGCAGGCTGACCCCCGTCGCCAACCTGCGCCCGGTGGCGCTGGCGGGGTCGACGGTGGCGCGGGCCACCCTCCACAACGAAGAAGAGCTGGCCCGCAAGGACGTGCGCGTCGGCGACACGGTGCTGATCGAGAAGGGCGGCGACGTGATCCCGAAGGTCGTCCGCGTCGTGCCCGAGAAGCGACCGCGCGGCGCCGCGGCCTGGCAGGCGCCGACGACCTGCCCGGTGTGCGGCACGCCCGCCGTCAAGCCCGAGGGCGAGGTCGACCGCCGCTGCCCCAACCCGTCCTGCCCGGCCCAGGTCGAGGAGCGGCTGCTGCACTTCGCCCGCCGCGACGCGATGGACATCGAGGGCCTCGGCGAGTCGCTGGTCGCCCAGCTCGCCGGTGGCGGCCTGGTCCGCGACGTGTCCGACCTGTATCGGCTGACGGCGGCGCAACTCGCGGAGCTGGAGCGCTTCGGCGAGAAATCCGCGGCCAACCTGGTGGCGCAGGTGGAAGCCAGCAAGGGCCGCGGCATGCGGCGGCTGCTGTTCGGCCTCGGCATCCGCTTCGTCGGCGAGCGGGCCGCGATGCTGCTGTCCCGCCACTTCCGCAGCTTCGACGCGCTCTCCAGGGCGTCGGTGGAGGAGATCGACGACCTCTACGAGATCGGCCCGGCGGTCGCGCAGTCGGTGCACGACTGGCTCGCGCAGGAACCCAACCGGGCGCTGCTGGCCCGGCTCGAGCAGGTCGGCGTCAGCACCGTCGAAGGCGAAGGCCAGGGCCCTGCGTCGGCCGCGTTCCAGGGCCAGCAGTTCGTGCTGACCGGCACCCTCGCGGGCCTGACCCGCGACCAGGCGCGGGCCGAGATCGAACGCCGCGGCGGGCGTGTCACCTCGTCCGTGTCGAAGAAGACGTCGGTGGTCGTGGTCGGCGCCGAGCCCGGCTCCAAGGCCGACAAGGCCGCGGAGCTGAAGCTGAAAGTCGTCGACGAGGCCGGTTTCCTCGCGCTGCTGGCCGAGGCGGACCGCTCGTGAACGAGACGACGGCCCGCCCGGGGGTCGCGCTGGCCGGAGCGGCGCTGCTGGCCGGGCTCGCGGGCGGCATCATCGGCGCCCTGTTGGCGCAACCGCAGGCCACGCCCGGGCCTGCCCCGGGCGCCGTCGTGGTGGCCACCCCGGCGGCGACCGCGCCAGCGGCAGTCCACGCCTCCTTCGCCGACGTGGCCGCCCGCGCGCTGCCGGCCGTGGTCCACGTCAGCCTGCTCGAGCCTGCCGCGGACCTGCCGATGCCGTTCGACCCGGAGACGGGGGAGCCGGAGCCGCGCCCGCGCCTGACCGAGGGCTCGGGCTTCGTGATCGACCCCGACGGCGGCATCGTCACCAGCCGTCACCTGCTGCGCGGCAACACGCGCGCCCTGGTGCGGTTCGGCGACCGTCGCGAGTTGCTCGCGCGGGTGGTCGGGGCCGACGCCACCACCGACATCGCGCTGCTGCAGGTCGAGGCGCGGGGCCTGCCGGCCTTGCGCTTCGGGGACGCCGCACGGCTGCGGGTGGGGGACTGGGTGTGCGCCGTCGGCCACCCGCTGCGCTTCGAGGACACGTTCACGGTGGGCGTGCTCTCTTCGCGCGGGCGCAAGCTGTTCGACCGCAGCTTCGACGCCTACCTGCAGACCGACGCGGCCATCAACCCCGGCAACTCCGGAGGGCCACTGCTCGACCTTGCCGGCGACGTCGTCGGCGTGGTGGCCGCCGTGTCGAACAAGGGCCAGGGGCTGGCCTTCGCCGTGCCCAGCGGGATCGCCGCGGAAGTGGTCGCGGCGCTGCGGCGAGACGGCCGGGTGACCCGCGGCTACCTGGGCGCCCAGTTGCGCGACGTGGAGCCGGATCTCGCCGCCCTGCTCCAGGTGCCGGAAGCGCGGGGAGCGGTGATCGTCGACGTGGCAACGGACGGGCCCGCCGCCGCCGCGGGGCTGCGCCCCTACGACGTCGTGACCGCCGTCGACGGTGCGGCCGCGCCGGGTGCCGATGCCGTGGTGGCGGCCATCGCCGCTCGCGCCCCGGGCGCCGCCGTGAAGCTCGACGTGATGCGTGACGGGCGGGCGACGTCGGCCACGGCGACGCTTGGGGAGCGCCGGGCTTCGCAGCAGCGGCCGCGGCCGCCGGCCGCGCCCGCCTCGCCGCTCGGGCTGGAGGTCGAGGCGGGCACGGGCGGCGGCCGGCCGGGAGTGATCGTCCGCCGGGTGTTGCGACCGGGGCCCGGCTTGGAGCAGGTCGAGGCCGGCGACGTCGTGCTCGAGTTGAACCGCGTCAACGTGCCGGACGTCGAGGCCTGGGAAAAGGCGCTGGCCCGGCTCGCCCCCGGGCAGCCCGTGTTCCTGTACGTGCACCGGCCCCGCGAGGGCCGCAAGTCCCTGGTCAAGCTGCGGGTCGAGCCGGGGCCCCGCGAGGGAGAGCGATGAAGCCGAAGATCCTGATCGTGGACGACGAGGACGCGATCCGCTCGACGCTGAAGATGATCCTCGAGTACGAGGGCTACGAGGTGCTGCTGGCGGCCAACGGGCCGCTGGGGCTGCGACTCGCCGAGAAGGAGCGGCCGGACATCGTCTTCCTCGACGTCAAGATGCCGCAGATGGACGGGCTCGAGGTGCTGAAGGCGATGAAGGCGGCGGAGGACTCGCCGCTGGTCGTGATGCTCTCGGGCCACGGCAACATCCAGACCGCGGTCGAGGCGACCAAGCTGGGTGCGTTCGACTTCGTGGAGAAGCCGCCGGAGAGCGAGCGCATCCTGCTGCTGGCCCGCAACGCGGTCAGCCAGAAGCGGCTGCAGGACGAGAACCGGGCGCTGAAGCTCAGCTTCGACGAGCGCTACCGGATGGTCGGCGGGTCGCGGGCGCTGGAGAAGGTCGCGGAGTCGATCCGCCGCGCCGCGCCGACCAGCGCGACGGTGCTGATCACGGGCGAGAGCGGGGTCGGCAAGGAGCTGGTCGCGCGCGCGATCCACCGCAACTCCAACCGCCGCGCGAAGCCGTTCGTGCAGGTCAACTGCGCGGCGATCCCGGAGGACCTGATCGAGAGCGAGTTGTTCGGCCACGAGAAGGGCTCGTTCACCGGTGCCACCGAGAAGCAGATCGGCAAGTTCGAGCTGGCCCACGAGGGCACCATCTTCCTCGACGAGGTCGGCGACATGAGCCTGAAGACCCAGGCCAAGGTGCTGCGCGTGCTGCAGGAGGGCGAGGTCGAGCGGATCGGCTCGCAGCGCACGATCAACGTCGACGTGCGGGTGATCGCGGCCACCAACAAGGACCTGGAGGTCGCGATCGGCGCGGGCGACTTCCGCGAGGACCTGTTCTACCGGCTGTCGGTGGTGCCGGTGCGGGTGCCGCCGCTGCGCGAGCGCAGCGAGGACGTCGAGCCGCTGGTGGGGCACTTCGCCCAGCTCTTCTGCGAGGAGAACAACCTGCGCCGCCGCTCGTTCACGCCCGACGCGATGCAGGCGCTGCGTCGCCACCCGTGGCGCGGCAACGTGCGCGAGCTGAAGAACGCGGTCGAGCGGCTGATCATCATGGAGGAGCAGGACCCGATCGACGCGCCGGCGCTCGCCGACGTGCTGCGCCGCGGCGCCGAGCCCGTGGCGGCCGCCCGCGGCGGGGAGCAGCCGGGCACGCTCAAGGACTTCAAGGAGAGCGCGGAGCGCTCGTTCCTGGTCGGCAAGTTGCGCGAGAACCGCTGGAACATCTCGGCCACGGCCCAGGCCATCGGCACGCCGCGCTCGAACCTCTACAAGAAGCTCGAGCAGTACGGCATCTCCGAGGAGCGCGATGGCTGAGGCGTCCGCGGCCAGCGTCCGCTTCGGGACGCTCGCGGCCGTGGTGGTCGCGTGGGCCGCGCCGGTCACGCTCGTCCGCACCGACGCCGCGTTCCTGCTGGTCGCGGCTGCCGTCGCCTGGCAGCTGGCCTGCTTCGGCTGGCGGCGCTGGGACGGCGCCCTGCTGGGCGCCGCGGCCGCGGTGGGGGCGGCCCACGCGCTCGCGGCCTTCGTGGCGGAGGGACGACTCGCGGTGCCGCGGATCGCCGCCCCGATGCTGGTGCTGGCCTGCTGCGCCCACCTGCGAGTGGGGCCCGCGGTGGGACCGGCGATTGCCGCGAGCGCCTGGACCTGGTCGCTCGTCGGGCTCGCGTCGTGGGCGGCATTCCACCTCGACTGGCTCGGCGCCAGCGATCTCGCACGGCCGAACTCGAACAACCTGCCGGGCTTCGCCCGCGTCGCCGGCGTGATGTCGAGCAACTCGCTGGTCCTCTACCTGGGCCTCGCCCTGCCCTGGATCGTGCACGGGCGCTGGGCGGAGCAGCGCCCGCGGGGACGGGTGGCGGCGCTGGCCGTCGTGCTCGTGGCCGCCTGCGGAACGCTGTCGCGCGGCCTGGTCAGCGTCTTCGTGGCGCTGGCCGCGCCGCTGCGGGTCGCCGAGTCGAACTGGAGCGCCCTGCCGCGCGCTTTCCGGATGCTGGCCGTCGCCGGGTTGCTGGCGCTGGGGCCGGTCACCTGGTGGGCGCTGGCCCCGCCGTCGAAAGCGGCCCGTCTGCAGCCGCTCTTCGCCGGGCTGGTCGTCCGCGACAACGCCTACCTGGTGCTGCACAAGGCGTCTCTCCGGCTGTGGGCGGAGCGGCCGTTGACGGGGCACGGCCCCGGTCGCTTCACCGCGCTCTACGGCCGGGTGACGACGGAGCACGAACGTGCCGCCGCTTGGCCGCCGGTGCTGCCCGGGATCATGGAGCCGCACTCGCTGCTGCTGGGCGCGCTGGCCGAGACCGGCCTGCTCGGCTTCGGCGCCTGGCTGGGGCTGGGGGCCGTGGTGCTGCGGCGCCTGTTCAGCGCTCCTGCCGGCAGCCCCGCGCACGCGCTGGGCTTCGCCGTCGTCGGGCTGGCCGTGGCCGGCCTGCACATGGACTTCCAGTCGCTGCGCAGCGTGTGGGCCTTGATCGGCCTCGGCCTCGCGGCGGCCCGTTACGGGGAGCCGTGTTAGGCTCGACCCGTCCGGGGAGAGAGGCGGGCGATCGCCGCGGCCCGCACGGCCGGGGAGGAAAGTCCGGACTCCATGGGCAGCGTGCTGGTTAATGGCCAGCGAGGGCGACCTCAGGGAAAGTGCCACAGAAAACAAACCGCCGAACTCGCGGGGGGCGACTCTCGCGGGTGGCAAGGGTGAAAAGGTGCGGTAAGAGCGCACCGCCGGGGTGGTGACACTCCCGGGCACGGTAAACCCCACGCGGAGCAAGGTCGAATAGGGGGGCGTTCGAGGCTGGCCCGGCCGAAGCCCCCGGGTAGACCGCTGGAGCGCCCGGGTAACCGCGCGCCTAGAGGAATGACCGCCACCGCCGCCGCTCGCCGCAAGGCGGGCGGAAGCGGTACAGAATCCGGCTTACAGCCTCTCTCTCCGGACTTTTTTGCGATTGAACGGCGGACGAGCACAGGAACGAGAAGGAGCGGAATGCGCGTACTGGTGACGGGCGGTTGCGGGTTCATCGGCAGCCATCTGACCGAGGCTCTCGTGCGCGAGGGCCACCAGGTCCGGGTCCTCGACAACTTCTTCTCGGGCAAGCGCAGCAACCTGCGCACCGTGGCGCGGGACGTCGAGATCCTCAAGGGCGACTGCGCCGACCCGCGGGCGGCCGCCCGTGCCGTTGCGGGGGTCGAGGTCGTGTACCACGAGGCGGCCGTGCCCAGCGTGGCCCGCTCGGTCGACGACCCGCTGCTTTCGCATCGCGCCAACTCGACCGCCACGATCACGATGCTGACCGCGGCCCGCGACGCAGGCGTGCGCCGGCTGATCTATGCCGGCTCGTCGTCGGTGTACGGTGACACCCCGACCCTGCCCAAGCGCGAGGACATGCCCACCCGGCCGTTGTCGCCGTACGCGATCGGCAAGCTGACGGGCGAGCAGTACCTGCGCGTGTTCCACCGGCTCTACGGGCTGGAGACGCTGACCCTGCGCTACTTCAACGTGTTCGGCCCGCGTCAGGACCCGGGCTCGCCGTACTCGGGCGTGATCAGCCTGTTCACGACCGCGCTGCTGAACGGCCGCACGCCAGTGATCTACGGCGACGGCCGACAGAGCCGCGACTTCACCTTCGTCGAGAACGTGGTCCGCGCCAACCTGCTCGCACTGCGGGCGCCCCGGGCCGAGGGCCAGGCCGTGAACGTCGCCACCCAGCGCCAGATCACGCTGCTGCAATTGCTCGCCGAGTTGTCGAAGCTGATCGGGGTCAAGGTCAAGGCCGAGAAGCGGCCGGTGCGCAGGGGCGACATCCGCCACAGCCTGGCCCACATCGGCGCGGCCCGGCGGCTGCTGGGCTACAAGCCGACGATCGACTTCGAGACCGGCCTGCGGCGCACCGTGGAGTGGTACCGCAGCCAGGCCTGAAGCCGCGACCTCAGCGCCCGCGAGGGGCCGCGGAAGGGGTGCCCAGCGAGCGCAGGTGGGCTTCCCAGCTGCGCTGGAACTCCGCGTAGGAGAGCCGCAGCACGCCGGGCAGCGCCTCCTCCGCGGGGACCTGATCGCCGAGCGTGGCGAGCAGGCGGACCAGGCCCTCCTCGCCGACCAGGCGCAGCACGTGGGCGACGGCCGACAGGCTCTGGGCGTAGGCCACCTGGGCTTCGCTCTCGTCGAGCGCGCGGAACGGGCCCTCGAGCCGCAGGATCGCACCCAGCTTGCCGCCGCGCAGCAGTCGCGCGAGCCGCACGTCCTCGCGCCCGGGGTCGCCGCCCTCGAGCCACTGTGACACCCCTTCCTGCAGCCAGGAGGGGCAGTTGCCGCCGGTGCGGGCGGTGACGAACGAGTGCCCGAGCTCGTGCCGCAGCAGCCGCGCCATGGCGGGCGACGGCCGCGACACGCCGCGGGTGGGCACCCGGATCGCGTCCGACTCGTTGACCGCGGCGGCCCACTCCGGCACCCGCTCGTCGGCCCACGCTTCTTCCGCCTCGAGCACGACCGTGACCGGCTCCGTGGGTTCGACCGCGAGCCGCTGGCTGAACTCGGCCCAGGCATCGCCCAGGATCCGCTGCACCTCGTTGCCGAGCGGCTCGTTGACGCCACCGTCGTAGCGCAGCCGGAGCTGGGCGCCGCGGGCCCGCGCCGGCGCCGGCGCCACGTCTCCGAGCTTGCGCTCCAGCTCGGGGTCCGGCCGCAGCTCGAGCGCCCGGCGGTAGGACAGCTCCGCGCCGGCCCGGTCGCCCTGCGCGGCTCGGGCATCGCCCAGCAGGGCGTGAGCTCGGGCGTCGCCCGGCTCCAGCCCCAGCGCCTTCGAGGCCGCCTCGGCGGCGCTGCGGGGATCGCCGACGGCCAGCGAGGCCGCCGCCAGCACGTGCAGCGCCGCCAGCGAACGTGGGTCGCGCTGCAGGGCGCGGCGGGCGAGGTTGACGGCCTCGAGCGGGGCGCCGGCCTCCAGCCGGGCCCGGGCCTGCTCCACGTCCGGAGCGGAGACGGGCACCGGCGCAGCCTCGCGCACCACGCGCCGCACCAGCTCGCGCGGGATCGCGAACACGCCGCCGTTGCGCTCGTAGAAGAGTTGGGCGCCCTGCTCCCACGTGCGGTCGGCGACGAAGCTGCGACCGTTGTGCAGTTCGACGACGTCCGCCGCCGCCCCGGGCGCCAGGGCGACCAGCGCGGCGAGTGCAGTGGCGCGCGCGGCAGCGCGCCGGCTCAGGGCAGGGCGCTCCGCAGCGTGACGGCCTTGGGAGCAGCGCCGCCGGCCTTGAAGTAGCCGGGGATCTCGGTGGCCGCGGCCTGGGCTTCCGAGTCGGCGAGGCCCCACAGCACGCGATAGCAGTCCTTCTTCTGGTACCGCACCGGGACCACGAACAGGTCGTCGGACGAAATCGCCGCCGCGGCCTTGGTCACGGTCTCCTTCGAGCACGCGACCAGCACCTGGGTCGTCCACGTCTTGCCGCTCGCACGCGCGGCCTGGGCGTAAGCCTTCGCGGCGGCGTCGACGTCGCCGCGCCGCATGGCGGCGGTGGCCTCCGGCCAGCCCGGGCGACCGCCGGGGGCCGGCTTGGCCGTAGCCGGCGCGGGCTTCTGGGCAGCTGGCGGCGCGGCCTTGGCCGCAGCCGGCGCCGGGGCTGCTGGCGCCGGCGTCGTCGGCGGGGTCCCGGGGCGCGCAGGCGTCGCGGTGGGCTTCGCGGCGATCGTGGTCGGCGGGGCCGAGGCGGGCGTGGCCGCTGCCGGGGCCTTGGCGGAAGCGGGCGACGGCCCCGAAGCGGCCGCGACAGCCGGGGGCGCGGCCACGTCACCGGTCGCGTCGGCGGGGCTGACGGCCGGCTCGGCGGGCGTCGGGCTCGGTCGCGCGGCGGCCACCGTGGTCGGCGGTGCGGGCGCCGGCGGCGGGGCCGAGCCGGGTCCCGCGAAGAAGTACCAGACGGCCCCCGCGGCGATCAGGGCGACGCCGCCCAGGCCCAGGGCGAGCGCCGGCGACGAGCGGGAGCGCCGGCCGGCCTGGGGCCTGCGGGGTTGCCCGGACGTCGGCTTGCTTGGGAACTCCGGCTCCCACGACCGCCGCTCGAAAGGTGTCAGCGGCCCCTCGGTCGCCGGCTTGTCCTTGAGCAGGCCGTCGATCGCGGCCAACTCCGCCTTGCTCGCACGCGGCGCTGCAGGCGGCGGCGGCTCGGGCTCCGGTGCGGGAGCGATGTCGAGCGCGGCGTCGACCTCCGGGGCGGACTCGGGTTCCTCCATCGCCGCTGCCGCTTCGGCCTCGCGCATCGCCGCGAAGGACTTCTCGACGTCCGCCGAGTTGAGGCGCGAGAAGGTCTCGTCGAGGGTGGCTTCGAGTGACGGCTCCGCCGTCTCTTCGCCGAGCTCCGCCGGACGCACGCTGGCGAACGGGCTGGGCAGCATCATCGTCTGCGAGGTGGTGTCGCGTTGCGGCTCGGGAGCCGCGAAGAGCGGGGTCTCGTCGGTGCTCAGGTTCAGGTCGAGCGCCGCGTCCGTGGCGCCGAGGCCGGGCGTCGCGCCGCGGTTCTCGAGGACACCCAGGAAGAGCAGGCCGCAGGCGATCTTGGCCGCCTCGAACTCGTCGAGCGAGGCCGCCGCCGCCGCGTCCTTCAGCGAACGCGTGCCGTCGAGCAGGCCGAGCAGGGCACCGGCGTCGGCCCGCACCTCGCCCGCGTCGGCTGCGCCCGGCGCGAGGACGGCATCGAGCGAGTCGAGGTGGCGCAGCACGAACGCCCGGTCCGTCGCTCGCCGCGCCGCCGCCAGCACCAGCTTGGGCGTCGAGAGCTTGAGGTCGATCGCGCCCTTGGGCAGCACGCCGTCCTCGAACTCGAAGCTGCCGACGTCGTAGCCCAGCACGTCCGCCAGGATCTGCTCGACCTTGCCGCGGGCGGCCTCGCCGATCTCGCGCTGGCTGACGAAGCCGCTGTCCTGCAATGCCTTGGCCAGCGGGTTGCCCGGCCCCACTCGCGCCTTGACGTCGGCGAGCTGCTCGGCCGTCAGCTTGCCCGCGACGATCAGGATCGAGCCCAATTCGTCGCGGGGATCGTTCGAGGAACCGAACAGGATGCGACCGGAGCGGAAGTAGAGCGCCTTCTGGTAGGTCGGCCCGTCCACCTTCAGCGAGCCCGTCACGCCGTTGCGATGGAGGCTCATCAAGACGAGCGGGAATGTCCGTGGATCGATGCTGCCGCTGATCGGAGCCGCCTCGTCGCTCATACCCCTCCTGCCGCGTGCGGATACCTCCGCAACGCACTCGGCTGCAAGAGTTTATCACCGGGCCCCGGGCTTGGCACGAGGCCCGGAGCGCTTTGTTACACTGGGGACTCACGCAGCAGGAGGAATGCCGCCTTGGTCGAACAGGACAGTCGCCGCGAGGACGAGTGGTTCCGGCAGAACGAGAAAGAACTGATCGAGGCCGCGCGCAAGGCGCGTGAAGCCCGCGAGCGCGAGCGCGCCGAACACGAGGCCGTCGAGGCCCGGGCGAAGCTCAAGGCCGCGCACTTCATGAAGTGCCCGAAGTGCGGGCACGACCTGAAGGAGACCGACTTCTCGGGCGTCGACATCGACGTCTGCTCCTATTGCGAGGGCGTGTTCGTCGACGCGGGCGAACTCGAGGAGCTGTTCCTGAAGCGGGAGGAAGAGCGCCGGGGCCTGTTCCGCAAGCTCCTGCGGCTCTAGAGCCCGCTCCGGGCGACCGTGCCCTACGTCGTCGACGGCAACAACCTGCTCGGCTCGTGGGGCGGTCCGCGCGGTCGCGGTGACGCGCGTGAAGAAGTCGTGCGGCGCGTGGCGGCCGTGTGCCGGGCGCGCGGGGCGCGGGTGGTGCTGGTGTTCGACGGCGCCCCGTTGCGCGCGGACTTCCCCGAGCAGGAACTGGGCGGCTTGCGCCTGCGCTTTCCCAAGAAGGGCGAAGACGCCGACACCGTGATCCGCGCCCTGGTCGACGCGGCGGCTCGCCCGGCGGAGATCACGGTCGTCACCTCCGACAAGGCGTTGTACTCGTACTGCCGCACCCGCGGCGCGGGCGTGCTGCGCGCGCACGAGTGGAACCGCCTGGAGCGCCGCCCCGCGGCCGCCCCCGCCCGCGGCCGTGCGGTCGCCCGCGGGGAGAAGCCCGAGCGCGAAGCGGACGTGGCCGGCTGGCTCGAGCGCTTCGAGCGCCGCGAGCCCGGCGAGGACTAGCCCGCTTCGTTGCCACGGCGTCAACTCCCGTTGACGCCCTGAATGCCGCAGCCCTGGCGGTCCTCCGTGCGGCGACCGCCACCGCCGATCCGCGCGGTTGACGCTTGCGCGCCGTCCGGCTTCCGCTCCAATCCCGGGCGATCCACCCAACTCGCTGAAGACAAGGCCCTTGTAGGTCGTCGTGTGGCTGGCGACGGGCTTGCCAGAAGGGTCGACGGGTCGCGCCGGAGTCGCTGCCGGAAAGGACCGGGGGAGAGACGGTCCTTCGAAGCAGCGGCCACGGCGCGGCCCGAATGACAAAGACCCGAGGAGCGGGCCGCTTCGCGAGGCCAACGACCGAACAGGGCCCCTCCGCCACCGTCGCACCTGACAAGGAGACAGACCATGAAGCTCCGCCGCATCGCCGCCGCCGCCCTCGCGTTCGTCTTCGCCCTCGGCCTGGCCGCCCCCGCGCTGGCCGACGCCAAGCCCGCCCCCGCCGCCAAGGTCAACATCAACCAGGCCACCGTCCAGCAGCTCGCGACGCTGCCGGGCGTCGGCGAGAAGCTGGCGGGCCGCATTCTCGAGCAGCGCACGAAGCAGGGCAGCTTCAAGACCGTGCAGGAACTGCTCAACGTCAAGGGCATCGGTGACAAGAACTTCGAGCGCCTCGAGCCCTTCGTCACCGTCGGCGACCCCGCCGCCCGCGCCGGCGGCTCGCGCTAGCGCAACCCCCCACGGCGTGCGGGAGCCGCGCCGCTCCCGCACGCCCCCTTCCTCCTGACTGCCCATTGAGGAGAGCCCCATGCGCCGCGAGAAGGGTCACACCCTCGTCGAACTCGCCGCCGTGCTCGCCATCGTGATCGTGATGCTCGCGGTCGGCCTGCCGCGCCTGCGCGCCCACTCCGAGGAGTCCGCGCTGGTCGCCGCGGCGCTCGTGTTCCAGCAGCGTTTCCGCGAGGCCTGGACCCGGGCGATCACCACGGGCCGCTACACGGCGCTGCGCTTCGAGACGATCGAAGGCGCGCCCCACTACTCGATGTACTCGGACGGCAACCACAACGGCGTGCTGGCCGCGGACATCCGCCGCGGCGTCGACCGCCGGATCGGCGGGCCGTGGCGGCTCGACTCCGGCAGCGTCTACGTGCGGATCGCCGTGCGGCCGGGAGTGCCCGCGGTGCCACCCGACTCCGGCCGCCTCGATCCGCGCCAGCCGATCCGCTTCGGCCGCTCGCAGATGATCTCGTTCAGCCCGCTCGGCACCGCGACGCCCGGCACCTTCTACCTGGCCGGCAGCACCGGCGGCCAGGCTGCGGTCCGCGTCAACGGCAACACGGCCCGCGTGCGGGTGATGCTGTGGAGCGGCGGCGAGTGGAGGCAGCGGTGAAAGCCGCGACCGCCCGCGCCGACATCCGCTGGCTGGCCGCGATCCACGTGTTCGCCGTCGGTCGCGCGCCGCGCTTGCATCGCCTGCTGCCGACCCACGGCCGTGAAGGCGATCCGGTCGTGCTGGTGGGCGAGGGCTTCCACGGGGCCGGCCTGGTCGCCCACTTCGACGGCCGCCCGGCGGCCGGCGTGGTGGCGCTCTCGGACACCGAGGCGGTGGCGATCGTGCCGACCGGGGCCGGGGCCGGACCGCTGACGGTGTCGCGCCACGGGCTGCGCTCCAACGCCCTCGGATTCGGCGGCCCCGGGCCCGGCGACGAGGGCCCGCGCATCGTGCTCCGCGTGGACCCGCACGACGGCGCCACCGGCGTGTTCCGCGACGCCCCGGTGGTGCTGCGCCTCTCGCACCCGGCGCAGGTCGAGCCCGGCCTCGATCCGGTCGAGGTGCTGGACGACCAGGGCGCCGTGCCCGGGGCGACGTTCGTCAGCCCCGATGGCCTCGTGCTCGTGTGGCGCGGGCTCCGGGGCCTGAAGCCGGAGGCCGTCCACTTCGTCGCCACCCGCGGCCTCGTCGATCGCGAGGGTCGTCCCTTCGCGCCCCACCTCAGCCGCTTCCTGCCCTGCACGCTGGGCCGCGAGGACCTCGTGCGCTGATGCCCGGGTACGCCGGAGCCGTCCGCGCGGGACGCCGCCCACCTGAACGTCGTTCCCGCCCGAACCGCCCGCCCCCACCCCCGCCCGTCCCCGAAGGGGGACGCTGCCTCGCCGTGCACAAGGACGAGGCGCCCCGCGCGGAGGGCTCCCGCGTGCTACCTTAACGAACCGCCGTGGGCTCGCGCGTCTACCTCCTCCTCACCCTGCTCTTCTACACGGGCGGCGCCGTCCACGTGCTGTTGCACGCGGCGACGCGGCGCAAGCTGCTGTCGCTGACCACCACCACGGCCATGCTGCTGGGCTTCGCCACCCACACCGCGGCGCTGGCGCTGCGCTGGAACGAGGCTGGCCGCTTCCCGGCCGTCGGCCTGCGCGACATCTCCTCCTTCCTGGCCTGGACGCTCGTGCTCGTGTTCCTCGTGATGTGGATGCGTTCGCGGGAGGACGTGCTCGGCCTCGCCGTCCACCCCACGGCGTTCCTGCTGCTGGTGGTCGCCAACCTCTCGCGGCCCGAGGACAAGGCGGACCCGTACCTGCAGTCGCTGTTCCTGCCGGTTCACGCGACGCTGGCCTTCCTCGGCTACTCCGCGCTGTTCGTCGCCTTCGCGATGGGCGTGCTGTACCTGATCCAGGAGCGCGAGCTCCGCTCGCGCAGCCCGCACACGTTCTACTACCTGATCCCCAGCCTCGAGGGCTGCGATCGCACGGGCGGGCGCGCCGCCGCGGTCGGCTTCCCGCTGCTGACGCTCGCGATCGTGACCGGGATGTTCTGGAGTGCCGCCGCCCGTGGCCACTACTGGACGGGGGACGCGAAGGAGTGGACCGCGGTGGTGGCCTGGCTGATCTACCTGGCGATGCTCGTGGCGCGCCATCGCAGCGGCTGGGGCGGGCGGCGCGGGGCGTGGCTCGGCATCGCCGGCTTCGCTGCCGTGGCCCTCACCTTCCTCTGGGTGACCGTCCTCGCCAGCCCCGTCGGAGCCGCCGCCGCCCGATGATCGTCGTCGTCGGGGTCAGCCACAGGACGTCCACTCTCGCGTTGCGGGAAGCCCTCGCGTTCCCGCGCGAGACGCTGCCGCAGGCGCTCGCCCGCGTGCGCGAGGAGGCCGGCGCCGAAGAGGCGATGATCCTCTCCACCTGCAACCGGGTGGAGGTCTACGCGGGCGGCCTCGCCGACCCCGCGCCGATCGCCGCGTTCCTCGCCGCCCACCACGGCCGTGCGCCCGGGGAACTCGAGCCGCACGCCTATCGCCTGGCCGGCGAGGACGCCGTGCGTCACGCCTTCCGGGTCGCGGCCAGCCTCGACTCGATGGTCGTGGGCGAGGCCCAGATCCTGGGCCAGGTGAAAGAGGCCTACGAGCTGGCCGAGTCGGCCGGCACGCTGGGCTCTGCCTTGGCCACGCTGCGCCACCGCACGTTCGCCGCCGCCAAGCGCGCGCGCAGCGAGACCGGCATCGGCCGCAACGCGGTGTCGGTGTCGTCCGTGGCCGTCGAGCTGGCGCTGAAGATCTTCCGCGACCTCGAGGGCCGCGCCGTGCTGCTGGTCGGCGCCGGCAAGATGAGCGCGCTGGCGGCGCGCCAACTGGTCGCCGCGGGCGCCACGGCCACCGTGCTGGGCGGCCGCACCTTCGAGAAGGCCGAGCAGCTCGCGCGCGCGCTGGGCGGCCGCGCCGCGCCGTTCGAGCACCTGCGCGACGAGCTGTCGCGAGCCGACATCGTGATCAGCGGCACCGGCGCTCCGGGCACCGTGATCTCGCGCGCGGACGTCGCCGTGGCGCGCCAGGCCCGCGGCGGGCGCCCGCTGTTCCTGGTCGACATCGCCGTGCCCCGTGATGTCGACGCCGACGTGCGCGAGGTGCCCGGCGTTTTCCTCTACGATCTCGACGACATCAAGGCCGTGTCCGAGGCCAACCTGCGCGAGCGGCGCAAGGAGGCCGTGCAGGCGGAGCAGGTCGTCGAGCACGAGGTGCGCGAGTACCTCGACTGGCTGCGCTCGCGCGAGGTGGCGCCGCTGCTCGCCGAGCTGCGGCGCCGCGGCGAGGAGATCCGCCGCGGCGAGATCGAGAAGGCGCGGCGGCGACTGGGCACGCTGACCGCGGAGCAGGAACAGGCGCTGGAGGCCGCCACGGCGGCGATCGTCAACAAGCTGCTGCACACGCCGACCGTGCAGCTCAAGGAGGCCGCACGCGACGGCCGGGGGGACGTGATGAGTTTGATCCGCCGGATGCTGGGCCTGTGAGCGCGCGCCCGCTGGTGATCGGTTCGCGGGGCAGCGCCCTCGCGTTGTGGCAGGCGGAGCACGTCAAGGCGCGGCTGGCGGCCGCCGGGCACGAGACGCGCATCCAGGTCATCACCACCACCGGCGACCGCGTGCTCGACCGCCGGCTTCAGGCCGTGGGCGGCAAGGGCGCGTTCCTGAAGGAGATCGAGGAGGCGCTGCTGGCGCGCGAGGTCGACCTCGCGGTCCACTCGCTGAAGGACGTGCCGACCGAGCTGCCCGCGGGCCTGCACCTGGTGGCGACGCTCGAGCGCGCTGACCCGCGCGACGCGTTCCTCTCCCGCGACCGGGTCGCGTTCGCCGACCTGCCGCACGGCGCGAAGGTGGGCACCACCAGCCTGCGGCGACAGGCCCAGCTTCGGGCGCTGCGGACCGACCTGGCGATCTCCGACCTGCGCGGCAACGTCGACACCCGCATCCGCAAGCTGCGCGAGGGCGAGTACGACGCGATCCTGCTGGCGATGGCGGGGCTGACCCGGCTCGGCCTGCTGGCCGAGGTCACCGAACCGCTCGCGGCGGAGTTGTTGCTGCCCGCGCCGGGTCAGGGCGCGATCACGATCGAGTGCCGCCAGGACGATCCCGAGACGGCGGCCGCGGTCGCCGTCCTGCACCACCCGGCCACCCACGCTGCCATCACGGCGGAGCGGGAGTTCCTCTCCGCGCTCGGCGGCGGCTGCAACGTGCCGCTCGGTGCGTTCGCACAAGGCCAGGGCGAGCTGTGGTTGCGCGCGTTCGTGGCCCGCGAGGACGGTTCCCGCTTCCTGCGCGGCGAGCGCAGGGGTGAGGACGCCGCCGCGCTCGGCCGCGGCCTGGCCGAGGAGCTGCTGGCGCAGGGCGCCTCGGAGCTGCTGGGGCGGTGACCGGGGCGGGGCCGCTGAGCGGGCTGCGCGTCCGCGTCACGCGGCCAGCGGCGCAGGCGGCGCCGCTGGTGGCGGCCCTCGAGGCCCTCGGCGCGCGCGTGGAAGCGGGCGCGCTGATCGAGATCGCCCCGCCGGCGGACATCGCGCCGCTCGACCTGGCGCTGCGGGCGCTGGCGACGTTCGACAGCGTGGTGTTCGGCAGTGCCAACGCGGTGGCCGCCGTCGCGGACCGCTGCGCCGCCCTTCGGCTGGCAGCAGCGCCCCGGGCGCTGGCCGCGGTCGGCAGTGCCACGGCGGCCGCGGCCCGGTCCACGTTCCCGGGCGTGCCGCTCGTGCAGCCGCCCGCCGACGCGTTCCACGCCGAGGGCCTGCTCGCCGAGCTGGTCGCCACCGGCGTGGCGGGCCGGCGCTTCTTTTTGCCGCTGTCGGACCGCGCCCGGCCGGTGCTGGCAGCCGGCCTGCGCGTGGCCGGCGCCGAGGTCACGGCCGTCGTCGCCTATCGCACCGTGACGGCGCCGGGCGCCGGGGCCGGCGCGAGCGCGGACCTGGTCGTGCTCGCTTCACCCTCGGCGGTGCAGGCGTGGATCGAGGTCGCCGGCGTCGCGGCGCAGATCGTGCCCGTGGCGGTGATTGGCCCGGTCACGGCATCCGCCGCGCGAGCGGCGAGCCTGTCCGTCGTCGCGGTGGCGCAGCCCTCGACCAACGAAGGCCTGCTGGCGGCGATCACCGCCTGGGCAAGTAGGAGCTAGTCGTTCAGGCCACGACCACCGGACACGGGGCGTGGCGGGTGACGCGGTCCGTGTTGCTGCCGAGCACGCGGTCGCCGACCGTGTCGTGGCCGCGGGTCGCCATGATGATCACGTCCGTGCGTTCGACGCGGGCCGTCTCCACGATCCGGTCCCAGACCGTTCCGGTGTGGACCTGGGCGGTGACGGGCAGCCCGGCGAAGTCCTGCTGCAGGAACGACCACACGGCGCCCTCGGTGACCTCGAAGCCGGAGTACGGCCGCCGCACGTGGAGGCCGATCACCTCGGCCCCGAACGTGCGCGCGAACAGCGCGGCCAGCGGGAAGGCGAGCCGCGAGGCCAGCGAAAGGTCGGTGGGCACCAGCACCCGCTTGTAGGGCAGCGGCGTGCCGTGGTCGGGCTCGCGCACGCACAGCACGGGCCGGAACGAGTGCGAGATCACGGCCGCGGCCACGCTCCCGAGCAGCAGCCGGGTCAGGCCCTCGCGGGCGTGGGTGGCCATCACGGTCAGGTCCGGCTGGTCCTCGTGGACGCGCGAGATGATCGCGCGCGACGCCGACGGCTGGCGCTCCACCACCACCTTGTGCGCGCCCGCGAGGGTGTCGGCCTGGCGCTGGAGCATGTCGCGGGCGACCTCTTCGGCCCGCGCCCAGACCTCCGCGCCGTGGGCAAAGGCCCAGTGCGCGTAACGCGGGTCGGGCATCTCCACCGCGTGATAGAGGGTGACGTTGGCCTTGAAGCGCTCGGCCAGCAGCCGGACGTGATCGAGCGCCTGGTCCGACTCGGCGGTCAGGTCGGTGGGGAAGAAGATCTCGCGGACGCTCATCATGGGCTCCCCCCGTTCTCGAATGTCGTCAGTCTTGCGACTGCGGCTGCGTGGACAGATTGAAGTTGACGGTGACGGTCAGGATGAAGTCGGTCGGCGTGCCGTTGAGCAGCAGTGGCTGGTAGCGCCACAGCCGCACGGCCGCCAGCGCCGCCTCGTCGAACAGCGGCGCGCCGCGCAGCACCTTGACCTCGCGGACCTGGCCGCGGGTGTCGACGTGGGCCTCGAGGATGATCAACGCCGAGAGTCGGGCCTGGATCGCGAGCGGCGGGTACTCCGGTTCGACCCGCTTCACCATCTTCGGCGCGACGATCGAGCCGCCGACGCGCACGACGCGGGCCGGTGGCGGCGTTTCGAGTTGCGCCGGCAGGCCGCCGACGATGCCGCCCGCCACGCCTCCGGGCACGCCGCCCTCCACACCGCCTTCGACACCGCCCTCGATGCCGAGGTCGAGCCCCGCCTCGGGCGAGATCTCGGTGGGGACCTCGATCGGCGCGGTGAACGCAGTCGAAGGTGGCGGCGTCGCCTGGGTCCGGGGCCGGCTCGCGACCGCACGGGCGGGCGCCGCGGGCGGCGGCGGCGGCGGCGGCGGCGCCTCGGGCGGGCTGACGAAGAAGGCCCGGACGGAGCCCGTGACCTCGGGCATCGAATTGTCGGCCAGCAGCGGCACCAGCACGACCAGCACCGCCAGCACGGCATGGAGCACGAGCGAGGCGGTGCCCGTGGCACTGCGGCGGCCGTGCAGCGAGCGGGAAGTGATCAGGGCGTCGTCGAAGAGCCGGCTCTGGGCCGGCGGAGTGGGGCGCAGCACCCACTCGGGGTTGGTCGGAGGCTTTGCGGGGTGTCCCATTGCAGCCCTCCCTGGAGACTCTTGTACACAAGCGCCGTGCCAGCCAGCGACCCCATGGGAGCGGTTTTCGGCGGCACCGCGCAGCACCGGTTGCGTCGCTGCGTGAAACTTGCGTCGATCGCGCGCCGTGCCTCGCAAGTGGGCGCCGGTGCTGCGGTGGCACGATCGGGCACCGGGCTTGCAGTCCGCCAAGGGGCAAGGAGGCCGCACCGATGCCGATGCCCGTCGTGGATTTCGACCAGTCCCCCTTCCTCGTGATCTGGGAGACCACCCAGGCGTGCGGCCTGGCCTGCCGTCACTGCCGTGCTTCGGCGCGCCCGTGGCGCGACCCCGGCGAACTGACCACCGCCGAGGGCTTCAGCCTGATCGACCAGGTCGCCGACATGGGCACGCCGCTGCTGATCTTCACCGGCGGCGACCCCGTCAACCGGCCCGACCTGCTCGACCTGATCCAGCACGGCAAGCAGCGCAACCTGCGGACCGCGACGATCCCCGCCGCCACCGAGTGGCTGAGCCCCGCGCTCGTGCGGCAGCTGAAGGACGCGGGCCTCGACCAGATGGCGCTTTCGCTCGACTTCCCGCGGGCGGAGCTGCACGACGGCTTCCGCGGCGTGCCCGGCTCGTTCGAGCGCACCCTCGAGGGCGCCTCGTGGGCGCGCGAGATCGGCCTGCCGCTGCAGATCAACACCACGGTGTGCGGCGAGACCGCGCCCTACTTCGAGGAGATGGCGGCCTTCGTCGAGACCCTCGGCATCGTGTTCTGGGAGGTCTTCTTCCTGGTGCCGACCGGCCGCGGCAGCATGATGGCGGGCCTGTCGGCCTCGCAGTGCGAGCGGCTGTTCGACGTGATCTACAAAGTGCAGAAGAAGAGCAACTTCATCGTCAAGGTGACCGAGGCCCCGCACTACCGCCGCCACGTCGCGCAGCGCGAGATGGTGGAGGGCGGCCACCGTGGCGGCCGGCCCCACGGCGAGGTGGCGATGCCCGGCATGTTGACGACCTCCGAGGGCCCCGGCCACACCGTCGGCCTCGCCCCGCGCGGCGTCAACTCCGGCAACGGCTTCCTGTTCGTCTCGCACACGGGCGACATCTACCCGAGCGGCTTCCTGCCGCTCACGGCCGGCAACCTGCGCACCCGCGGCATCGCCGACGCCTACCGCAACAGCGCGCTGTTCAAGGCCCTGCGCGACCCGTCCGCCCTGCGCGGCCGCTGCGGCCGGTGCGAGTTCGCCCGCATCTGCGGCGGCTCCCGCTCGCGTGCCTACGGGCTGACGGGCGACCCGTTCGAGACCGACCCGTGGTGCTCCTACGAGCCGCAGGTCGGGGCGCGGCCGGCCGTCGCGGAGATGACCGCGTGAGCCGCGGCGTGCCCCGGACCTGCTCGGGGACCGAGTTCGTCGCCGAGATGACGGCCACCGTGTGGCAACTGCTCGACGTGCGCGACGCGGCGATGGCCCATCTCAAGGAGGCAGTCCAGCGCGCCGACATGAAGCAGTTGCTGCGCGGCGCGCTGCGGGCGGAGCTGGAGGCGTCCGAGATCGCCGCGCTGTGGGTGCCGGTGACGCCCGAGCTGGAAGCGCGGATCGCCTTCGCCCGCCAGTGCGGTGACGAGGCCCGCCACTACACGCTGATCGAGCGCCGTCTGCACGAGCTGGGCGGCATCGCCGGCGTGCGCGAGGCGCCGTCGAAGCTGTTCCGCTACCTGTCGGGGCTGGGCACGACGGTCGAGCGGGTGGCGGCGGCGCAGTTCACCCGCGAGGCGGTGGGCTACAAGGCCAACGAGCTGTTCATCGCCTTCTGCGAGGAGGCCGGCGATCGCGCCACGGCGCGGCTCTATCGCGAGGAGATCCAGCCCGACGAGAAGCGCCACCACGAGTGGGGCCAGAACCTGCTCGCCGAGCTGGCGCAGGAGCCCCACGCCCAGGCGATCGCCCGCCAGGCGATCCTGACAACACTGTCACTGGCGGACGAACTCCGGTCGCTCGCGGCGGGCCGGATGCTGGTGGAGACGGTCCCCGGCTGCTGACGACGAAGCGCTACTGCGCGGCCACCGGCTGCGCAGCAGCCTGCGGCGCGCGGGCCTCGAGCTTCTTCCACTTGCGGTTGAGGCTCATCTTCAGGCCCGTCGCCAGCACCTTGTTCTTGACCGTCGTCCACGGGAAGCTGCGGTCCGACAGGTAGCGGCCCTCCTCGGGCAGCAGCACCAGGCTGACGTGGACGTTGGGCGCGCAGCCGATCGGCAGCCCGCGCTCCATGCAGGCCTCGTAGAGGCGCTTGAAGACCGGCACCATGTCCTCGGTCTTCGGCGGCTCGACGTTCGAGTAGTCGGTGCCCGACAGCGGCCGGAACACGCACACCGTCGGGATCGCGCCCACCGAGGTGATCCAGTCGATCGCCTTGATCGACGACTCCGGCGATTCCAGGCCCGCGATGATCTCGCCGTTGGTCACCCACGGCTCGTGGGCCGGGCCCTGCTTGCCGAGCGAGGCGCAGTACTTCACCGCGTCGAGGTAGCGCTCGAGGCCGTACGCGCGGTGCTTGCCCGGGCACACCTCCCGGAAGCGGACCGGGTCGAAGATCTCGAAGCAGAACGAGACGCGGTTGACGCCCATCTTCCGCAACCGGTCGTAGCGGCGCAGGTCGGAGTGGGGCGGGGTCTGCACGCCGACCAGCAGTCCCAGCTCGTCCTTGATGCGGCGGATGTAGGGCTCCAGGATGTCGAGGTAGGTCTCGCCCTCGTAGTGGCCGGTGTTGAAGTCGACGTAGGTGATGCCGGACTCGCGACGGGCCGCCCGCGCCACCTCCATCACCTCTTCGACCGACTTCTCGACGTCGTCGTCGAGGCCGAGGTTGAGGCCGACCGAACAGAACTTGCAGTTGCTCTTCTCGTCTTCGAGCCAGTACTCGCACACCTTGGCGGGGTAGACGCCGAGGTACGTGCCCTGCAGCGTGCCGACCCGCGTCATCACCTTGCCGCTGGTCGTCTTGCGGTCGTACCAGGCCGGCCGCGGCGAGAGCTGGACCTCGATCGGGGCGACGCCGTCGCGCTCGAGCCAGTAGCGCTTCTCGCTGCGGCGGATCAGCCACGGGGAGTTGGCGGCGAAACGCTCGGCTACAGGGGCGTTCGTCCAGAGCCCGCCCGGCAGCACCAGCTCCAGGCCGGAGCCGAGCCCCGCCCGGGTGCGCAGGATCTTGCGGCCGCCGTCCTCTTCCACGAGGCACGAGTCGTCGACCCGCAGCCCCTTGCAGAAGAGGTCGAGCTTGAGTAACGCCGGGTTGGTCCAGTCGAACATGGGAATCTCCACGCCCCCGGACCAGCAAGGAGCGTGCCGACCAGCGTCCAGACGTGGCATGTCGATTGGAAGCTTGAAGAAGGCGGCGTCGCATTCGCCCCAGGCGGCGCACGACGTGCGTCCGGGCGGCCGTGGGCTTGTCGGATCGAGGGGGGACCATGATCGAGTGGGGCGCCGATCAGGTGCTGGACGAGGCCGTCGCGGCGGTCGCGTTCGATGGACCCGGGCTGATCGTGTTGCTCGATGACCACGAAGGTGTGGCCGTCGACGTGTGGGCGGAGGCGTCCGACAACGTCCGCAACCGGCTGCTCGACATGCTGCGGCGCACCCAGGCTGCGCTACCCCAGCTCGAGTGGCTGCTCCGCTCGCGCCCGCTCCGCTTCCGGGTGGCCGCGATCCGCGATCCGCTGATGCGCTTCGACGCGTTGCAGGACCTGCTCGGGCGCCGCGCGCTGATCCAGCCTATCGAGCGCCGCGGCTGACGTCGCGGGGCGACCGCTCTAGCCGCGGTCGCGAGCGGCGCGGGCGGCGGCCCGGCCCGCCAGGAACGCGCTGCTCCACGCCCACTGGAAGTTGAAGCCGCCGAGGCGACCGTCGACGTCGAGGATCTCGCCGGCGAGGTACAGGTCCGGGCAGGTCCGCGAGCGCAGCGTCGACGCCTCCACCTCGGCGAGGGGCACGCCGCCCGACGTCACCTCGGCGTGATTCCAGCCGCGCCCGCCGGCGACCGACAGCGGGGTCTCGAGCAGCGCGTGGACGAGCGCCCGGCGGCTCTCCCGCGCCAGCTTGCCGATGGGCAAGGTCGCCCCGGAACGCTCGGCGAGGGCCGTGGCCAGTCGCTCGGGCACGCGCGACGCGAGCACGTGCGCGGGCAGCGTGTGCGGGCGCCGCCGGCCCTGCTCCAGCAGCCAGGCCTCCACGTCGGCGAAGGCGGCGCCCGGCAGCACGGACAGCGTCAGCGGAGCGTCGCTCCCCTCGGCCCGGGCTCGGCGCCAGAAGCGTGACACGTCGAGGGCGGCGGGTCCGCTGATGCCGAAATGGGTGAACAGCAACGACCGTCGCACCCGGACGGCGCTGGCGCCCCGCGGTCGGATGTTCAGTTCGACCGGCAGCGCGATGCCCGACAGGGCGGCATGGAGCCCGCCCTCGAGCAGCAGCGGCTCGAGCGCGGGCACCGGTTCGATCAGCGTGTGCCCCAGACCGCGGGCCAGGGCGTAGCCGCCGCCGTCGCTGCCGCTCTTCGGGAGCGAACGCCCGCCCGTGGCGAGCAGCACCACCCGCGCCCGCAACTCGGCCCCGGAGGTCGTCAGCACGAAGCCCTCGGCGGCGCGCGCGAGCCCCGTCACCCGGTGCCCGGTCAGCAGCGCGATGCCGCGCTCGCGGGCTTCGGCCAGCAGCGCGTCGAGCACGCTGCGGGCGCGGTTGGAGTCGGGGAACAGCTTGCCCTCTTCTTCTTCGTGCAGCGCCACGCCGCGCTCCGCGAAGTACGCGCGGGTGGCGTCGACCCCGAACGCCGCCAGCGCGTGGCGCAGGTGCCCGGAGGCCGGGCGCCAGAAGTCGGCCGGCGTGACCCGGGCATTGGTCACGTTGCAGCGGCCGCCGCCGCTGACGAGGATCTTGGCGCCCAGCGTGCGGGCTCCGTCCACGGCGGCCACGCGCAGGCCCGGCACCTCGCGGGCCGCCGCGATGGCCGCGAACAGGCCGGCCGCCCCGGCCCCCACCACCAGCAGGTCGTGGTCGGGCGCAGTCAACGCGGGCCTTCGGCGATCGGGGCCGTCACGGCGCCCGTCGCCCGCACGAAGTCGGCGGGCGCGAGCAGCAACTGGGCGCCGCGCTGGCCGGCCGACACCGAGATCCTCTGGAGGTCGAGCGCCGAGGCGTCGAGCACGACGGGCCAGGCGCGGCGCGCGGCCAGTGCCGTGACCCCGCCCCGGACGTAGCCGGTCAAGGGCTGGACCTCCGCCAGCGCCACGGTGGAAGCACTGCGGTCGCCCCGCACGCGGGCGAGCGCCCGGAGGTCGAGCTGGCGATCGCCGGGCAGCACCGCGAAGACGACGCCGTTGCGGTCCCCGCGCACGACCAGGGTCTTGAACACCTGAGAGGGGGCCAGCCCGAGCTTGGCCGCCACCGCCGGGGCCGCCTCGTGGGCCGCGTCGGCCGGGTACTCGAGCCACTCATAGGCGACGCCGAGACGGTCGAGCGCGCGGGCGGCGTTGGTCTTCACGCCGCCGCATCTTACGCGCGCGGTGCGCGCGGCCTGCGCGGTTCGGGTCCCGGGCGTGGCACGACGGGGTCGGCACGCGACATGCAGAGCGAATTTCGCATGGATCTCGGCAGCTGCCCGCTCAATCCGGTCACCGTGACCGAGTACATGAGCGAGGACCATCAGGCCATCGATCGCCTGCTCGCCGCCGCCGCGCGTGCGGCCAGCGCGGGGGACCGGGCCGATGCCGAGGTCAAGTTCGCGGCCTACGAGGAGCGCCTCAAGCGCCACGTCCGGCTCGAAGAAGAGCTGTTGTTCCCGCTTTTCGCGGTGCGGACCGGCATCTCCGGTGGGCCGACCAGCGTGCTGCGAGAGGAGCACGAAGAGCTGCGGCGGGTGTTGGCCGAGGCACGCGAGGCGGCCGCCTCGATGCCCGCGTTCGCCGAGGCGCTCACCGGGCTCGGCCGCATGGTCGGCGAGCACTGCGTGCGCGAGGAGCGCGTGCTGTTCCCGATGCTCGATCGCCAGTTGCTGCCCAACGAACGGGCAGCGCTCGTGGCTCGCCTCGAGCGCGAGTAGGCGCAGGGATTGCCTTCCGGCTGGCCCGTCGCGACGCCAATCTTGCGCAATTCGGGAAATACCGGATCGATCCCCGCAGGCACGGGGCTTGAAGTAAGCCGGCGCAGTCGAGGAGGAAAGATGACGACGAAACCGGGCGCGATCCTGAAGCGGCTGACCGAGGGCCTGGCGTCCACGCGGCTGGGCGTGGCCCTGATGGTGCTGCTGGCCGTGATCTGCAGCGTCGGCACCTTCTACGAGATGAAGCGCGGCACAGCGGCCGTCCAGGAGGCCATCTACGCGACGCCCTGGTTCGCGGGATTGATGGCGGTGCTGGGCGTCAACGTCTTCCTCGCGATGATGGCCAAGTACCCCTGGAACCGCTTCCACGGCGGCTTCGTCGCTGCCCACATCGGCATCGTGCTGCTGCTGGTCGGGTCGCTGGTGTCGCTGCGCCTCGGCCTCGACGCCTCGCTCCAGCTCGAGGAGGGGACGAGCTCCAACCGCGTCACCTCCGTGGGCCGCGGGCTGCATGCGCTGCTGCCGGGAGCCAACGGTCCTGTCGCGCTGACCGGCGAGATCGACGAGGCCGCCATTGCCGACGGCACCGCCCGCTTCACCACCGCGGGCACCGACGTCGCCGTGGTCGTGGAGAGCCTCGCGAAGCACGTCGAGATCGTCGAGGGCGTGGCCGAGGGGCAGGGCGGTCCGGCGCTGCGGCTGGCCCTCCACGGCTCGTTCGGTCACATGGAAGAGTGGCTGATGGACGACGGGCACGGCCACGCCCAGGCCTCGATCGGACCGCTCTCGCTCGAGCTGGTCGCGGCGGCCGACGAGAAGGCGGCGCGCGAGGTCCTGCGCGGCGACGCCTCGCAGAGCCGGATTGGTTTCGCCATGCTGCCCGGTGGGCGCTTGATGTACGCCCTGTCGGGCGCGGGCGCCGACGGCAAGGTCGCGGTGCTGGAGCCGGGGACCGAGGTCGCGACCCCGTGGATGGGCCTGAAGTTCACGGTCCTGCGTGCGCTCGAAAAGGCGCAGCAGCGCCGCGACGTGGCGGAGGCGAAGCCGCCCGTCAAGATCGAGGACCGCACGCCCGCGCTGAAGGCCCATCTTGAGGGTCCCACGGGGCGTTCGCCGTCGTTCTGGCTGGTGTGGGGCGAGCCGCAGGCCTTCTCGCTGGAGAACGGTGAGGCGCAGATGGCCTTCGCGGCCCCGCAGCTTTCGCTGCCGTTCCAGGTCACGCTGCTCGACTTCAAGTCGGAGAAGTACCCGGGCTCGCGGATGGCGGCCACCTACGAGAGCCGGGTTCGCATCGACGACCCCGAGCTCGGCAGCTCCGAGCACCTCGTGTCGATGAACCGCCCGCTGCACTACCGCGGCTACACGTTCTTCCAGTCCTCGTTCATCGAGGGCCAGCCGATGACCTCGATCCTGTCGGTCGCCCGCGCCCCGGGCCTGCCGCTCGTCTACGCGGGCACCGTCTTCATGACCCTCGGCATCGTGTTCATGTACCTGATCAAGCCGTGGCTCGTGCGGCGGACCGCGGCCCAGGCCCTGGCCGCCCACAAGCTGGCGACCGCCCGTCCGGCTCGCGCCATCGGCCGCAGCGATCTGCGCCCCTCGCTGCCCGTCGTGCTGCTGGCCGCGGCGTCGTGCCTGGCGTCGCTGCCGATGCTCGCCGCCGAGCCCGGCGACGGGCTGGCCTCGCTGGCCATCCAGGACGCCGGCCGGCTGAAGCCGCTCGACACCTTCGCCCGCGAGACGGCACGGCGGGTGATCGGCGCCAAGCCCTTCGGCGGCGGCGAGAGCCTCGAGGGCCTGCAGCCGGCCGCGTGGGTGCTCTCGCTCCACGGCCAGCCCGAGCAGTGGCGCGCCAAGCCGATCATCCGCGTCACCCACGTGGGCCTGCGCGAGGCGATCGCGCTGCCCGCCGGCCGCGACCGTTTCAGCTTCGACGAACTCGCGGCCCATGCGCCTTTCGCCGCCGCGGTCCAGCGCATCCAGGAGCGGCTGCAGGCCGAGCCGGGCTCGCGGCCCGACCCGGTGGAGCAGGAGGTGTTCGACCTCGAGGGCACGCTGTCGACGCTGCAGGCCATCATGGACGGCCGAGCGTTGACGATCGTGCCGCCCGGCAACGACCCGCAGGCCGAGTGGCTGAGCGTGGCCGACGTGATGGCCCTGGACACGGCCGCCGGCGGCGACCTGCGGCCGGTGGTGGCGGCGCTCCAGGCGGCGGCCCGCAGCGGTGACCTGGCGGCGGCGGACGCCCGCGCGGCCGAGCTCGCGCGGCTGCTGACCGCCCGCGCCCCCAACGCCTACCCGACGGCGCTGACGATCGAGCGCGAGCTGACCTACAACCGGGCCAAGCCGTTCCGCAGCGCCTGGATGCTGTACCTCGTCGGCTTCCTGCTGCTGCTGTCGAGCTTCCCGCTGGCGTCGCCGACGCTGAGCCGGGTCGGCATGGGCGCGCTGGTGCTGGGACTGATCTCGCTGAGCTGGGGCCTGTGGCTGCGCACGGTGATCTCGGGCCGGACCCCGCTCACCAACATGTACGAGACGGTGGTGTTCGTGGCCTGGGGCGCCGTGGCGCTGGCTCTCGTCTTCGACCTGCTGCAGCGCTCGCGGGTCAGCTCGACCGTGGCCTCGGGGCTCGGCGTGCTGGCGCTGATCCTCGCCGACACGGCGCCGATCCTCGACGGCGCGATCCACCCGCTGGTGCCCGTGCTGCGCGACAACTTCTGGCTGACCACCCACGTGCTCACGATCATGCTGGGCTACGCCTCGCTGTTCCTCGCGATGGGGCTGGGCCACCTCGCGCTGGGGCTCGTCTTCTTCGCGCCCGGTCGGGTCGCGACGCTCAAGACGCTGTCCAAGTTCCTGCTGCGCGCGATGCAGGTCGGGACGCTGTTCCTGGCCGCGGGAACGCTGCTGGGCGGCGTGTGGGCCTCGTACTCGTGGGGCCGCTTCTGGGGCTGGGACCCGAAGGAGACCTGGTCGCTGATCGCCTGCCTCGGCTATCTCGCGATCCTCCACGGCCGGCTGCTCGGCTGGCTGAAGGACTTCGGCCTGGCGGTCGGCTCGATCCTCGGCTTCCTGCTGGTGCTGATGGCGTGGTACGGCGTGAACTACATCCTCGGCACCGGCCTGCACTCCTACGGCTTCGGCTCCGGTGGCTACACCTGGATCGTCGCCTTCGTGGGCTTCGAGGTGGCGGTGATCGTCGGGGCCCTCGTCCGCTGGCGCTCCCACCACGCCCAGGCCGCGGTCGAGGCGGTCCCGGCTCCGACTCGCGCCTGACGAACTCCAACTCGCAAATCCCCGAGGCGAATCCTTTTCGCGCCGCCCCGGGGAGCAGGCTGGCACCGGCGTTGCAATTCACGGCGGTGGGCGTACTCCCGGGAGGATTCAGCCGTGATCCTGGTCGTGGGAATCAGCTACAAGACGGCTCCCGTGGCACTGCGCGAGGCGGCGGCGTTCACCGCCGAGTCGCTGCCCGCAGCGCTGGCCCGGCTGCGCGCCGAGTGTGGGCTGCGCGAGGCGGCGGTGCTCTCCACCTGCAACCGGGTCGAGATCTACGGCGAGGGCGACCCGTGGGCCCTGGACGCCGCCTGCCGGCTGCTGGCCGAGCGCATGGGGCAGACGCCCGCCGCGCTGCAGGCCCACCTGTTCAGCCACTCTGGCGAGGCCGCCGTCCGCCACGCCTTCCTCGTCGCTGCCAGCCTCGAGTCGATGGTGCTGGGCGAGGCCCAGATCCTCGGCCAGTTCAAGGACGCCTTCCGGCTGGCCGAGGATGCGGGTTCCCTCGGGCCGGCCCTGCGCGGCCTGCGCGATCGCGCCATCCAGGCTGCACGTCGGGCCCGCAGCGAAGCGGGTATCGGCGAGCATGCCGTCTCGGTCTCGCACGTCGCGGTCGAACTCGCGAAGAAGATCTTCGGCGACCTGTCGGGGCGCTCGGTGGTGCTCGTCGGGGCCGGCAAGATGTGCGCCCTGGCCGGGCAACGCCTGGTCCAGGCGGGGGCGCGCGCGACCGTGGTCGGCGGCCGGACTCTGGCGCGCGCCGAAGAACTGGCGACCGAACTGGGCGCCGAGGCGGCTCCCCTCGAGTCGTTGCCGTCGCTGCTGCGCACGGCCGACGTCGTGGTCAGCGGCACCGGTGCCCCGGGCGTGGTGCTGCGCCGCCAGGACGTCGAGGCGGCGCTCTCCGCGCGTTGCGGCCGCCCGCTGTTCCTGATCGACATCGCCGTTCCCCGCGACATCGACGCCGATGTCGCGAAGCTGCCCGGCACCTTCCTCTACGACATCGACGGCCTGCAGGCCGTGGCGGCGGCCAACCGGCGCGAGCGCGAGCGCGAGGCGCAGAAGGCGTTCGCCCTGGTCGAGGAGGCCGTGGCGGCCTTCGTCGCCTGGGAGCGCACGCTGCAGGTGCAGCCCGTGCTGGTGGCCCTCCGCCGCCGCGCGGAGGAGGTCAAGCAGTCCGAGTTGCACAAGGCGCGGCGCCGGCTCGCCGGCCTCACGGCCGAACAGGAGGCTGCTGTCGAGGCCGTGGCCGCGGCGATCGTCAACAAGCTGCTGCACCCGCCGACGGCCTTCCTGCGCGAGGCCGCGGCCCGCGGCGGGGCCGCCGACGAGGCCCTGCTGGCCGCGCGACTGCTCGGCGTCGACCCCGCGGCCGGGTCTGCTCCGAGCGCCAGCGCGACGACGGCGGCGGTGGCGGCGGTGCCCGCCACAGCGCGCTGACGAGATAGCCGGGCATCGAAGATGCAGATCCGATGCGCAGGAAGCTTCTGGCGTTCGTACCCGGGACGTCCGCTCCGGGTTTTTCGTAGACTGTCGAACAGACGGAGGATCAGCATGAAGAAGACGCTGCTGGGTGCGGGGATCGCGGCGCTGGCCATGACCCTCGTGCTCGCCGGGCCCGAGCCGGCGCAGGCGACCATGGAGATGCAGAAGGAAGCCAAGGCCGCGGGCATCGACGTGAAGAATTGCAAGCACTGCCACTCCGTGGCGATGCCGAAGAAGGGCACTCCGGCCCTCAACGAGGTCGGTCAGTGGCTCGTCGACCAGAAGGCCGCCAAGAAGGCCGACAAGATGGACATGGCCTGGCTGAAGGATTACAAGCCGGCGAAGTAGCACTCATTCCAACGAGTTCGGGGCGCCCCCGGGGCGTCTCGAACCCTCGAGCGGGGTGCGGCCTCAGGGCCGGCCCCGCTTCTTGCATAGGCCCCGGGGGGGGAGAACCACGATGAAGAAGACGCTGGTGGGGACGGGGATCGCGGTGGCGGCGTTGGCGTTCGTGCTGGCTGGCCCCGAGCCGGCGCAGGCCACGATGGAGTTCCAGAAGGCCGCCAAGGCCGCGGGCCTCGCGGTCGCCAACTGCAAGCACTGCCACAACGCGGCGATGCCGAAGAAGGGCACGCCGGACCTCAACGAGACCGGCAAGTGGCTCGTCGACCAGAAGGCCGCCAAGAAGGCCGACAAGATCGACGTGACCTGGCTGAAGGACTACAAGCCGGCCAAGTAGTCCGCGCGCCGAGACGACGAGACGACGAGGGCCGGGGCGTCCACCCCGGCCCTTCGTGTCTGTGGGCCCCGGAGGCCACGCAGCGCGACCTAGCGGCGGGGCAGCAGGCCCTGCTGCTGGTACTCCTTCAGCTTGTACTGGATCTTGCGCGGGCTGATCTTCAGCACGCGGGCGGCCTTCGAGGTGCTGCCGTTGACCGCGTCGAGCGTGCGCAGGATGGCCTCGCGCTCGATGTCGGCCAGCGTGCTGCCGGGGATCGGGACCACCGGGGCCGGGACGGCCAGCCCCGAAGACGACTGCGGAGCCGGCACGGGGTTCGCGGCCGGCGTGGCCTCGGCGGCGGACGTGGTGGGCGGCTCGGGCGGCGGCGCGATGTACGGCGCGGAGGCGAGACCGACGGGCTCGTGCACCGGCGGCTGCCCCGGGGTCATCACGGCTGCGGTCGCCGCCACGGGCGTGACCCGGCGCAGCGTGGGGAAGTGGCCGGGGTCGAGCACGTCGACCTCGGACAGCACCACCGCGCGCTCGATCGCGTTCTCCAGCTCGCGCACGTTGCCCGGCCAGCGGTAGCCGAGCAGCAGCGCCATCGCGTCGTCCGAGAAGCGCCGCACCTCCTTGCGGTTCTGGACCGCGAAGCGGTGCAGGAAGTGGTGGGCGAGCAGCGGGATGTCGCTCGGCCGCTCGCGCAGCGAGGGGATGTGGAGCTCGATCACGTTGAGGCGGTAGTAGAGGTCCTCGCGGAACTGGCCGTCCTCGATCTTCTTGCGCAGGTCGCGGTGGGTGGCGGCGACGATCCGCACGTCGACCTTGAAGGTCTTGCTGCCGCCGACGCGTTCGAACTCGCGCTCCTCGAGGAAGCGCAGCAGCTTGACCTGGACCGTCGGGCTGATGTCGCCGATCTCGTCGAGAAACAGGGTGCCGCCGTCGGCCATCTCGAAGCGGCCGGCGCGCGAGTAGAGGGCGCCGGTGAACGAGCCCTTCTCGTGGCCGAACAGCTCGCTCTCGAGCAGCGTCTCGGGCAGCGCGGAGCAGGCCACCTTGATGAACGGCCGGTTGCGGCGCGGGCTGCCCTGGTGCAGGGCCTGGGCGAACAGCTCCTTGCCCGTGCCGCTCTCGCCGAGCAGCAGCACGGAGGCCGACGACGGCGCCACCTGGCGCACGGTCTTGAAGCAGGAGAGCATGCCCGGGCTCTCGCCGATCAGGTTCTCGAAGCGGTACTTCTGGTCGACCCGCTCGCGCAGCACGCGGGCCTCCTCGACCAGCCGCTTCTTCTCGAGCGTCTTCTGGAGCACGACCTCGAGCTCCTCGACGTCGATCGGCTTCGACAGGTAGTCCTCGGCGCCCAGCTTCATCGCCTTGACCGCGGTCTTGACCGTGCCGTACGCGGTCATGATCACGACCATCGTCTCGGGCCGCGCCTGCTTGATCCGGGCCAGCAGCTCGAGGCCGTCCATGCCGGGCATGCGCAGGTCGGTCAGCACGATGTCGGGGTCGTGCTTCTCGAGCAGCGTGAGGCCCGTGCGGGCGTCGTTGGCGGAGGCGACCTCGAAGCCGTCCTCGCGCAGCAGCGTCTCCAGCGCGCTGGCGGCGTTGACCTCGTCGTCGATGACGATGACTCGTCCCTTGCCGTTCATGTCTCAGGGCCTCCCTGACGCGACAGGCGGTGCGCCTGCGGGCAAGCTGATCGTGAAGCGGGCACCGCCCGCCGGGTCGTTCTCCGCGCGCAGTTCGCCGCCGTGCTCGGTGACGATCTGCTCGGCGATCGACAGCCCGAGCCCCGTGCCCTTGGCCTTGGTCGTCACGAACAACTGGAAGATGTCGACGCCGTCCGGCAGTCCCGGCCCGGTGTCGCGGACGACGATCGTGGCGCGGCCGTCGAGCAGCCCGTCCTCCACGGTCACGATGCCCGACTCGGTGATCGCCTCGAGCGCGTTGCGCACGAGGTTGATCACCACCTGCTTGATCTTCTCGGCATCGACGACCAGGCTGCCGAGTCGCTCGCCGATGCGCTGGCGGCGGATCGTGATGCCCGCCTCGCGGGCCTCGGGGCGCAGCAGCCGCACGACCTCGTCGAGCAGCGGCTCCATCTCCGTCGGCCGGTACTGGACGCGGTTCGCGCGCGACAGCAGCAGGAAGTCGCCGACCAGGCCGTCGAGGCGGCGGATTTCCTCGCGGATGATGCCGACCAGGTCGCGGACCTGGCTCGACAGCGGCTCCTCGAGTCGGGCCGTGCGCCGCTCCAGGATCGAGAGCTGCAGCGCGATCGAGTTGAGCGGGTTGCGGACCTCGTGGGCGAGGCCCGAGGCGAAGGTGCCGAGCACCGCCATCTTCTCGTTCTGGATGATGCGGTTCTGGGCGCTCTTCAGGTCGTCGAGCGCGCGCCGCGTCTCCTCGAACAGGCGGGCGTTCTCCAGCGCGATCGAGGCCTGGGCGCCGAGCGCCTCGATCAACTCGACCTCCTCCTCGCCGAACCGGCGCGGGGTCTCGCAGGTCACCGCCAGCACGCCCTGCAGGCCGCGGCGCGAGGAGAGCGGCACCAGGATGCCGGAGCGGGCCGCCCAGGTCTCCATCAGGTTCGGATTGACCCGAGCGTCGGCCGACCAGTCCTCCACCACCGCCGGTTCGCCGCTCTCCAGCACGCTGACGTGCAGGGCGGCCTCCAGCGCGCAGAGGTCGAGGTTGTCGCCGACGCGCAGCCCGGGCAGGGTCGGGTCGGAGACGTAGGCGACCGTCATCCGCTCGGCGCCGGCCCCGAGCAGGACGTGGACGCGGTCGGCCTGCAGTACCTCGCGGGCCGTGCGGCCGACTGCGGCCAGCACGTCCTTGGCATCGAGCGAGCCGCCGATCGCCTTGCTGATCGCGGCCATCGCGCGGGCTTCCTGGTTACGCCGGCGCTCCGCCGCCAGGTGGTCGGCGCGCTCGATCGCCAGGCAGACCTGGTGGCCGAGCGTCTCCAGGAAGCGCAACTCGTCGTCGGAGAAGACCTGGCCCGGCCGCGCCGCGACGTTGAGCACGCCGCGGGTCGGGCCTTCGAAGCGGAGCGGGATGCAGGCGTGGGCCACGGGCTCGCGCAGCCCGTCGACGATCGTGGGCATGCGTGGGCACTGCAGCGTGTTGCGCGCCTGCATGCGGTGCCCGGTCCAGAACACCTCGGGGCACAGGCACTCCTGGAGGCCGTGGTCGCGCACCTCGTCGAGCCACTCCCGCGAGCAGCCGCGCTGGGCGGCCAGCCGCAGCCGCTTCTCGCGGTCGTCGCCGAGGAAGATCCAGGCCGAGGTCAGGTCGAAGCGGGCGAGGATCTCGTCGAGCGCGATCTCCAGGATCTGGTGGACGTCTTCGCGTCCGTGAACCCGGGAGGCCACCTCGGCCAGCACGTCGAGCTCGCGGCTGCGCTTGGCGAGTGCCTCGCGCAGTCCCTCCAGCGTCTCGGTTTCCGGGCGGATCGAGGTCATGCCCATGATCGTAGCCGGAAGTCCTGCAAGGTCTGCGCCCGATTGCGCGGGTGCCCGTGACGCAAAAGTTGCGTCACGGGCACGGGGATGCGGCAGGAGTTGCCGCTACGACAGGAGTGCGACCAGGGTCAGGGCGACCATCACCAGGCCGAGCGAGATCGCGATCGTGCCCACGAAGCGGCCGACCAGGTCGAGCCGCTTCAGGGGCGGCGGCACGAAGGCGTGCTCGAGCCGGCCCTCGCGGACCAGTCGTTCGTACTCGGCCGGCCGCTCGTCCTGCAACTCGTGGAGCGGGATGCGGCCCGTGAACATCACGGTGTCCATCGGGAACTTCTCGGGCCGCAGGTTGCCGTTGAAGAAGTGGATCGTGAAGATGAACACCATCGCCAGCAGCGCCTCTTCGCCGTGCACCAGCAGGGCGAGGGTGAACACGTCGCCGGGCAGGAAGCGGGAGAAGAACACCGGGAAGGCCAGCATCAGGCCCGAGGTGCCGATGATGCCCATGCCCCAGAACACGGCCCAGTAGTCGAACTTCTCCCAGTAGGTGTAGCGGTCGAAGTTCGGCCGCGGCCCGCGGCCCAGGAAGTACATGAAGTGGTCGTACATCTGGAACAGGTCGCGTGGCTGCGGCACCAGCGAGTCCGGGCCCCACAGCATCGTCGGCCCGCGCTTGCGGTACAGCCGGAACACGATGCGGCCGACGTGGAACGCGAAGCAGAACAACATCGCGAAGCCGAACAGGCGGTGCAGCGTGCCGGTCACGCCGTAGCCGCCCAGCAAGTTGGCCATCGTGTGGGCCCAGGCCGCGTCGGAGAACAGCAGCGGCAGCCCGGTCAGCGACAGCCCGAGAAAGGTCGTGAACAGCGTGGCGTGGGTGATGCGGTCGATCGCCGCGAAGCGCTCGACCCAGACCTCGTCGTGGTTGGCCACGGCCATCGTCTCCGCCTTCACGCCCGTCCTCCTTCGTCGTCGCCCGAGGTGGGCTGCTTCGGGGCGTGCGCGGCGCGGCGCGCACGGCGGTCCTTCAGCGATCGTGGGGCCCACAACGCGGTGTGCAGTCCGAAGAACGCGAAGGTGCCGCCGAGCAGCGCCTTCATGAACATCGTCGCGTAGAAGAGGACCGGGTTGCGCTCGCGGTCGTGCGGGTCCGCGTGCGGGTCGTAGGCGGCGAAGTTCTCGCCCGTGCCGGGATGGCACTTCTGGCAGGTGGCGACCCGGTTCTGCGCACTGACCATCGAGGCCGGGTCCGCCTTCGGCCGGATCGCGTGGTTGCCGTGGCAGTCGGAGCAGGTGGCCACCCGCTCGTAGCCCAGGCTCGAGGCCTTGCCGTGGAAGGTGTCGCGGTAGGTGTTGGCCTTGCTGGCGTGGCAGGTGCTGCACTCCTGGGTGGCGGCCACCCGCCAGCGCGGCATCTCCTCGGTGCCGAGGATGCCGTGCACGGCGTGGCAGTCGGAGCAGGTCGCCGCGTTGCGGCCGGAGGCGATCATCTGGGCGTGGATGCTCTTGTCCCACGTCTCCTGCACGTCCGAGTGGCAGGTGCCGCAGGTCGCCGCGACCTGGTCGTGGTGCATCGGGCTGCGCTTGTCCTTCGGCGGCAGGATGTCGTGGGCGCCGTGGCAGGTGCTGCACACCGGCGCCGACTCGCCGTACTCGGCCAGCACCTTGCCGACGTGGAAGCCGTCCTTGATGCTCTTGCCGCGGCCGGCTGGCCCCGGCGGCTGCTTGTGGCAGCTCTCGCAGGTCGCGGGCACGTTGGCGTGGGCCGTGCGCGAGGCCGGGTCGCTGGCCGGCAGGATGTCGTGGACCCCGTGGCAGCCGGTGCAGGACTGGGCCTTGTGGACCGAGCCCGCGTGCTTTTCGGCCGTGTCCGAGTGACAAGTGGCGCAATCGACCCTGGCGAGCTTCTCGCCGTGGGGTAGCTCGGCCGTCGCCAGGTCGGCGTGGCAGTCCGTGCAGGCGAGCCCGCCCTGGCCGTGGATCGAGGCCGCGAACTTGCCGAGGTCGCGGCCCAGCGGCTTGCCATCGCCGCGCGTCGCTTCCGGATCGGAGTGACAGGCGAGGCAGTCGTCGGTGGTCGGCGCGGGCAGGGCCTTGGCCTTGGCCGGTTTCGCGTCCAGCGAAGGAGTGCAGATCAGGAACAGTACGGCAACCGCGATGATGCGCGGAACAAGCGACATGGGCAGGCGCCTCCGTTGCGCGGAGGTTACAAGATCCGGTCCAGGTATTCCCGACCGTTTTCGTCGCTTTCGCGCAGTGATTGCGGGCACGAACCCTGCAACAATGCGCGGCGGGCCCCTTTGTCGCGGGGTCGCGGTGCAGGAGGAAGGAACGCCAGTGAATCTCCAGGAACGGCTCACCCGTCTGCTCTCGCCGATGGCTCTGGCCGTGCGCGACAAGGTCGTGCTGGCAGGCGTGGTGCTGACGACGAGTTCGGCGCTCACCCTGATCGGCTTCTGGATACTGGAGATGACGTCTGGCCACCCGGCCCATCCCTACGTGGGGATCGTGATCTTCATGATCCTGCCCGGGGTGTTCGTCGCCGGCCTGCTGCTGATCCCCGCGGGGCTGCTGCTGCGCCGCTGGCGAGCGCGCCGCGGCGTGCCGGTAGCGCCGCTGCCGGTCGACAAGGAGCTGCTGAAGAACGCGGCGGTGCTGATCGCGGGGCTGACCGTGGTCAACGTGGCGATGATGGCCGTGGCCACCTACAAGGGCGTCGAGTACATGGACTCGACGACGTTCTGCGGCCTCGCCTGCCACCAGGTGATGAGTCCCGAGTACACGGCCTACGTCAACTCGCCGCACTCGCGGGTCGCCTGCACCCAGTGCCACATCGGACCGGGCGCGGGGTGGTTCGTGAAGTCGAAGCTATCCGGCGCGCGGCAGGTCGTGGCGGTCACTCTGGGCACGTACTCGCGGCCGATCCCCTCGCCGGTCCACCACCTGCGCCCGGCGCGCGAGACCTGCGAGGCCTGCCACTGGCCGCAGAAGTTCCACGGCGACCGCCTGGTCGTGCGCTCCAAGTACGGCGAGGACGAGGCCAACACCGCGACCAGCAGCGTGCTGCTGATGCGGATCGGCGGCAGCCAGGGCGGCGGCCGCGTCGGCATCCACGGCCGCCACTTCGACGCCCTGTCGCGGGTCCGCTACCAGACGACCGACGACCGCCGCCAGGTGATCCCGCGAGTGATCTACGTGGGCGACGACGGCAAGGAGGTCGAGTACGCCGTCGACGGCGCGCCGCCGGCGACGGCGGGCGAGTGGCGGGAGATGGACTGCATCGACTGCCACAACCGGCCGACCCACGCCTTCGACATGCCCGAGAGCGCTCTCAACCGGGCGCTGCAGGCGGGCCGCATCCCCACGGACCTGCCGTTCCTCAAGCGTGAGGCGTCGGCGGCGATCAAGGCCGAGTACATGGACCGCGACACGGCCGCCCGCGAGATCGTCGGCCGCATCACGGGCTTCTACGAGAAGAACTACCCGGAGATTGCCAGGGCCCGCGCGGCCGACGTCCAGAAGGCCGCGGAGGGCGTGCGCGACGTGTGGATGCGCAACGTGTTCCCGGACATGAAGCTGGTCTGGGGCTCGCACCCGAACAACATCGGCCACGAGGACTTCCCGGGCTGCTTCCGCTGCCACGACGAGGAGCACAAGGCCAAGGACGGGCGCACCATCACCCAGGACTGCAACGCCTGCCACGGCGTGCTGGCGATGGAAGAAAACGACCCCAAGATCCTCGCTGACCTGGGCCTGAAGTAGGGGACGACCAGAACCCCCAGCGGGACTGGTACCGGGCTTGCCCGGAACCAGAACCCTACGAAATCCCGGACATGCCGTCGAGGAAGTCCTTGTTGGACTTGGTCTTGGCCAGGCGCTCCAGCATCAGCTCCATGGCTTCGATCGCGGACAGCGAGTTGAGCACCTTGCGCAGCACCCAGACCCGGTTCAGCTCCTCGCGGGCGAGCAGCAGTTCTTCCTTGCGGGTGCCGCTCTTGTTGATGTCGATCGCGGGGTAGATCCGGCGGTCGGACATCTTGCGGTCGAGCACGATCTCGGCGTTGCCGGTGCCCTTGAACTCCTCGAAGATCACGTCGTCCATCCGCGAGCCGGTTTCGACCAGCGCGGTGGCGATGATGGTCAGCGAGCCGCCGTGCTCGATGTTGCGAGCCGCGCCGAAGAAGCGCTTGGGCCGTTGCAGCGCCGAGGCGTCGACGCCGCCCGAGAGCACCTTGCCCGACGCCGGCACCACCGCGTTGTGGGCGCGGGCGAGGCGGGTGATCGAGTCGAGCAGGATCACCACGTCGCGACCGTGCTCGACGAGCCGCTTGGCCTTCTCGATCACCATGTCGGCGACCGCCACGTGGCGGGTCGCCGGCTCGTCGAAGGTCGAGCTGACCACCTCGCCGCGCACGGTGCGCTGCATGTCGGTCACCTCCTCGGGCCGCTCGTCGATCAGCAGCACGATCAGGTGGACCTCCGGGTGGTTGGCCGCGATCGAGTTGGCGATGTTCTGCAGGATCAGCGTCTTGCCCGTGCGCGGCGCGGCGACGATCAGCGCCCGCTGGCCCATGCCCAGCGGCGTCATCATGTCGAGCACGCGCGAGGTGAGGTTGTCCTGCTCGACCTCGAGCTTGAGCCGGCGGTTGGGGTACAGCGGCGTCAGGTTGTCGAACAGGACCTTGTCGCGCGCGCCCTCGGGCGGCTCGAAGTTGATCGCCTCGACCTTGATCAGCGCGAAGTAGCGCTCGCCCTCGCGCGGCGGCCGCACCTGGCCGCTGACCGTGTCGCCGGTGCGCAGCAGGAAGCGGCGGATCTGGGACGGCGAGACGTAGATGTCGTCCGGGCCCGGCTGGTAGTTGGACTCCGGCGCGCGCAGGAAGCCGTAGCCCTCGGGCATCGCCTCCAGCACGCCCTCCGCGAACAGCAGGCCGCTGCGCTCGGTCTGGCGCTGCAGGATCTTGAAGATCAGGTCGTGTTTCTTGAGGCCCTGGGCGTCGGGGATGCCGAGCTCCTGGCCGAACTGGCCGAGGGCGAGGATGTTCATCTCCTTCAGGCTGCGCAGCGTGACCTGGGGCGCTGTCGGGTCGGCACCTGCCGGCAAGGCGGCCAGCACCGCCTCGGGGTCCTCGTCCGCCGGCAGGCCCGACGGCCGCTCCGGTCCACGCGGGCCGCGGCCGCGACCGCGACCGCGGCGCGGACCACGACGCGGTCGGTTCGGGCCGCCGCGTCCCTCGCCGGGAGCTGCGGCGTCGGCGCTGCCCTCGGCCGGTCCGGGGCCGGCCGCGGGCGCCGCGTTCGACTCCGTCGGAGCCGGCGGCGCGGCGGGTGGGGCGGCGGGTGGGTTTTCGGGTTCCTGATCGCTGGCCATGGCAGTCGTGTCCGTTCGTCCTTGTTCTGCTAGTCGGCGGCGGCGCGGGCTTCGATCGCGGTCCGGATGCGGGCCCACAGGTCGTCGAGGCCCAGCCGGGTCTCGGCACTGGTGAGCGTGACGTCGCGTCCGAAGTGGGCGGCCAGGTCAGTTCGGGCGCGCTGGCCCTGGGCCCGGGAGAGCTTGTCCGCCTTGGTGGCGGCGATCGCCCACGGCACGTCGTTGTGGTCCAGCCAGCGCGCGAGCGTCTCGTCGGCGGCCTGCGGCGGCAGCCGGCAGTCGACCAGCACCAGCGCCAGCGCCAGCGGCGCACGGTCCTGCAGGTAGGAGACGGCCAGGCCCTCGAACGTCGCGCGCACCTCGCGCGGCGCCTTGGCGTAGCCGTAGCCCGGCAGGTCGACGAGGTACATCTCGTGGCCCACCTCGAACAGGTTCAGCAACTGGGTGCGGCCCGGGGTCGAGGACACCCGGGCCAGGCCGCGAGCCCCGCACAGCGCGTTGAGCAGCGAGCTCTTGCCCACGTTCGAGCGGCCCAGGAACGCGATCTCGGGACGGCCGTCCTTCGGCAGTTGGGCGACGGCCGTGGCGCTCTTGACGAAGCGGACCTCGAGCACTCGTTTCACGGGCGCAGGCTCGCAGTCGGGACGGGGCTGGACAAGGTCGGGTTGTTTCCTGAAAGGCGGCGGTGAGCGCGCCCCGGGCGGCGCGTCAGTGCGTCATGCCCCCGGGCCTCTCGTCGAGCCCCTCGGTGGCGGTCTCGGCCTCGCGCGGTGCATCCGGCCCCACCAGCGCGATCTTCAGCACTTCGTCGATGTGCGACGCGAGGTGGACGCTGAGCGACTCGAGGATCGGCCCCGGCACGTCCGCCAGATCCTTCTCGTTCTCGCGCGGCAGGATGATCGTGCGGATGCCGATGCGGTGGGCCGCCAGCAGCTTCTCCTTGACGCCGCCGATCGGCAGCACCCGGCCGCGCAGGGTGATCTCGCCGGTCATCGCCACGTCGCGGCGGATCGCGCGCGACGTCAGCGCGGAGACGAGAGCGCAGCAGATCGTGATGCCCGCCGACGGGCCGTCCTTGGGGATGGCGCCCTCGGGCACGTGGATGTGGACGTCGAGCTTGCGGTTGAAGGCGGGATCGATGCGGAGACGCACGGCGTGGGTGCGGACGAAGGACAGCGCCGCGCGCGCCGACTCCTGCATCACGTCGCCGAGCTTGCCGGTCAACTGGAGCTGGCCCTTGCCGGGCATCAGCGTGACCTCGATCGGCAGGATCTCGCCGCCGACCTCGGTCCAGGCCAGGCCGGTGGCGACGCCGATCTCGTCCTTCTCCTCCTGGCGGTCGGTGCGGTAGCGCGGCACGCCCAGGTACTCGGCGAGGTTCTCGGGGGTGACCTCGACGTGGAAGCCGCGGCCAAGGCCGACCACCTTGCGGGCGACCTTGCGCAGCACGGACTGCAGCTCGCGCTCGACGTTGCGCACGCCGGCCTCGCGCGTGTAGCGGCGGATCATCTCGGACAGCGTGTCGTCGGAGAGGGTCACGTTCTCGGCGGTCAGGCCGTGCGACTTCAACTGCTTGGGCAGCAGGTGACGGCGGGCGATCTCGACCTTCTCGCGCTCGGTGTAGCCGGCGATGCGGATCACCTCCAGGCGATCGTGGAGCGCCTGCGGGATCGACTGCACCACGTTGGCGGTGGCGATGAAGAAGACCTGCGAGAGGTCGAACTCGACGTCGAGGTAGTGGTCGGAGAACGTCTTGTTCTGCTCCGGGTCGAGCACCTCGAGCAGCGCCGACGAGGGGTCGCCACGGAAGTCCATCGACATCTTCTCGACTTCGTCGAGCAGGAACACGGGGTTGCGCGAGCCGGCCTTCTTGATCATCTGGATGACCTGGCCGGGGAAGGCGCCGATGTAGGTGCGGCGGTGGCCGCGAATCTCGGCCTCGTCGCGCACGCCGCCGAGCGAGAGGCGGACGAACTTGCGGTTGGTGGCGCGGGCGATCGAGCGGGCGAGCGAGGTCTTGCCGACGCCGGGCGGCCCGACGAAGCACAGGATCGGCCCCTTCGGCTCGTCGACGAGCTGGCGCACGGCCAGGAACTCGATGATCCGCTCCTTGACCTTGTCCAGCCCGAAGTGGTCTTCCTCGAGGATCTTCTCGGCGAGGACCAGGTCCTTGCGCTCGCGGGTGCGCTTGGCCCACGGCATCGCGACCAGCCAGTCGAGGTAGTTGCGCGAGACGGTGGCCTCGGCCGACATCGGCGGCATCGACTCCAGCCGCTTCAGCTCCGCGAGCGCCTTCTCGCGGGCGTCCTTCGGCATCTTGCAGGCTTCGATCTTCTTGCGCAGCTCGTCGGTCTCGGACCCCTTGTCGTCCTTGCGCCCCAGTTCCTTCTGGATCGCCTTCATCTTCTCGTTGAGGTAGTACTCCTTCTGCGCCCGCTCCATCTGCTTCTTGACCCGGCCCTGGATGCGGCGGTCGACCTGCAGCTTCTCGACCTCGGCTTCCAGGATCTGGGCGATGCGGGCCAGGCGCTCGGCGGGCGAGAAGGTCTCCAGCAGCCGCTGCTTGTCCTCGACGGCGACGGCCAGGTGGGCGGCGATGGTGTCGGCCAGCTTGCCCGGGTCCTCGACCCGGACCGCGGCCAGCATCGCGTCGTAGTGCAGGTTGTTCGACAGCTTGACGTACTGCTCGAACAGGCCGATCACCCGCGTCTGCACGGCCTCGAGGTCGATCTCCGGCTCGTCGGCGGAGCGCGGCACCACCTTGACGACGACGCGGAAGAAGCCGCCTTCCTCCTTGAACTCGAGGGCCCGCGCGCGCTCCAGCCCCTCGACCAGCACCTTCACGTTGCCGTCGGGCAGCTTCAGGCTCTGCACGATGTTGCAGACGGTGCCGAGGGTGAAGATCTCGCCCGGGCCCGGGTTGTCGCGGGAGGCGTCGTGCTGGGCGGACAGGAAGATCCGCTTGCCCTTGCCGAGCGCGTGCTCGAGGGCCTTGATCGAGCTCTGACGCCCGATCACGAACGGGATCATCATGTGCGGGAACACGACGACGTCCCGCAGCGGGACCATGGGCAGCGTTTCGATCACGTCCGTGTCCTTGTCACGCCCGAACATCACTGGGTTCCGGCGTCGGGCCTGGCCGGCGTCAGCCGGCCTTTTCGATCAGGGTGATCGGCTTCTCGCGGTTCAGGACCGTCTCGCGGGTGACCACGCACTCCTTGATCTTCTTCATCGAAGGCAGGTCGTACATCAGGTCCAGCATCAGGTCCTCGAGGATCATGCGCAAGCCGCGGGCGCCGATCTTGCGCTGGATCGCCAGGTCCGCGATCGCCGACAGCGCGTCGTCCGCGAAGCGCAGCTTGACGCCCTCGTACTCGAACATGCGCTGGTACTGGCGGGACAGCGCGTTCTTGGGCTGGGTCAGGATGTCGACCAGCGCGGCGCGGTCGAGGTCGTGCAGGGTGGCCACCACGGGCAGCCGGCCCACGAACTCCGGGATCAGCCCGAAGCGGATCAGGTCGGAGGGCTGCACGTGCTGCAGCGCCGCGGCGCCCTTGTCCAGCACGCCACTGGCCTGGTCCTTCGCTTCCTTGGCCTCGGTCAGGAAGCCGAGCGTCTTCTTGCCCATCCGCCGCTCGATCACCTTGTCGAGGCCGACGAAGGCGCCGCCGCAGATGAACAGGATGTTCGTGGTGTCGATCTGGTAGAACTCCTGGTGCGGGTGCTTGCGGCCACCCTGCGGGGGCACGTTGGCGACCGTGCCTTCCAGGATCTTCAGCAGCGCCTGCTGGACGCCCTCGCCCGAGACGTCGCGGGTGATCGAGGGGTTCTCGTCCTTGCGCGAGATCTTGTCGATCTCGTCGATGTAGATGATGCCTTCCTGGCACTTCTCGATGTCGCCGCCGGCGGCCTGGAGCAGCTTGAGGATGATGTTCTCGACGTCCTCGCCGACGTACCCGGCCTCGGTCAGCGTCGTCGCGTCGACGATCGTGAACGGCACCGACAGCAGCCGTGCCAGCGTCTGCGCCAGCAGCGTCTTGCCGGTCCCGGTCGGGCCGACCAGCAGGATGTTCGACTTGGTGAGCTCGACCTCGTTCTTGCCGCGCTGCTTGGCGATCTCGATCCGCTTGTAGTGGTTGTAGACCGCGACCGCCAGCTTCTTCTTGGCCAGGTCCTGGCCGATCACGTACTCGTCCAGGAACTTCTTGATCTCCTGCGGCACGGGCAGCGTCGACTTCGGCCCGCGCGGCTCGACCTTGCGGTCGTCCGCGATGATGTCGTTGCAGACGTCGACGCACTCGTCGCAGATGAAGACGGTGGGCCCGGCGATCAGCTTGCGGACGTCGTTCTGGTCCTTGTTGCAGAAGCTGCAACGCAGGATCTCGCCGTCGCCGCCGTTCTTCTTCATTCCTGCTCTTCTAGGCCTGGCGCTCGCGGCCGCGGCGGCTGATCACCTGGTCGACCAGGCCGTAGGCCTTGGCCTCCTCCGCGTCCATGATGAAGTCGCGGTCGGCGTCGTGCGCCAGCTTGTCGAGCGGCTGCTTGCAGTGGTGGGCGAGGATGCCGTTGAGGCGATCCTTCAGCCGCAGGATCTCCTTGGCCTGGATCGCGATGTCAGAGGCCTGGCCCTGGGCACCGCCCCACGGCTGGTGGATCATGATCCGCGAGTTGGGCAGCGCGGAGCGCTTGCCGTCGGTGCCCGCGGCCAGCAGCACCGCGCCCATCGACGCGGCCTGGCCGACGCAGATCGTCTGCACGTCGGGCCGGATCAACTGCATGGTGTCGTAGATGGCCAGCCCCGCCGTCACCGACCCGCCGGGCGAGTTGATGTAGACGTGGATGTCCTTCTCCGGGTCCTCGGCTTCCAGGAACAGCAACTGGGCGATGATCAGGTTCGCGACGTTGTCGTCGATCGCGGTCCCGATGAAGACGATGTTGTCCTTGAGCAGCCGGGAGTAGATGTCGTAGGCGCGCTCGCCGCGGGCCGTCTGCTCGACGACCATCGGCACGAGCATCGCGGCCTCACGCAGTGGGGCGTGGCTCATTCGAAATCCAGTCTAGCATCGGCCTTGAGCAGGTCAAGGACCTTGGACTCGCGGATCCGCGCGCGCAGCGCGGAGATCTCGCCTTCCTTCTCCATCTCGGCGCGCAGCGCTTCCTTCGACTTGCGGGTGCGCTCCGACAGGCGGACGAGCTCGGCGTCGACCTCCTCGTCGGTCGCCTCGATCGCCTTCGCGTGGGCCAGCGCGTCGAGCAGCAGGTCGGCGCGGGCGGCCTCGACGGCCTCGTCGCGGCGCGACTCGCGGAAGCGCTTCCAGTCCATGCCGATCTTGGTCGGGTCCACGCCCTGCAGGTACAGGCTGCGGGCCGCGGCCTCGACCCGGGCGTCCATGTGGCGCTCGATCAGGCCTTCCGGCACGTCGAAGCTGGCGCGCTTCAGGTACTCGTTGACCAGCGCCTCGTTCAACTCGCGGGTGACCTTGCGCTCCTCGCCCGCCAGCAGCCGGCTGCGCACCTGCTCGCGCAGGTCGGCCAGGCTGTCGGCGCCGAGGTCCTTGGCGAACTCGTCGTCCACGTCCGGCAGGATCTTGACCCGCAGCGCCTTCAGCGACAGCGTGTAGTCGAAGGTCTTGCCGGCCATCGCGGCCGAGGCGTGGTCGGCGGGGTAGGCGATGGTCAGCGAGCGGGTGTCGCCGACGGCCGCGCCGTCGAGCGCCGTGTTCATCTCGGCCGGGTTGTCGGCAGCGCCGATCTCCAGCATCGCGTTCTCTTCGCGGCCGCCCTTGCCGCCGTCGGCCGGCTTCCAGCTCACGTCCACCACCGCGTGGTCGCCGGGGCGCCCGGGGCGGCCCTCGACCGCCTCGAAGCGGGCGTGGCGCTCGCGCTGGCCCTCGATCTCGGCGTCGATCGCCTCCTCGGCCACCGCCGCCTTCTTCGTCTTGACCTGCAGCCCGTGGTGGTCGGGCGCCTCGATCGTCGGGAAGACCTCGAACACGGCGCGGAAGGTCATCGGCTGGTGTTCGTCGATCTTGAGGTCGACGACCTTGGGCGCTGCCACCGGCTTCAGGCCGCGGCCCTCGATGGCCTCGAACACGTGCTTGTTGACGATCGCCTCGGCCGCGTCCTGGAGCAGGGCGTCCTTGAAGCGCTTGCGCACGACGTCGGGAGGGATCTTGCCCGCGCGGAAGCCGGGCAACTTCACCTTCTTCGCGTAGTCGCGGGCGCGGCTGACCAGTTCCTTCTCGACGGCCTCGGCGTCGATCTCGAAGGCGAACGCCTTGCGGATCGCGGTTTCCTCGATGTAGTCGACTTTCAATGCCTTCCTCTGTCTGTCTTTTTCGGGGCTCCGCCGGGGGTACGCGCGAACGCGAGCGGGACTTGCGAGAATACCACGCCGCCCTGTTTCGTCCGGTCGGGGGGCTCGGTGCGGGAGTGGCGGAACGGCAGACGCGCGCGGCTTAGGACCGCGTGCCGCAAGGCGTGGGGGTTCGAGTCCCCCCTCCCGCATTATTGGGTTCCGGCGCCGGGCGGAGCCCGTCGCCGGTCCCGCGGGGGCTACGTCGCGAACGGACGCTCCTCCGCCCCCGCACCCCCAGTTGCGCGCAAGGCGCGCGTGAAGCGCACCGGCTGCGCCGCCCGGGGCTGGCAGGGGGCTTGCTATTGGGTTCCGTGGCTACTGATAACGGAGGAAGCCCCCCATGGCCATGCAGATCATCGACGGTTGTATCGCCTGCGCCGCTTGCGAGTCGGAGTGCCCGAACCAGGCGATTTCCGCCGGCGACCCCCTTTTCCTGATCGATGCGGCGCGCTGCACCGAGTGCGTGGGCGCCCACGACAACCCGAAGTGCATCGAGGTCTGCCCGATCGAGGGTTGCATCGTCGTGGACGCGGCGCTCGCCGAGAGCCGCGAGATGCTCGAGCAGAAGTACCACTCGCTGCACGCGTAAGCCGGCCTCACGGCCTCATCCGTCACCTCGTCGCCCCGCCTTGCGGGGTTTCAGCCTGCGTCGTGCCGCTCTGGGAGGCACGCGCAGGCTTCTCTGTCTCTACCGGGGCAGGCCGTGGCCGCGCGGGTACAGGTCCGGAAGCGTGACCGGGAGCTGGCCGACGAACGGGATCTCGCCGAACAGCGCCTTGCCCACGGCCCGGATCGCGAAGCCGGAGTGGCCGTACGCCGCCACGTAGGCCGGTGCCTCCGGTGCCTGCCGCAGCAGGTAGGGGCTGCCGTAGCTGATCACCACGGCCGGCTTGCCGAGCGCCAGCACCTCGCGCAGGAATGCCGCCAGGTCGTCGGGCAGCGCCGCGGTGCCCTTCGAGCTGCGCACCCGCGCGAAGGCCGAGACCACGAGCAGCCGCGCCTGGCGCGCCGCTTCCAGGACCTTCGCCCGCTCTTCCGAGTCGCTGCGCGGCTCCACGGTCAGCGACACGGTGCCGGGTGCGCGACGGCGGACCTCCGCCTCGAAGCTGGCGTCGAGCCGCTCGTAGAGCGGATCGCCGGACAGCGTGAGGTGGAGGATCCCCGCTTCGTTCGACAGCGGCAGCACGCCACCGTCGTTCTTCACCAGCGTCAGCGAGCGATCGGCCAGTTCCTGCATCCGCGCCAGGTCGTCGGGGTGGGCGACGTCGGTCCAGATCCGCGCCGGGTCGGTCTCGCGGTTGCGGTCGAGGCCGGCGAGAGCCTTCGTCTCCAGCAGCCGGCGCACGGCGTCGTCGAGCCGTGTCAAGGGCAACCGGCCCTCGCGCACGGCGGCGACGATCGCCGCCTTCGCCTCCTCAGGCGCCGGGCTCATCAGCACCACGTCGTTGCCCGCGATCAGCGAGCGCACCGCGGCCTCGCCCGGCGTGAAGCCGCCGGTGACGCCGCCCATGTCCATCGCGTCGCTGACGATCAGGCCGCGGAAGCCCATCTGCTCGCGCAGCAGCCCGGTCATGATCGGCGCCGACAGCGTCGCCGGCAGCCCCGAGGGGTCGAGCGCGGGCACCGCGAGGTGGCCGATCATCACCGCCTCGACGCCGGCCGCCACCTGGGCCACGAACGGCGGCAGCTCGACGGCGTCCAGCCGCGCGCGATCGGCGCTGATCGTCGCCAGCACCAGGTGCGAGTCGAGGCCCGTGTCGCCGTGGCCGGGGAAGTGCTTGGCCGTGGTCAGCAGCCCGGCCTCGCGCGCGCCGCGGGTCCAGGCCGCGGCCAGCCGCGAGACCTCCGCCGGGTCCTCGCCGAACGAGCGCAGGGCGATGATCGGGTTGTCCGGGTTGTTGTTGACGTCGGCCACCGGCGCGAACGCCATGTGGATGCCGAGCGCCTTCGCCTCGCGCGCCGTCATCCGGGCGTGGGCGCGGGCCAGTTGCTCGTCGCCCGTCGCGCCGATCGCCATCGCGTACGGCGTGAAGGTGCCGCCGTGCAGGATGTGGACGCCCGTGCCCCACTCGAAGTCGGCCGCGACCAGCAGCGGCACCCTGGCCGCGCGCTGCAGCCGGTTCAGCGTCTCGACCGTCTCCGCCGGGTCGCCGCGGGAGACGATGAAGCCGCCGGCGCCCAACTCGCGCACCAGCGCCTCCAGCCGCCGCGCCTCCGCGCTCGCCAGGTTCGCGTGGTGGACGCGGATCACCGGCATCAGCACCTGGCCGGCCTTCTCCTCGAGCGTGAGCGACGCCAGCGTGCGCTCCACCCAGCCGGTCGCCGGGGACGCGACGGCGGCGACCGGGCTCGGCGCCGGCGCGGGAACGGTGCCGGTGCCCGGGTTCGACCGGGCGGCGCAGGCCGTGAGGAGGAGAGCAGCGCACGACAGCGCCGCCGCGCGATACCGCGCTCTCATCGGATGTGCAGCCGCGTCTTGACGACGCGCCGCCCGCGCCGCTCGCAGCGGTACCAGGACGAGACGTCGTTGATCGAGACCCAGCGCCGCTCCTCCTTGCGGTAGTGCCAGTCCTTCTCGACCTGGAAGAGGACCTGCAGCCCCGGCCCCTCGACGATGTTGGTGATCTCGTTGTCGTGGTGGTTCTCTTCGTCGAAGTCCGTGATCGCGCGCTGGCCCATCTCGGCGTAGAGCCCGGTCAGCTCGGACAGCGCCTCGTCGACCGCGGGCGGGATCTCCTCGACCCGCAGCCCGAGCGCCTTCGCCTCGCGGCTGGTGATCGGGTACTGGTGGGCGGGATAGGAGGAGTTGAGCGCGCGGGCGATGCGCTCCGCCTTGCGCGCGTCCTTCATGTGGTAGGCGAGGATCTCGCGGCACAGCTTCAGCGACAGGCTGCTGGCGCGGTCGAGGGCGCCGACCACGAGCGGGTGCAGGTACTTGTAGAGCTCCTGGTACGGGTTGACCTCGTCCTTGTCCTTGCCGACCGACTCCTTCCACAGCCGGATCACGCGGTCGACCTCGTCGTTGCTCACGGGCACGAGGTTGTTGGTGTGGTCGACGGGCGAGAGGTCGTGCTCGAGCGAGGTGTCGACCGCCGTCAGGTACGACAGCGGGCCCATCCGGATCACGTCGGCGCCGAGCGCCAGCATGGTCGCGGCCGAGGCGCAGTTCTGCGGCGCCAGCACCGTCAGCCGGTTCGTGTAGCGGCGCAGCAGGTGGACCAGGCGCAAGGCGGCCATGCCGCTGCCGCCGTCGGACTTGACGAGTAGCGAGATGTGTTTCTGCGGGCCCAGGTGCGAGAGCACGTCGTGCAGGGCGTTGACGTCGTTGTCGCAGACCGAGCCCGAGGGCGACTGCCAGTAGGTGAGCACGCAACCCTCGGCCCGCTCCGCGACGCGGGCCAGCGCCTTCTGGGTGCGTTCGAACAGCAGCGGCGGGGTCTTGATGCGCGGGCGACGGGTGCGGCGGGCTCGGGCCATGCGGCTCCTACTGGTGCTCGAAGCGGAAGTTCTGGTTGCCGATCGCGACCCGGTCGCCGTGGACGAGGGTGCGTGCGCCCTCGACCTTCTCGTCGTTGACCCAGGTGCCGTTGTTGGAGCCGAGGTCGCGGATCACGTAGGCGCCGTTCTCCAGCACGACCCGCGCGTGCTGGCGCGAGACGTCCGCCTCCTCGACCACGATGTCGTTCTGCCGGGTGCGGCCGATGGTGGCCGTCGGGCCGACGGCGTAGACCTGTTCGCTGCCGTCGGCGCGGATCAGCACCAGCCGCGCCCACCTCACGAGCTGGGTGCCCTCGCCGGGGTCTGCCGCGGGCGGGGGTGGCGGCGCCGACAGCACCACGGTCGCATCCGTGGCGGGCGACTTGGCGGGTTTCGCCGACGGCGGCGGGGGCGGCGGAGGCGGCAGCGGGACCGAGCGGCGGGCCGCCGCCGAGGCGGCCGCGACGGGCGGCGGCGGCGGGATGGCCGCCTTGTGCGCCGCTGGCGGCGGCGGCGGCGATGGCAGGTCCGCGACCGGCGACGGCATGTCCGCGATCGTCGCCTCGGACTCGTCGGGTTCGGGAATCGACTCCGGGGCGGCGGCTTCGCTGATCGGTGGCGGCGGCGGCGGCGCGGAGGCACCGCGGCGCGGTGCGGGCTTGGGCGGTGCGGGCTCGGGCCGGGGCGGAGCCGGGGGCGGCGGCGCGGGAGCGGTGACCTCCGCAGCGGGAGCCGGCGCCGGCTCTACCGGTGCGGGCGAGAGCGGAGCGGCGGGTTCCTCGGCCGCGGGCAGTACCTCGCCGAACAGGCCCTTCAGCCGGTCCGCGTCCTGGAAGTCCGCCGTGCAGCGCTCGACCGCGCGTGCGACCTCCTCGCGGCGCTCGCCGTACGGCTTCTCGTCGAGTTCGCCGAGGGTGTGGCGGAACTCGAGCTCTTCCTGGTCCAGTCTGGCCTGGGCCAGCGCGGCCTCGAGCTTCGCGTGCAGCGTCATCAGCCGCGCCAGCTCGGCGCGCGCCTTCTCGCGCAACGGCCTGGCCTCGGCCTCGACGTCCGCCAGCCGCTTCGCGTAGTCGCTGGTGACGCGCGCGTAGATCTCGGGCGAGACGGCGGTCTTGCGCTCCTCGGCCTTGGCGACCAGGTCCTCGAGCCGCGTGCGGTTCTGCTTCAGCGCCTGGAGCGCCTCGACCGTCGAGGTGTCGATCTGGCGCAGCTCTTCGATCATGCTCCCTCCGTCACAGCCGATAGTGGATCCGCGTCGCGTGGCCGTCAACGTACGGGCGCGGGGCGTCAGAACAGCGCGCGGCAGACCTCAGGCCCGTCGTTGCGCACGTCGTTGACCAGCAGCGCGACGGGGTGGGACGTCAGCACGTCGTCCGCAGCGGGCCGCAGCAGGGCCGCGAGGTGATCGACCGGCGTGGCCGGGTCCAGCCACGCGGCCAGGGCCGCGGGCGGCAGGATCACCGGCATGCGGTCGTGGATGCGGGCGACGGTGGGGTTGGGGGCGGTGGTCAGGATCACGAACGACAGGCCGGCTGTCGCCTCCTCCCACAGTCCCGCGAGTGCCAGCGGCCCCGGCTGCCGGCCGCAGATGAAGTAGGGTTGACGCTTCTTCATCCCCGGCAACGCCCGCCACTCGAAGAAGCCGTCGGCGGGCACGAGGCAGCGGCGCCGGCGGAACGCGCCGCGGAACGCCGGCAGTTCCGCGGCGGTCTCGGAGCGCGCGTTGATCAGCAGCGGCGAGGCGCCGTGGACCAGCCCGAAGCGCAGCAGGTCGAGCCGGCGGCGACCGCCCTCGACGCGGACGACGGGCAGGGCCTGGGTCGGCGCTGCGTTGTGGCGCGGTGCGAGCTGCGGCACTTCGTCGAGGCCGAAGGCCTCGGCCAGCACCTCGCCCGGGGTCGTGATCGAGTAGCGGCCGCACATGGCTTCAAGCCTACCGGAATGCTCCGGCCGTCTCGCCCGTAGTCCTGATCGAGCGGGCCCCCCGCTCGGGAAAGGTGGTTCCGATGCCTCGAGTGATCCGCGTCGCCCTGATCGCCCTCGCCGTCGCCCTGTTGGCGCCGGGGCGTGCCCCGGTTGCGGCCCACGAGTCGACGCTGCCCGACGCTGCGCGGGTTGCACGCGCGTTCCAGGCCGAGGGCATCGCCCTCAACACGGCCGAGGCCCAGGGCATCCTGAAGGATGTCCACCTCGCGCTGCGCGAGGCCCAGGCCCACGGGATCGGCAACTCCAAGGTCGACTTCGCCGCCGTGCAGATCGCGTCCGACCTCGGCCTGCCGTTGTCGGGCGCCGCGACCAGCAAGCGCCAGGTGCTGGCCGCACTCGGTGCCCTGCTGCGCGACGGGGGGCGCGGCCGCCAGCCGGAGCCCGTGCCGCCGCCCGCCTGGGGCGCCTACTTCGACTCCGCCGTGAATCTCTGGCACCAGCCCGACTTCATGCGGCTGGTCACCGCCCGCGGTTTTCATCCCGTCAAGATCAGCTGGGAGGACATCGGCCGCCACGAGGGCAGCGTGTGGGGCGACCGCATCTCGGATGTCGGCATCTGGGTCCGCCGCGACGAAGCCGACCCGGCCTCCGCGCGGCTCGCGTTGTCGGTCCGCCGCGACTCCAACTTCCGCGACAAGGTGCTGATGGTGCCGGCCGAGCGGATCAAGGTCCACCAGCGGGTGGGCGACCGCACCATCGAGAAGACGCTGCCGCAGCGGCTGCGCGAGCTGGGCATCGCCTCCGCGGCCCGCGACCGCAACGTGATCGTGTCCAACCAGTTCGCGATCGTGCCCGTGCCCGCGCGCTCGATGCACGGCGCCTGGCCCGAGGGCGTGCCGCCGCGGGCGGCGTTCACGTTCAGCATCTTCCCGTACGGCTCGACCAACCTGGTCATCACCGACGTGATCGAGGGCAGCCACGAGGCGATCGTCGGGCCCGGGCAGCACCAGTTGCTGTTCGCGAATGTCGATGGCGCCCGCGCGCCGTTCACCGCCAGCCGCGCCGAGGACCGCCAGGACCTGCTGAAGCTGGAGCGCGAGCTGAAGGCGCAGGGCATGGACGTCGACGTCCAGCGCTACTACCTGATCCAGGTCCCCTTGCGCCGCGACGTGGCCGGGCTGCAGCCGTCGAACATGGGCACGCCGCCGTTCCGCCGCGCGTACGAGGGCCCGGTCGGCTACCCGGCCGCGCCGGCGATGGAGGGCGGCGTGGCCGGCGGCGTCGTGGCGCAGTCGGCGCCGGCGGCGACGGCCAAGTCGCAGCAGCCGATGGCGGACATGGCGGGCGAGGCCGAGCGCCGCCGCGAGCCGGGCCTGGCCCGCGTCGCGATCGGCCACGGCGAGAGTGAAGGGCCGTACTTCGCCGGCGCGGGGTTCCGCGGCGCGCGCGCGGAGGAGCCGATCCGGGTCACGGTCGTCTACTTCGTGACCCCCGTCGGCCAGGTCAGCGCGAAGGACATGGAGACCTTCGCGAGCGCGTTCGCCCAGTGGGACGGCCAGGCGATCTGGGGCGGCAGCTTCGTCGTCAAGCAGTAGTCAGCGCAAACACCGCTCCGTGCTCCGCGAGGACCTCGCGCAGCACGGAGCGGTGGCAGCGCGCCTCGTCGGCGCAGTAGCAGCCGACGGCGAGCGCGCTGTCTCGCGAGAGCGCGGCCAGCAAGGCCAGCAGGCGCTGGGCCTCGGCTCGCTTCAGCTCGGCGCGGTAGCGCCTGACGAACGCCCGCCAGCCGCCTTCGTCTTCGGCATGCAGCGCGAGCTTGACGAGCGCTTCGGAGGGCGCGAGGTCGGGCAGCCAGACGTCGTAGTAGTCGCGGGCGGCGAACTCGCTCTTCGGCACCCCGCGCGGCGGGCGCCGCACCGTGCCCAGGCGCAGCCCTTCACCCTTCGCGCGCGGGCTGCCGAGCCGGACGACGCGGATCGCCATGCCGGGATCAGTCGTTGCGCAGGGCCTGGATCGGGTCGACCGTGCTGGCGCGGCGGGCCGGGATGGCGCCGGCCAGCAGGCTGATCGCGAACAGGCCGAGCGATGCCGCGGCCAGCGTCGCCGGGTCGTTCGGCGAGAGGCCGAACAGCTGCGAGCGGACCGAGTGGCCGAGCAGGACGACGGCCGGCAGGCCGATCGCCACGCCGACGCCCGCGAGCAGCGCGACCTCGCGCAGCACCAGCGTCGCGACGTGGCCGCCCGAGGCGCCGACCGCGATACGGACGCCGATCTCGCGGGTGCGGCGGGCGACGACGAACGACATCACGCCGTACAGGCCGAGGCCGGCCAGCAGCGTCGCCAGCGCGCCGAACGCCGCGGCCAGCGCCGCCACCATCCGCTCCGTGAACACCGACTCGCCGAGCTGGGTCTCGAGCGTCTTCATCTCGTAGACGGGCAGGTTGGGGTCGAGCCGCCGCACCGCCTCGCGGGCCTGGCTCGCCGCCAGCGCCGTGTCGGCCGCGCGCACGTACACCACCATCTCGCCGAGCTCCGGGGCCTCCCGGCCGAGCTGGCCGTCGGGGACGTAGAGGAAGCGCGGCGTCTCGCCGCGCAGGTCGACAGAGCGCGAGTCCTTGACCAGGCCGACGATCTCGATCGACGTCGCGTCGTCGCGGCCGAGGCCGAGCCGCTTGCCGATCGGGTTGTCCTGGCCGAAGAAGTAGCGGGCGAAGGTCTGGTTGACGATCGCCACCCGCGGCGCCTTCCAGCCGTCGCGGGTGTCGAACTCGCGGCCCGCGAGCAGCGGCTGGCCGACGGTCGTGAAGAACGCCGGCCCGACCGCGTCGAGGTGAGGGTTCATGTCCTCGCCCTCCTTCGGCTGGTAGCCGTCGACGCTGACGGTCACCCGCCACTCGCTGCCCGTCAGCAGCCCGGAGCTGGAGGCGGAGGCCGCGCTGACGCCGGGCTGGGCCAGCAACGCGTCGCGCAGCGTCGCGTAGAACTGGACCGCGCGCTCCCCGTCGTGGCCCGACAGCGTCGGGTCGACGTTGAACGCGATCACGCCCTCGGTGCGATAGCCGGGGTCCTGGGCGATCACGTTGGTCAGGCTGCGCACGAACAGCGCGGCGCCGGCGACGAGGGTGAGCGAGAGCGCCACCTGCGCGGCCACCAGCAGCTTGCGCAGCCGCACCGAGCCGCCGCCGACGACGGCGCCGGTCTCCTGCTTGAGCGTGCCGGCGACGTCGGGACGGGTCGCCTGCCAGGCCGGGACCAGGCCGAACAGCAGGCCCGTGACCACGGACAGCACGAGCGCGAAGGCGACCACGCGCCCGTCCGGGGCCGCGGTCAGCGCGCGCGCCGTCTGCTCGCCGGGCAGCGCGGCCAGCAGCGCCTCGCCCGTCCACACCGCGAGCACGAGGCCGAGCGCGCCACCCGCGACCGACAGCAGCGTGCTCTCGACCAGCAACTGGCGCGCGAGCTGGCGGCGGCCGGCGCCCAGCGCCAGCCGGATGGCGATCTCGCGCTGGCGGGTCGCCGCCCGCGCCAGCAGCAGGTTGGCGACGTTGGCGCAGGCGATCACCAGCACCAGTGCCACCATCCCCATCAGCACCAGCAGCGGCGTGCTGAACTGGTCGCGCAGGCCCGACAGGCCCTGGGCGCCGGGCAGGAGCTGGGTGCGCTTGGCGAGGAAGCGCTCGCGGAAGCGCTCGGGGGCGTCGGGGTAGAGCTTGATGTCCTCTTTCACGATCGCCGCCGACAGCACGTCGAGGCCGGCCTGCGCCTGCTGCTGCGTGATCCCCGGCTTGAGCCGGCCGAAGACGTTGACGAAGCGGGTGCGGCGGTCGTCGAGGCCGTCCCAGGTCGGAGTCAGCGCCGCCTTCATCGCCAGCGGCACGAACACCTCGCTGGCAGCGCCGACCGCCAGCCCGCCGAAACCTGCCGGCGCCACGCCGCGCACCGTCATCGGCTGGCGGTTGACCAGCACCTTGGAGCCGACGACGCCCGGGTCCGAGCCGAAGCGGCGCTGCCAGTAGCCGTGGCCGAGCACGACGACGGGGTGGGCGCCGGGCGTCACATCGTCGGAGAGGTTCAGCAACTGGCCCAGCACCGGGGCGAGGCCCAGCACCTCGAAGTAGTTGCCGGAGACCAGCTCGACGCGCGCGATCTCGCTCTGATCGCGGTAGCCGACGCTGGCGGTGGTGGCGTAGCGGGCCAGCATTCCGGAGAAGACCGGGTTCTTCTCGCGCAGCTCGCGATACAGCGGATGGGGGAGCATGTTGTCGCCGAACGTGCGGCCCATGAACGGACCCGGGTCGCGCAGCAGCACCAGCTCGTGGGGCGCGCGCACGGGCAGCGGCCGCAGCAGCAGTTGGTCCAGCAGGTTGAAGATCGCGGTGTTGGCGCCGATGCCGAGCGCGAGCGTCAGCACGACCACCGCGGCGAAACCGCGAGCCTTGGCGAGCGAGCGCAGCGCGAACTTCAGGTCCTGTCTCAGGGCATCCATCGGTGACTGGCCTCCGTGGGACCACGATAGCGATCCGTGTGCCAGCGGTGAAGGAACGACGGCTCAACAGCTTGCGAGGTCTCGCCGGGTCGGCGACGTTCGCGCGCGACACGGCCGCGTCCCGCAATCGGACGCCGGGGGCGAGTTGACGGCGGCGTCGCTCGTGCCGAGCATGCGGTCTGAATCATGATGAGGTGCCCATGCGGATGCGAAGCGCGGCGGTCGTCGTCCTCGCCCTGGCGAGCCCGCCGGTGACGGCACAAACCCGACCCGAGTACCCGGACTCGCGGCGGCAGGACCTGGTCGAGACGCTGCACGGGGTCGCGGTCGCCGACCCCTACCGCTGGCTGGAGGACATCGACTCGAAAGAGACCGCGACCTGGGTCGAGGCCCAGAACAAAGTCACGTTCGGCCTGCTCGGCAAGATCCCGGCCCGCGCTGCGCTGCGCGAGCGGCTGACGAAGCTGTGGAACTTCGAGCGCTTCGGCGTGCCGCTGAAGGAGGGCGGGCGTTACTTCTACACGCGCAACGACGGCCTGCAGAACCAGGCCGTGTTGCTGGTGGCCGACGCGCTGGCCGCGGAGCCGCGGGTGCTGCTCGACCCCAACACGCTGCGCGCGGACGGCACCGTGGCGCTGGCGGCGTACTCGCCCAGCCCGGACGCGAAGCTCCTGGCCTACGCGCTGGCGGAAGGCGGCTCCGACTGGAACGTGTGGAAGGTGCGCGACGTGGCCACGGGCCAGGACCTCGCCGACGAATTGGCCTGGGTCAAGTTCTCTGACGCCGCGTGGACGAAGGACGGCCGTGGCTTCTTCTACTCGCGCTTCGCCGCCCCGAAGGAGGGCGACGACCTCAAGGGCGCCAACAAGAACCAGACGGTCTGGTTCCATGCGATCGGCACGCCGCAATCCGCGGACAAGCTCGTCTACGAAAGGCCCGACAAGCCCGAGTGGTACCTCTACGCCCAGACCTCCGACGACGGCCGCTGGCTGGTGATCACGGCCTTCGACGGCGCGACCGACCTGCAGGCGTTGTTCGTCAAGGACCTGGCCACGCCGGGCGCCTCGGTGCGCGCACTGGCCGACGCGATGGATGCCCGCTACAACTGGGTCGACAACGACGGCACCGTGTTCCTGGTCCGCACCGACAAGGGCGCGCCGAACGGGCGGCTGATTGCGATCGACGCCGCCCGCCCGTGGCCGAACGAGTGGAAGGAGGTCGTTCCCGAGGCGAAGGAGGCGCTGCAGGAGGCGAGCATCGTCGGCGAGCGCCTCTTTGCCCACTACCTGCAGGACGCGAAGAGCGTGATCCGCGCGTTCGACCTCGCGGGCCGGCCGCTGGGCGACGTGCCGCTGCCCGGGCTCGGCTCGGTCGGCGGCTTCGGGGGCCGCCGCGGCGACGCGGAGACGTTCTACGCGTTCACCGGCTTCACGTCGCCCACGACGATCTACCGCTACGACGCGGCGGCGGGCCGCAGCGACGTGTTCCGCACTCCGAAGGTGGATTTCGATCCCGCCGCGTACGAGACGAAGCAGGTCTTCTACGCGAGCAAGGACGGCACGAAGGTGCCGATGTTCGTGGTCCACAAGAAGGGGCTCGTGCTCGACGGCAAGAGCCCGGCGATCCTCTACGGCTACGGCGGCTTCAACGTGCCGCTGACGCCGGCGTTCAGCGTCTCGGTGATCGCCTGGCTCGAGCGCGGCGGCGTGTACGCGAGCGCCAACCTGCGCGGCGGCAGCGAGTACGGCGAGGCCTGGCACGAGGCCGGGATGCGGCACAAGAAGCAGAACGTGTTCGACGATTTCATCGCGGCGGGGGAGTGGCTGGTCGCCAACAAGTACACGAGCCCGAAGGGGCTGGCCGCGATGGGCGGCTCGAACGGCGGACTGCTGGTCGGCGCCGTCGTCAACCAGCGGCCTGACCTGTGGGGCGCGGCGCTGCCCGCGGTCGGCGTGATGGACATGTTGCGCTTCCACACGTTCACCGTCGGCTGGGGCTGGGTGGGCGACTACGGCTCGCCGGACAAGGCGGACGAGTTCAAGACCCTGCGGGCGTACTCGCCGTACCACAACCTGAAGCCGGGCACCTGCTACCCGCCGACGCTGATCACCACCGCCGACCACGACGACCGGGTGTTCCCGGCCCACTCGTTCAAGTACGCGGCGGCACTGCAGCACGCTCAGGGATGCGCGAACCCGGTGTTGATCCGGGTCGAGACCCGCGCGGGCCATGGCGCCGGCAAGCCGGTCTCCAAGGCGATCGAAGAAGTCGCCGACGAGTGGGCCTTCCTCCACCACGCCCTCGCCATGGAGGGCGGCCGGTAGATCAGCTCAGGCGGTCCAGGGCCTGGCTGGCCTTGCGGACCCAGGGGCGGACCTCGCGGCGCAGGTAGTCGGGCACCGCCGAGGCCTCCGCGAGCAGCTGCTCCAGGGTGCCGCGGGCCGCCTCGCGGTCGGCCATCAGCGCCTGCAGGCTGGCCAGCTCGAACAGCAGCTCGGGCCGCCGCCGCTGGCGGGTCAGGCGCTCCATCAGCTCGCGCGCGCCCGCCAGGTCGCCCGTGGCGCGGCGGCAGCGGGCCAGCACCAGCGCGGCCTCGCCGCGGTCGAAGTCGAGCTGGGCCGCGATCAGCCCCGTGAGCGCCGCCGCCGCGGCCTCGTGCTGGCCTTGCGCGTACAGCGCGAGGCCCAGCTCGTGGCGCGCGTGCAGGTCCTCGGGCGCGCGCTCCAGGGCGCGCAGGGCCGCGGCCTTCGCGGAGGCCCACTCGCCGCGGCTGCGCCGCAGCGCCGCCAGCTCGGCCCACAGCTCGGGCTTGTCGAGCCGCTCGGCCTCGAGCTCCGCGCCGCGCACCTCCTGGTCGGTGGCCGGGCGCGGGCCGGGCCGCCAGGTGATGCGCAGGGCGGGCAGCACCTCGGTGAAGAAGTACACGCCGGAGCCGATCGGCCCGAACAGCAGCACGATCCACAGCCAGCGCGCGGTGTCGCCGCGGCGCACGCACTCGACCGCCATCCAGAGCGTGAACGCGCTGCCCAGCAGGTAGATCCACATGGGGAGCCCGATTCTAACGGGTGGCGGTCAGAGCTGGATGACGCCGACCTTGAGCGCGAACTTGACCAGCTCGGTGCGGGAGTGGAGGCCGAGCTTCTGCATCAGGTGCTCGCGGTGGGACATCGCGGTCTTGACCGTGATGCCCAGTTCCTCGGCGACTTCCTTGTTGGCGCGCCCCTCGGCCACCAGCCGCAGCACCTGCTTCTCGCGGTCGGTCAGCCGGTCGTAGTCCGAGGCGCCCGCGTCCTCCTGGCGCTCGGGCTCCATCGCTGCCTTCGCCACCGCCGGGTCCAGCACCAGGCCGCCGCGGTGGACCGCGCGGATTGCCGACACCAGCTCCGCGCCTGCCGCCTTCTTCAGTACGTAGCCCATGGCTCCGGCCTGCAGCGCACGCGCCACGTACTCGCGGTCTTCGTGCTGGGACAGGATCAGCACCTTCGTGTCGGGACAGTCGCGGCGCAGCACCAGCGCCGCCTCCAGACCGCCGAGACCCGGCATGTTGACGTCGAGCAGGGCGACGTCGGGCCGCAGCGCCAGGCAGCGGGCGATCGCCTCGGTGCCGTCGGCGGCCTCGCCCACGACCTCGATGTCCGCCGCCGCGGCGAGCAGCGCCCGCACGCCGTCGCGCAGGATGGCGTGGTCGTCGGCGAGCACGACGCGGATGCGGGGGATCATGGCGTGGCGGTCTCGGGCAGCGGGATCTCGACCAGCACCCGGGTGCCGGTGCCCGGGCTCGACTGGATCGTCGCACGACCGCCCAGCAGTTCGGCCCGCTCGTGCAGACCGAGCAGCCCGAGGCCGCGCCCGTCGGGCCCGGGCTTCTCGATCGAGGCCGGGTCGAAGCCCTGGCCGTCGTCCTCGATCTCCAGCCGCAGCATGCCGTTCTCCGGCCCCATCTGGATCAGCACCGAGTCGGCGCCGGAGTGGCGCAGCACGTTGGCCATCGCCTCCTGGGCGATGCGGAACACCGCGCTCTCCGTCTCCGGCGGCAGCCGCTCCGGCAGCTCCTCGATCTCGCAGCGCACGGCCACGCCGCGCGCCTCGAGGAAGCGCTGGGAGTGGCCGCGGATGGCGGCCGAGAGGCCGAGGTCGTCGAGCGCTGCGGGCCGCAGGTCGAACATCGCGTCGCGCAGCCCGTCGAGGGCGTGGGACGCCAGTTGCCGCGCTTCTTTCGGCGCGCCGCCGGGGGCCGCGTCGAGCGCCATCACCAGCGCCACCAGCGACTGGGTGGCGTCGTCGTGCAGCTCGCGCGCGATCCGTCGCCGCTCGTCCTCCTGGGCCCCGATCACCCGCTGCAGGATGCGCCGCCGCCACTCGTCGCGCTCGCGCAGTTTCTCGTAGAGGTCGCGGATCTCGGCCGTGCGCTCGTCGACCCGCGCCTCGAGCGAGGCATTGGCGCTGTGCACGTCGTCGAAGGCCGCGTGCAGTGCCTCCCGCATCTTCTCCAGCGCGCGGCCGAGGCGGCCCACCTCGTCGGCGCCGACGTAGGGCACCGGGCGCGCGATCTCGCCCGCGGCGATGTGGTTGGCGGCGGTCGCGAGCTGGGCCAGCGGTTCCGTGATCGAGCGCGCCGTGCCCCACGCGTGCAGCAACGCGCCGCCCAGCAGCAGCGGGATGGCGATCAGCAGGTAGCGCCGGGCGCGGGTCGCGGGCCCGACCGCCACCTCGCGCAACTGTCGCACCTCGACCACGAAGCCCGGGGCCGAGCGCAGCGTTGCGCGGCCGGCCACGACGTCGGCATGGCGGGGCAGTGCGGTGCCGTGGCGGCCGATCAGGCTGCCGTCGGGCGCGAGCAGCGTCGCGCTGAGGTCCGGCCGCGCGTGGACCGGGCGCAGGCGTTCGGTCCACGCGGTCGCCGCCGGGTCGAAGGCCGCCACGGCCCACGCCGCGGGCAGCCCTCGCCAGTCGTTCAGGGGCACGACCAGCAGCAGCCGCGAGCCGCGCGCCCCCCGGGCGGGCCCGAGTATCGCGGGGCGGGACGTCGCCGCGAGCTGGTCGATCGCGGGCGGCGGCGGGGCGGTACCCGGTTCGCGGGCGATCGGCTGGCCGTCGGCCGCCACCAGCGAGACGCTCTCGAGATCGCGGGAGTGGAGCCAGGCGACGTGGGCCGCGTGGCGCTCCGGCTCGACCTCCACGTCGGCGAGGTCGAAGCCCGGGGCCTGGGCCATGCCCGCCAGCTCGGCCAGCCGGGCGTCGATCGCTCCGTCGAGGCGCTGGGCGAGGCTCTCGGCCAGCGCCTCGCGGTCCTCGATCACCGCCTGTTCGAGCTCGGCGAGCGCGGGCAGCAGCAGCGCCGCGCTCAGTGCGATCGGGATGGCGGCCGCCAGCCCCGCCAGCAACGCGAGCCGCCGGGGGAGCCGGTGCTGGCTCCAGGCGTCGCGCAGCGGCGGCGCGGTCATCGCCGCGGCCCCGCTACGTCTCGCGGGCCGGGGCCGGCGGCGGCGCGGTCGGCGGCGCGGCGGCGGTCTCGGTCGAGGCGTCTTCCGGGAACAGCCGCTCGAACTCCCGCGGGTGCTCCTTCTGCAGGTGGTGCTTGCTGATCTTGCCCGTGAAGATCGTCTTGTTGAACGGGAAGATGTCCGGCGCGAAGTGGGCGTTGTAGACGTGCCAGGTGATCACCACCAGGAACGCCATCAGGCCCTCGTTGCTGTGCGCGATCTTCGCAGTGGGGATCAGTTCGCCGGGCAGGTAGCGGGCGACGAGCATCGGGTACAGCAGCACCAGCCCGCTGCCGACCATGATCGAGTTGCCGAACACCAGGCCCCAGTACTCGAACTTCTCCCGGTAGTCGAAGCGGTCGAAGCGGGCCGGCGTGCTCTCCAGGCGCAGGTAGTAGCGCAACTGGTGGATGGCGTCCTTGAAGTCCTGGCGCTCGGGCACCATCGACAGCCGCGCCTTGCGCACCACGACCTCGAGCAGCACGAAGAAGAAGTGGAAGACCGTGGCGAACAGCAGGCCGTAGCCCGCGGCGCGGTGGACCACCCGCATCTGCGGCACGCCGCCGAACAGCGAGACCACGGCCGCGGCCCAGCCCGCGTCGTAGAACTTCTGCGGGAAGCCGGTCAACGCCAGCACGATGAACAGCGACATCACGAACAGGTGCTCGATGCGCTGCCGGGTGGAGAAGCGTTCGACGTACTCGTGGGCGCTCATCGATTGACCACCACGCGCCAGAAGTGCAGCAGGATCTGCAGCACCAGGCCACCGATAATGAAGGGGATCAGCAGCGTGTAGAACTGCTTGGTCAGGTACACGAGCGGCGCTCGCGTCAGCGACGGCTCGAAGTGGGAGAGCCAGGCCGACGGGAAGTCGCCCGCCGCGTCCGGGTGGCACTGCTGGCAGGTCTTCAGCAGGTTCTCCTTCATCACCTTGGAGCCCGGCTCGTCGACCTTGGTGATGTCGTGGAAGCCGTGGCAGTCGATGCACACCGCCGTGACCCGGTTGGTGCCCTCCGCGTGCGGCGCCTCGAGCGACGCGGTCATGCCGTGGAAGTCGGACAGGTAGGTCGACACGACGCTGGCGGAGAGCCCGTAGGGCTTCATCCGCTCCGCGTCGGCGTGGCACTTGGCGCAGGTCTCCGGCGTGCGGAGCAGGAAGGCCTGGGTCTTCGGGTCCTGGATGTCGTGGGAGCGGTGGCAGTCGGTGCACACCGGTGCGTCGTCCGGCTTCGGCCCGCTCGCCAGCCGCCCGTGGACGCTCTTGGCCCACGCCTCGGCGACGTCCGAGTGGCAGGTGGAGCAGGTGTCCGACACGCGGCTGCGGGGCTTGCCGGGCGGCGTCACCGCGTGCGCGTCGTGGCAGTCCACGCACGAGGGCGCTGGCCCGCCCTCCTTGGCGACGCGATGGTGGACGCCGTCCATGTAGCGCGAGTAGTTCTGGAAGTGGCAGGTCTGGCAGGCCTGCCGCATCCCGTTGCGGAACTCGTCCTCGCTGGCGAAGCGCCGCTCGGGGTGCGGGACCTCCTGGAAGCCGGGGTGGCACTCGCTACACGCCACCTTGCCGGAGTGGACGGATTGCGCGAATGCGTTGCGGTCTACCTGCAGGGTGCGCCGCGTGCCGTCGGCAAAGGCAACTTCGATCGAGGGATCTTCGTGACAGCCGAGGCAGCCCTCGGCCTCCTCGGATGGCGATTCCTTCGGCGGCTCGGGAAGTCCGTAAGAAGTCGCCGCGAACATTGCGGTCAGCAGCGTGGCGGCCAGGGCAAGTCGATGTCGGCGGGGGCTCATTCGTGGTCCCTCAGGTCCGACGTGCGCGTTTGCAAGAGCAGGGCCGCGCAGGTCCTGCGCGGAGCGGGGGCGGTGCGGTGAGGCCGTGTGGAATGGCACGGCGATTGATAGTCTCGCCCTGCAACCGCCCGCGACGCCGACAGACCCGCAGGTTTTCCGCCGGGCGGGGAGGACGCCATGTTCGAAGCCGCCGAGGTCGGGCGCAAACTCTCCAAGGAAGCGCATGGTCGCGAAGTGCCGAAGCTTCGAGAGACCCTGCTCGAGACCCAGCGCGCGCTGCGCGAGGCCAAGGTGCCGACGATCCTGATCGTCGGCGGGGTGGACGGCGCCGGCAAGGGCGAAACCGTCAACCGCCTGCACGAGTGGCTGGACCCGCGCGGCCTGGAGACCCACGTCTTCGACCTGCCGTCGTCGGAAGAACGCGAGCACCCGACGTGGTGGCGCTTCTGGCGCACGCTGCCGGGCCGTGGCCGGGTCGGCATCTTCTTCGGTTCCTGGTACACCGAGCCCGTCATCCGGCGCGTCTACGGCAAGTTCTCCAACGCGGAGTTCGACGAGGAGTTGGCGCGGATCGCCTTCTTCGAGCGGATGCTGGCCGAGGACGGCGCGCTGATCGTCAAGGTCTGGCTCCACCTCTCCAAGAAGGAGCAGCGCCGCAAGCTGCGGCGGCTGGAGAAGAACAAGGAGACGCGCTGGCGGGTGACGCCGGTCGACTGGAAGCACTTCGCGCTCTACGACAAGTTCCGCAAGGTCTCCGAGCAGGGGCTGCGGCGCACGGACATCGGCCAGTCGCCGTGGACCGTGATCGAGGCGACGGACGACCGCTACCGCGAGGTGATGGTCGCGCGCACGCTGGTCGAGGCGGCCAAGCGCCGGCTGGCCGTCGGCGCACCCGAGCGCTCGAAGCCGTCGCCCGCGCCGACCAAGCCGCCGGCGGAGAAGGCGGCGGGCGTCCTGGTGCTCGACAAGGTCGACCTGGCGGAGAAGATCAGCGACAAGGACTACGACAAGCGACTGGCCAAGCTGCAGGCGCGGGCGGCGCGGCTGTCGCGGGCCGCGTTCGACAAGAAGCTGCCGACCGTCGCCGTGTTCGAGGGCTGGGATGCGGCGGGCAAGGGCGGCGCGATCCGGCGGGTGACGGGCTCGATCGACGCCCGGCTGTACCGGGTCGTGCCGATCGCGGCGCCGACCGAGGAGGAGCGCGCCCAGCACTACCTGTGGCGCTTCTGGCGCCACCTGCCGGCCGACGGCCACCTGACCATCTTCGACCGCTCGTGGTACGGCCGGGTGCTGGTGGAGCGGGTCGAGGGCTTCGCCCGCGAGGAGGAGTGGCGGCGCGCCTACCTCGAGATCAACGAGTTCGAGGACCAGCTCACCCGCCACGGCGCCGTGGTGATGAAGTTCTGGTTGCACGTCTCGCAGGAAGAACAGCTGCGGCGCTTCAAGGACCGCGAGAAGACGGCGTACAAGCGGCACAAGATCACCGACGAGGACTGGCGCAACCGCAAGCGCTGGGACGCCTACGCGCAGGCCATCGACGAGATGGTCGCCCGCACGTCGACGCCGCGCGCACCGTGGACGCTGATCCCCGCCGTCGACAAGAAGCTGGCCCGGATCAAGGTGCTCGAAGAGTTCGTCAACCGCTGGGACAAGGCTTTGTAAGAGTCTGGGGGCCCGGCGCCGCGCTGTCCGCGG
>JAMPXO010000113.1 GCA_023701125.1 Vicinamibacteria bacterium | reverse complement strand
GAAAACGAGGACAAGAGCCTCGACGACTGAGGTTCAGCGGGCGCCCAGCAGCCAGGCGAAAAGGCTGATCTCGACCGTGACGTCGTTGCCCGCGAACAGGTTGGGGACGAGCAGGCTGACCAGGCTGGCGAGCATCAGCGTCGCTCGCACGCGGGGGATGTCGAGGCGGAGGGTCAGCGCCTTCAGCAGCGGGAAGAAGGCCACGCAGGCGAAGGCCATGCTGCGGGTGACGTCGCCGACCAGGAAGCAGGACAGGACGTAGGCGCCGAAGAAGGCGAAGCCGGCGCGTGCGATCCCGCGGCCGGGCCACGGCTTCGCGAGCAGGGCCACGGCGCCGACGGCGAGCAGCAGCCAGCCGCCCTCGAACGGAGCCCACAGACAGGCCACCGCCTGGTGCAGGACCGGGTCCGAGGGGCCGAGGCCGATGCCTTGCGTCGCCGTGCGCAGGCCGAACGTCACGCTCAGCCAGATCCGGACCGCGAGGTACGCACCCGTGCCCGCGAGCGTGGCCAGCACCTCGCGGCGGAAGGCGCGCCGCTGCTCCGCCGTGGCTCCCCATTGGACGAGAGTCAGCGGGGCCACGAACAGCGCGCGCTCGTCCGAGAAGCAGGCGGCGAACAGCGCCAGCGCGCGCGTCGCCGACCCCGACGCATTCATCGCCAGCAGCAGCAGGCCGTAGGAGACCGAGTCGTACCAGAAGAACGCGCCGGTCTTGAGCACCGCCGTCCCGAAGTACGTGGAGGCCAGCAGCAGGGCGGCGAAGAACCCGGCGCTGCGGGTCCCGAGCAGGCGCCAGCCGAGCAGCACCGCGGAGTGGAGCACGGCGTACGCGCAGGCGTACTCGAAGACGATTGTGCCCGAGAGGCCCGCGCGCGTGGCGTAGCCGACGGCCGGCGCCGTCAGCCGGAAGGTGCGCTTGGCCTGGTTGCTGCCCTCCTCGAACGAGCTGCTCATGTCGTGGAGCGGGTCGTCGAGCTTGAGCTGGACCACCTGGCTCCAGCCCGGCCGGATCCGCTCCAGGAACTTCGCCGAGTTCGTGCCGAAGCCCGGGTGCGAGAAGACGACGGCCAGCAGCAGGGCCAGCATCGCCGCCAGCGGGACCCACAGGGGGCCGCGCAGGCCGCGCTCCACCCGCGGCTCGAGGGCGGCCAGCGAACTCAGCAGCCACTCGAACCCGCGGCCCGTGGGAGAGGCCACCCACGCCGTCTTCAGCCGCGCCGGCTCCGAGCTCACGGCGCGACGTTACCGCAATCCTCCGCACGTCGCCGTCGTCTGCTACCGTCCTCGTCCATGACGCCCCGGGGCCGCCACGGTGACGTCGCCACGCTGCGCGGCGTCAGTCGCCTGGCGACCGAGGCGACCACCGGCATCGCGGACCTGGCCGAGGCCCTGCACTCCCGCATCGCGCGCGGTCCGAGCGCCATCGGCGGACCACTCATCTCCGGCGCCGTGAACGGCATCGCGGGCCTCGTGTACAAGAGCGTGCGCGGCGTGACGCGGGTTGTGGGCGGTGGCCTGGAGGCAGGGCTGGCGCGCCTCGAGCCGCTGCTGTTGGCTGACGGGTTCCGGCCGCGGGCGGAGCCCGTCGCCGGTCCCATGGGGGCTGCGCCGCGCACGGAGCGGCTCCGCCCCCAAACCCCCGCCCGGCCAGCCGTCCGCGGCGCAAGCGCCGGGCCGCGCGAGGCGCTGCTGGCGACGCTGAACGGGGTGCTGGGCGACTACCTCGCCGAGACGGGCAACCCGCTGGCCATTCCGATGGCGCTGCGCCAGCGCGGGGTGCCGCTCGAGCTCACGCGCGCCGGCCTCCGCTCCACGATCGATGTGCGCCGCGGTACGGCCGTGGTGTTCGTCCACGGGCTGTGCATGAACGACCGGCAGTGGCGCCGCGCCAGGACGCGGGGGGCGGCCCACGATCACGGGGCGGCGCTGGCCCGCGACCTGGGCGTGACGCCGCTGTACCTCCACTACAACTCCGGCCGCCACGTGTCGCTCAACGGCCGGGCCTTTGCCGTCGTGCTCGAAGAACTGGTGGCGGCCTGGCCCGGCGGCGCGCCGCGCCTCGTGATCGTGGGGCACTCCATGGGCGGCCTGGTGGCCCGCAGCGCGGTCTACTACGGGGCCGAGGCCGGTCTCGCCTGGCCGCGGCAGTTGCGCGCGCTGGTGTTCCTCGGCACGCCGCACCACGGGGCGCCGCTGGAGCGCGGCGGCCACGGGTTGCACACGCTGCTGGAGAGCACCGGCTACACCGAGCCGTTCGCGCGCCTGGGGCGCGTGCGCAGCGCGGGCATCACCGACCTGCGCCACGGCAGCGCGCTCGACGAGGACTGGCAGGGGCGCGATCGTTTCGCCCACGGCCACGACACCCGTCGGCCGCTGCCGCTGCCGGACAAGGTGACCTGCTTCACGATGGCTGCGACGCGTTCCCGCTCGTCGGACGACGATCCCGCGATCGAGGTCGCCCCGGGGCCGCGAGTCGCGAAGCTGGCCGGCGACGGCCTCGTGCCGGTGACGAGCGCGCTCGGCCGCCACGTCGACCCACGCCTGGAACTGGCCTTCGCGCCGTCGCGGCAGGCGGTCGCCCGCGACTGCGGCCATCTCGACCTGCTGTCGTCGCGGGCGGTCTACAACCAGCTCCGGGCCTGGCTCGCCGCTCGGCGCTGAGTCTTCATGTTCTCGAGGAGGGAGCCGCGATGAGCGAACGGGGCGACGGCCTGGGCCTTTCACCGTCGCAGCAGGCCGCGATCGGGAAGCTGGCCCGCGACGAGGTGGTGATCGAGCCGCCGACGTGGCTGGCCCGCGAGGCCTTCCTGCGCAACGACGCGATCGAACGCGCCCACGCCCTGCAGCAGCCCGAGCAGTTCTGGGCCGAGCGCGCCAACGCGCTGGAGTGGATCGCCCCGTGGCGCGAGGTGTGCCGCTTCGACCCGCCGCGCCACGAGTGGTTCGTCGGCGGCAAGCTCAACGCCAGCTTCAACTGCGTCGACCGCCACGTCCACGGCGACCGCCGCAACAAGGCGGCGCTGATCTGGGTGGGCGAAGACGGCGAGGAGCACGTCTACACCTACGGCCGGCTGTACCGCGAGATGAACCGCTTCGCCAACACGCTCAAGCGGCTGGGCGTGAAGCGCGGCGACCGGGTGATCGTCTACATGCCGCTGGTGCCGGAGGGCATCGTCACGATGCTGGCCTGCGCCCGCATCGGCGCGATCCACTCGGTGGTGTTCGCGGGCATGGGCACCCAGGCCCTGAAGTCGCGGATCGTGGACTGCCGGGCCCGGGTGGTCGTCTGCAGCGACTTCACGTTCCGGCGCGGCAAGAAGCTGCCGCTCAAGCCCACGGTCGAAGAGGCCGTGCGCGACCTGACCTTCGTCGAGCACGTCGTCGTCCACCGCCGCGGCTCGCGGCCGGGCGACGAGCCGGTGACGTTCGAGAGCGAGCGCGAGCACGACTTCTACGACATCCAGCAGGCGCGCGAAATCCACTGCCCGCCGGAGCCGATGGACGCCGAGGACCCGCTGTTCATCCTCTACACGTCCGGGACGACGGGCACCCCGAAGGGCGTGGTGCACGCGACCGGCGGCTATCTCGTCGGCGTCAACTACCTGGCGCGCGCCTTCTACCAGATCGGCGAACGCGACATCTACTGGTCGACCTCCGACATCGGCTGGATCGTCGGCCACTCGTTCATCGTCTACGGCCCGCTGTCGGTGGGGGCGACGGTCTTCGCGCGCGAAGGAGTGCCCGACTACCCCTCGCCGGACGTGACGTGGGAACTGTGCGAGCGCTTCGGCATCAACCTGCTGTTCACAGCGCCCACGGCGATGCGGATGTTCATGAGCCACGGCGCCGAGGTGCCGGCGCGCTACGACCTCTCGCGGCTGCGCTTCGTCGCCTGCGCCGGCGAGCCGCTCAACCCCGAGGCCCACCTGTGGGCGCAGAAGCACATCGTCGGTCAGTCGAACGGCATGGTCGTCGACAACTTCTGGCAGACCGAGATCGCGGCGCCCGTGCTGGGCACGCTGCCGACCTTCGAGGCAAGGCCGGGCAAGGTGGGCAAGCCGATGCCCGGCGTGGTCGCCGACATCGTCGACGCGGACGGCAATTCGCTGCCGGACGGCCAGGGCGGGCTGCTGGTGCTGCGCAAGCCGCTGCCCTACATGCTGCGCACGGTGTGGGGCGACCACGCGCGGTACGAGAAGTACTGGCAGCAGATTCCGGGCGTCTACTGCTGCGGCGACATCGCGGTCCGCGACCACGACGGCTGGTTCGCCGTGCTCGGGCGCTCGGACGACGTGATGAACGTCGCGGGCCACCGCATCGGCACGGCCGACGTCGAGGGCTCGCTGATCCGCCACCCGGCCGTCGCGGAGAGCGCGGTGATCGGCCTGCCCGACCCGGTCAAGGGCGAGCGGATCAAGGCGTTCGTGGTGCTCAAGCCGGGGGCCGAGGCGGGCTCGGGCCTGATCGGCAGCCTCAAGGACCACGTGCGCCAGGACCTGGGGCCGATCGCCCAGCCCGCGGAGATCGACATCGTGCCGAGCCTGCCGAAGACGCGCAGCGGCAAGATCGTGCGCCGCTACCTCAAGGCGAAGGAGATGGGGGAGGACCCGGGCGACTTGTCTACGCTCGCCGACTGAACAGCGGCCGGACCAGCGCCATCAGGATCAGCACCAGGCCGAAGGTGCAGACCATGGTCGCGCCGGTGGGCAGGTCGAGCTGCACCGAGAGGTAGATCCCGAGCGCGGACACGATCGTGCCCATGGTCCAGCCGATCGCCAGCCGTGGGCCGATCCGGTCGGCGTAGAGCATGGCCGCCACCGACGGCACGATCAGGTAGCAGAACACCAGCAGCACGCCGGCGATCGCGACCGACGAGGTGACCACCAGGCCGAACGAGGCGTAGAAGAGGAAGTCCCACAGCTTCACGTTGAGGCCGTCGCGCTCGGCCTGCTGGTGGTCCATGGAGATGGCGAGGAACTGCCGGCGGAACCGGTAGTGGAAGGCGCCGACGACCGCGTACAGCACCGCGGTGTGCAGCACCTCGCCCCACGACACCGCCAGGATGTTGCCGACCAGCATGCCCTTCAGGTGCTCGCTCTCCGAGGTGGCCTTGCTCATCGCCAGGATCGAGGCGGCCGAGGCCACCGCGTAGGAGATGCCGATGATCGCCTCCTGCGGGATGCGGGCGCGGCGGCTCTTGATGGTCGCGAAGATGGCGGCGCCCACGAAGGTGAAGGCGAGGCTGATCCAGTACGCGTGGGGGCCGTGCGGGTCGTGGTCGGCGAACGGCAGCAGCAGGGCGATGGTGCCGCCGAAGGCCGCGATCTGGGCCAGCGAGAGGTCGACGAAGATCACCCCGCGCTCGACGACGTGCACGCCGAGGTAGGCGTGGATGCCGGTCAGGATCAGGCTGGCCGCGAACGGCGCGGCGAGAAACTGCAGGATCTCCAGGTCCACGGGGCTACCGCGCGCCCGGGTCGCGGATGGCGGCCAGCAGCAGCGCGACGTTGTGATCGAACAGGCCGATGTAATCCGCGATCTCCTTCTCGCCGCCGACGGACGGGGGCATCACCACCACCCGGGCGCCGGTCTCGCGCCCGATCGAGTCGGGCGTCTTGCTGTCGAAGTAGGGCTCGATGATCAGGACCTTCACGCCCAGCCGCTTCATCTCCTTGATCAGGTCGACCGTGTGCCCGGGCGAGGGCGGGATGCCGGGCCGCGGCTCGACGTAGCCGATCACGTCGAGGCCGAAGCGCTCGGTGAAGTTCGGCCACGAGCGGTGGTAGGTGACGACCTTGAGGCCCTCGTGCGGCGCCATGGCGGCATCCCAGCGCGCCTCGGCAGCGGCCAGGCGGCGGTCGAAGTCGGCGTAGCGCTGGGCGAAGAACGCGGCGTTCGCCCGGTCCAGGCTCGACAGCCGATCGCGGATCGCGGCGGCGATGCGGCGGCCGTTGCCCGGGTCGAGCCAGTAGTGCGGGTTGCCCTGCGGGTGCACGTCACCCATCGCGCGGGTGACCTGGCCCGTGGGGATCTCCAGGATGCGCGCGGTCAGCGACGCGTCGAGGTGGCCTTCCGCGCCCGGCTGGATCTTCGGGTTGCGGCACTGGTTCAGCAGCGGCGGCAGCCAGCCGATCTCCAACTCGCGGCCGACGACGACCAGCAGGTCGGCCGCGTGCAGCTTGAGGATGAAGCTGGGCTTGGCCTCGACGAAGTGCGGGTCCTGGTAGCCGCGGGCGATGCCCTCGACCTTCACCTTGTCGCCGCCCACTTCGCGCACGAGAGACGCGAGGTCCTCGGTGGTGGCGACGATGTTCAGGGCCGCCGCCGGAGCGGGCAGCAGCAGGCCGGCGAGGGCGGCGGCAGCGAGCAGGCGCATCGGGGAGCTCCTTCGGGGTGAGCGCTAGAACACGTGGGCGCCATGGGCGCCGATGGAGAACAGGAACTGGAACAGGAACTCGTGGGCCGTCGTGCCCTCGTCGTAGCGGGTGCGGCGGAACTGTCCGCGTACCTGGCTGAACTCGCTGGGCCAGAACGTGAGCAGCAGCGACTGGCCGGTGTCGACGGCGTCGGGCAGGCCCGGGCGCGCCGAGCGGTCGACGCGGGCGCCGGCGAAGAAGCGGCGCGCGAACTGGTACTCGGCCGAAGCGTAGAAGCCGAACGACGTCGGCGTCGCCAAAGCGGCCTCGTCCTCCCACCGGCTCCACACCAGCTCCGTGCGCGCCAGCAGTCGTTCGTACATCGCCCGTCGCAGTGGCCGCCAGCGGAACGTGGCGTCGAGGCCGACGAGCCGCGTGGCCGAGGTCTCCGTGCGCCCGTCGCGGCCCCAGGCCAGCGACGTGCCGAGATCGAGGTTGGCGGACTCGGTCAGGTCGCGGTACGCACGAGCGCGGCCCAGCCAGGTCAGGTCCTGGCGCCGCGGCGACTGGTAGAGCTCCGAGCCGCCGCGGTAGACCTCGCCGGTCAGTTCGAAGAAGGCGAAGGAGTTGGGGACCAGCCGCGAGAGCGAGAAGCCGGCGTCGGCCAGCCCCTCTTCGCCGCCGACCAGGTTGCGCGTCACCAGCGGCCGATCGGTCCAGGTCAGCGCGTGGTTGTGCTGGGTGTTGACCTTGCCGAACGAGCCGCGCAGCTTGCCCACTTCCATCAGCAGGCCGCCGGGCAGGGTGGGGAAGGTGAGGTAGGCCTCCTCGACCTCGACGCCCTCGGGCGAAAAGGCGAAGAAGAAGTCGGCACGTGCGTAGGGATCGACCGCAGCCTGGAACGAAGCCTCGGCCTCGTGCATCTCCAGCGCGGGGGAAGGGGAGGCGCCGGGGTCGTGGCCCGCCGCGCCCAGGAAATCGCCGATCACGGCGATGTCGGGATTGAAGACCTTCGAGGACGCCGACGGCGGAGGCGTCGCGGGTGCGACGAGAGGTGCGGGCTCCGGTGGTGGCGAGGGCGGGGGCTCGCTGGCGACTTCCGCAGCTTTCGGCGCGAGCGCGTCGAGCCGGGCCTCGAGTTCCGCGAGCCGCGCGGAGTACTCGGCGCGCAGGGCGGCGATGGCGCTCCGCAGCGCCTCGATCTCCGCGCTCTCGGCGGCGGGCTCGACGACGGGCGGGGGGGACGCGACCGGCGAGGGCGTCGGCTCCTGGGCGTGCACGGCTCCGACCAGGCCGCCGACCAGGAAAGCGACCGCCCCGAGCCGCCGCAGGGCCGGGAGGCGCATCAGCAGACCGAGTCTATACCTGCGCGCGGTGCCTTAGACTTGCCACCCACATCACCTCGCCGGGAAATTGCCCAAGGAGTCGCCCTTGTCCTCTTGCCGTCGTTCGTTCGTCGCCTTCGCTGCCCTGGCGTCCACGTTGCTGCCCGGCCTCGCGCCGGCGGGGGCGGTCGAGTCCGCGGTCCCGCCTGTCTCGGCGCTCGCGCGCGAGATCGACGCGAAGCTGGCTGCGATCCAGCCGCGACTGATCGAGTGGCGCCGACACCTGCACGCCAACCCCGAACTCGGCAACCGCGAGGTCGCGACCGCGAAGTTCGTGGCCGATCGCCTGCGCGAGATCGGGCTCACGCCGCGCACGGGCATCGCCCGCACGGGGGTGGTGGCGGTGATCGAGGGCGGCAAGCCCGGTCCGGTCGTGGCGCTGCGCGCCGACATGGACGCCCTGCCCGTGACGGAGGAGGTCGACCTGCCTTTCGCCAGCAAGGCGACGGCGACGTGGGAGGGCAAGACGGTCGGCGTGATGCACGCCTGCGGCCACGACGGTCACGTGTCGACGCTGCTGGCCGTGGCGGAGGCGCTGCAGGCGGTGAGCGCTCAACTCCCGGGCAAGGTGCTGCTGGTGTTCCAGCCCGCCGAGGAGAGCGTGCCGCTCGCCGAGCAGCCGGCCGGCGCCGAGCTGATGCTGAAGGAGGGCGTGTTCGCCGACCCGAAGCCCGAGGCCGTGTTCGGCCTCCACTACTTCGCGCAGCTCGAGACGGGCGTCGTCGGCTACCGCACCGGTCCGCTGCTGGCCGCGGCGGACCGCTTCGAGATCCTCGTCCACGGCCGCCAGGCGCACGGCTCGAAGCCGTGGGCGGGCATCGACCCGATCATGATCGGCGCCGAGATGGTCGGTGCGATCCAGACGATCGTCTCCCGCGGCGTCGACATCAGCCACGAGCCGGCGGTCGTCACGGTCGGCCAGTTCGAGTCGGGCGTGCGCAACAACATCATCCCGGACCGCGCCCGCCTGGTCGGCACCATCCGCACGTTCGACGAGAAGATGCGCGACGACGTCCACGCCCGGCTGCGGCGCATCGCGGAGAACGTCGCCGAGGCCCACGGCGCTCGCGTCGACGTCCGCATCGAGCGCGGTTACCCGGTCACGGCCAACGACGTCGCCCTGACGAAGCGGATGCTGCCGACCCTCGAGCGCGTCGCCCCGGGCAAGGTCAAGGAGCTGGCCAAGATCACGGGCGCCGAGGACTTCTCCTATTTCGCCAACACGGTGCCGGGGATGTTCCTGATCGTCGGCGTCACCCCCAAGGACCAGATGGCCACGGCGGGCAGCAACCACTCGCCGCGCTTCTTCCTGGACGAAGCGGCGCTGCCGACGGGCGCGCGCACCCTGGCCCACCTGGCCGCCGAATACCTGGCGGGAGCCAGGGGCCAGAAGAAGTAGGGGTGCCCGTGTCGCGGGTGCTGGGGGTCGTCGCCGGGATCACGTTCATGGTCGTGTGGATCGCGGCCCACGCCGTCTGGGCGTCGCTGTCGTTCATGGCCAGCGTGATGGCGAACGATTCCGGCGCGGCCTCGGCCGGCGCCCACATGCTGCTCATCTTCGGCATGCTGGGCGGCCAGGTGCTGGCGGCTGCGGCGGGCATCCCGGCGGGGCTGGCGTTCTTCTGGCGGGACAAGCGCCGGACCCTGCTGATCGCGTTCGCGATCCTGTTCGTGGCGGGGGCGGTCGCGCAGATCGTGAGCTTCAGCGGGTTCTTCACGAACGCCTCTCCGCGCTGAGGGACTGGCGACCCGCTGCGCTCAGGCGTCGCGCTCGACCAGTTGCAGCGTCATGTCGTCGCGGGGGCGGACCGGGCCGCAGAAGGCGAGCACGTCGTCTCTCAGCGCGGTCAGCAGGCTGTCGGCGGGCGTCGCCCGGTGGGCGCCGAGGAACCGCTCCAGGCGGGTGTCGCCGTACTCCTCGTCCTCGAGGTTGGTCGCCTCGGTGATGCCGTCGGTGTAGAGCAGCAGGCGGTCGCCCGCCTGGAGCGTCGCCTCCGGCTCGTCGAACGGGGCCGTCGACAGGATGCCGAGGGCGATGCCCGTGGCGTCGAGCCGCTCTACCGCGCCGGAGGCCCGCACCAGCAGCGGCGGGTTGTGGCCCGCGTTGACGTAGCGTAACCCGCCCGTCTCGGTCTCGAGCTCGGCGTAGAAGAACGTCACCAGCCGGTTCGACGGGATGCTGGCATGGAGGTGGGCGTTGAGCTTGCCGACCAGGTCGGCGCCGCGGAAGCCGGCCGTGATCAGCGTGCGCAGGCTGCCCTGCAGCAGGGCCATCAGCAGCGCCGCGGGCATGCCCTTGCCGGCGACGTCGCCGATCACCACCGCCAGCCGGCCGCCGCCCAGGTCGATGCGGTCGAAGTAGTCGCCGCCGACGGTGTTGGCCGGCCGCATCGAGGCTCGCAGGGTCAGCCGGCCCTGGCGGAACGGCTCGAACGGGAGCAGGCCGAACTGGATCTGGCGGGCGACCTCGAGATCGCCCTTGAGCGAGAGCTTGTCGCGCAATTCGAGCAGCAGCAGGGCCGCGACCAGCGTGCCGCCCAGCAGCAGCACGTTTTCCCAGCTCAGGCCCGCCGTGCGATGGCCCGCGAAGCCGGCCACGGCGCCCACGAAATAGTGCAGCCAGCCGAAGAGCAGCAACGGCACGCCGATCGCGAACAGCACGCGGCGCGGTGGGCTCAGCCGATACGCCATCGCCAGGAAGACGCGGAACGCGATCAGCGGGTAGCGCTGGTACCACGGCCGCGCCTGCAGCGGTGCCCACTCGACGTCGCGGGCGAAGAAACGCAGCGTCTCGCCGGCGTCGTGGCGAACGAGCTGGTCGAAGCCGCCGGACGTGACGTCGCGGGTGAAGAGGTCCTGGACCGTGCCCCAGTAGTCCTCCTCGAGCGCCGGGGCGCCCGCGGCCGGTTTGCGCAGGTGTTCGCCCAGGCGAGTGGTGAACTCGTCGAAGCGCTGGCGGAGGTCGGGTCCGGGCTCGGGCGTGGACATCAGGGGCGGGGTTCCTCGCGGTGTCTCATCCGTTCCATACGCGTGGCGGAGCCGGCGGGTTCCGCCCTCAGCGCTTCGTCAACTGCTCAGCGGTGACGAAGCGGGGCTCGATGTCGACCGGCACGCCCTTCAGCCGGTCGAGCACGCGCCGGGTTTCGGGCCGGATCACCGCGAGCCGGTCGAGCAGGGCCTTCGCCTTCGTGTAGCTGCCCTCGGCCTGAAGCGTCATCAGCTCGCCCGTCAGTGCCGCGACGGCCGCCTGGATCTTCGCGGGCACGACCGCGAAGGTGCCGTCCGGCGCGACGCGGATCGCGCCGGCGTCCTGCAGGTAGTTGAGCTGGAGCACCTGACCGCGGCCGTGGGCCTCGTCGATGCCGAAGCGGATCGAGCGGAAGGCCGAGGCGAGGAACGTCGTGTACATCGTGCGGGCGAACGAGCGGTCGAGCACGCCCTTGTCCACCAGCTGCTGCAGCGCCCACAGGCCCGCGATGTCGGCCTTCGCCTCCTCGATCGCGCCGTAGGTGTCCTTCAGCTCCAGCCGCACCGTCGTCTTGCGTCCGCCGACCTCGATGCTGCCCGGGCCCAGGCCGTGCATCAGCTCGTGCATCAGGATGTGGGTGAAGAAGGCCTCGAAGTCGACGTCGGCCTGGTCTCCCGCGTCGAGTGCCACCTTCGAAATCGGGATCAGCACCGTCCCGAACTTGGCGTGCTGCACGTTCTTCAGCATCACCCGCTTGCTGCCCTTCTCGGCGACGACGCGGTCGTCGTTGGGCAGGTTGAAGGCCGCGGTCTGGACGCCGACGTTGCCCTGGCCGGACGAGAACACGACGTCCACGACCCGGATCGGGGCCAGCGCACCGAGCTTCGGGTTGCGCAGCGCCGGCGCGATCGGCAGGCGATCTTCCAGCCACTGCAGCTCGGCCGAGAAGCGGGCCAGCTTCGCGCTCTCCTTCTCGTCGCGCAGGGTGATGTAGGCCTCGAACGCGGCCTTGTAGCCGAACCAGCCGTCGTCGTAGGTCTCGTACGGGCCGATCGTCGGTTCCAGCGAGGCGTCGAGTTCCATCCAGGCGACGTCGCTCGCGTAGTAGTCGTTGGTGACGAAGGCCTCGGCGCGCTTCTCGAGGAACGCCTTCAGCGTCGGCTGCGCGGTGGCCGCGGCGGCCTCGCGCAACAGCTCGGCCGCTCGCGCCAGCTCGCCCTGGTACTCGACGCTGAACGGCACGCTCGTGAACGCGCCGGCCGGGGTGCGCCGGATGGTCGTGAAGAATCCCGTCGCGGCTTCGCGCTCGGCCGCGGGCAGCAGCGAGATCCATCGCTCGACCTCGGCCTTCGTGGCGCCGGCGGGATAGAAGTTGGCGCCCTCGGGACGCGGCGGCACGCCGGGCAGGAACGGCGCCTGCTCGTCGAGCTGCGACCACGGGCCGCGGTTGACGAGGAACGCGTGAAGCCGGGCCTGGCCCAGCGCAGAGCGGTCGCCGAGCAGTTCGAGCAGCAGCGACTCGTTGCCGCCCCACACCTGGCGCAGGTAGAGCCCGTCGAGCAGGCGGGCGGCCTCGATCATCCTGGCGAGCGCCTGCCGCTCGCTCGCGGGCAGCGCGCTCACGTCGGCGCCGATGTCGACGGGCGCGAAGCGAGCGGTCATCGCCCGCAGGCGGGCCTCGTCGGGCACGCCCGAGTCGGTGCCCGCCGCGGCCGGGGCCAGCAGAAAGAGGGGGAGCAGCAGGGCGGGCAGGCGGCGCATCGAGGTCAACCGCGCGCTACGCCGCATGGCGGAGCTGCTCGAGCGAGTCCTTCGACAGGTTGATGGCGCCGCCGAAGCCGGTGATCAGCCGACCCGCCTCGATGCCGAGGCGGTAGGTGTTGAAGTCGCCGAGGTCGAGGGTCATCGCGGCGCTGGGGAAGGCGGCGACGTAGCGGTCGATCAAGGCCTGCGTCTCCGGGGCGTCGCGGTCGAGCACGGTGACCTTCCCGCGCAGGGTCGTGCGGACGAGCTGCAGCGCGTCGTGGACGGGGTCGTCGTTGCGCTGGATCAGCGCGTCGAACGGGGCGCCGTCGAGCAGCCCCTTGGTGTGACGGGCCAGGCCGGACGCGCGCACGATCAGGCTCGAATAGTCCGGGGCGACGACGAACGGCAGCAGCCCGATCGCGGGCTCGCCGTCGATCAACACGGAGATCGCCAACTGGCGACGCTCGGTCAGCAGGCTGCGCAGGACCTCGAGATCTTCCGGGCTCATGGGGCCTCCTCCACGTAACGGTGCGAACGAAGCGTACTCCTGTCGCTCGATGTAAAGCGACCTTGACACGGGGCGTCCCGAGACCTAGCTTGTTCGTGAAGGAGCCGAACCATGGCGATCCCCTGGCCCAGCGAGCGCGCATCCCGCGTCGGACTCGCGGAGTTCCTGGTCGCCGCAGCGACGCTGTTGCTGGGCGTCGCGCTGACGCGGCAGCATCATCCCGATTACACGAGCCCCGCGGCGCTGCGGGTCGTGCTGGGCGGGCTGGCGGCGCTGGCCGTGTGCGGGCTCGCGGCCTATCGCATCGTGCGCCGTCGCGAGTACCCGTGGTTGCTCGGACTGGTCGCGATCGGCCTGCTCTTCTACGAGCCGTTGCCCTCGCCGTACCTGATCGTCGACCGGGTCGTGATGTCCGTGCGCGACCTGCTGCTGACAGGCGCGTCGGTGTACTTCATCGCCCGCACGATGCGCTCGGCCGACGAGCTGGAGCGCCGCATCCAGCTCGAATCGTTGTCGTGGAGCTACTCGATCGTGCTGGTGGCGCTGATCGGCCACGCGCTGCTCGCGGACCTGCTGCCGCCGCTGCGCGGGCCGCAGGTCGCCAGCGCGCTGATCGCGAGCTGGTTGGTGGCGTGGCTGGTGGCCTCGATCCGCTACCAGCGATGAAGAACTCGTTGCCCGCCCTGCGCGCGGACCGCGGCTGGTCGCAGGCCGAGCTGGCCGAGCGGGTGGGTGTCTCGCGGCAGACGATCAACGCGATCGAGAACGGCCGCTACGACCCGAGCCTGCCGCTGGCGTTCACGCTGGCCCGCGCTTTCGGCCGGGCGATCGAGGGCATCTTCGAGCCCGCCGACGGGCCGGGGAAGCCCCGATCCCGGCAGTGATCAGCGCACGCCGTCGCGCTCTTCTTCGACGCGGGCCGCGGTGATCTGACGCAGGGCCGTCTCGGCCGCCTGCCGCACCGCCGCGTCGCGATCCTGCTGGGCCGTCTCGGCCAGCGGGCGGGCGTGGTGGATGTCGAAGATCGGCAGCGTCGAAACCGCGGCCGCGCGGACGGCGGGCTCCGGCGCGGTCAGGAGCGCCTGGACCTGGGCGAAGCCGGGCTCCAGCGCGATGTCGCCGCGGGCGAGCAGGCGTGGCAGCTCACGCACGGCGGCAGCGCGCGCCTCGGCCAGTTGCCCACGCAGCGTTCGCGCCAGACAGTCGCGGGCGCCGGGGGTGGGCTGCAGCGCCAGGGCGCGGGCGACCAGCGCGCGTACCTCGTCGCGCTCGTCGGCGAGTGCGTCGCAGAGACCGGGCGTGCCCGACTCGCCGAGGCCGACCAGCAGCGAGAGGGCATTGCGACGCAGACGCTCGGTGTCGCGCCCGTCTTCGCCGAACAGCGGCGCGGCGGCGAGGTAGTCGGCGACCACGCCGGGGTCGGCGAACGCGGCGAGACAGGCGATGTCGGGCGCGCTGGCGTTGGCGGAGACGGCGCGCTCGAGCGTCGCCGCGTAGTCGCCGTCGCAGCCGTCCTGGAAGGCCGCAAGCTCGATCAGGTCGACCTCCGCGCGGGCCTGGCGAACGACCTTGTCGACGAAGCGCAGCTTTCGTGACGGACCGAGCCAGACGAGGGCGCTGATCGCCGCGGCGATCAGCGCGGCGCCGCCGACGGCGAGACGGCGCCACGGCCACGTCCGTGCGGCGGCTGGCGCCCGCAGCAGCGACTTCGGCACGGCCTTGCGCACGTCGGCCCACTCGGCCGGCGTGGGTTCGGCTCCTGGCGCGGGCGTCGCCGCCGCGCGGCCTCGCGGCGTGTTCGTGCCGGCCGGAGAAGGCGTCGGACGGACCGCTGAAGGCCGAGCCACGGGCCGAGCCGCGGGCGTGGACGGAACTCGCGTCTCGGCGGGCGCGGAGGCCGCCTCGGCCGCCAGCGCCGCAGGCCCCGCGGCGATCGCGGGCTCGGGGGCTGCGAGCCGCACGGTCTGTGGCTTGAGCCGGATCGGGTCCTCGGGTCGCTCCAGTTCCCAGTCGAGCCGCCACACGCGGAGCTGGCGGTCGGCGCCGCCGGTGAGCAGCCGCTGCTGCAGCGGCACGAGGGCGAGCGCCAGCACGGGCGCCGGGTGGGCGAGCACGCGCACGCAGGCCCCGCGGGCCAGGTTCCAGACCCGCGCCGTGCCGTCGCGGCCGGCCGACAGCAGGTGATGGCCGTCGGCGGAGAAGAGGAGCGCCGTGACCTCGCCGGGGTGCCCCGCGAGCGCACGCACTTCCTTGCGTTCGCGCGGGTCCCACAGCCGGACGGTGCCGTCGGCTCCGCCGGAAGCGAGGGCGACGCCCGCGGGCGAGACCGCGACTGCGTTGACGTTGCCGCGATGGCCGGCCAGCACGCCCAGCGAGTGGCCCTTCTCCGCGTCCCACAGCCGCACCGTCTCGTCCCAGCCCGCACTCGCGACCACGCGGCCGTCCGGGCTCCAGGCGACTGCGGCCACGGCGGCTTCGTGGCCGACGATGGAGCGCTCGAGGCGGCCGTCGAGCCGCCACAGGCGCACGGTGTGGTCGAGGCTGCCGGTGGCGACGCGGCGGCCGTCGTGGGACAGCGCGAGCGCGACCACGTAGCCGGTGTGGCCCTGCAACGTGGCCAGCGGCTGGCCGTCCGCGACGTCCCACACCCGCAGCACCTGGTCCCAGCCCGCGCTCAGCAGCTTCTGGCCCTCGAGCGTGAAGGCCAGGGCGGCCACGGGACCTTCGTGGACGCCCAGCACGCGAGTCGAGCCATCAGGGTCCACCACGCGCAGGCTGCGGTCGGTGCCGGCTGAAGCGAAGTCGCCGGCGGCCGATGCGGCGACCGCGAGGATCGCGTCCGTGTGGCCCGCAAAGGCGCGTTCCTCCCAGGCGGCGCGCAGGCCCCTCCCCGGCAGCCGCATCGCCAGCTCGTCCCACACCATGAGGGCGGCCTCGGCGCGCTGGAAGCCGGGCACGGCCCGCGCGGCCACCGTCGCGTCGAACGCGGCGCCCAACTCGCCGGCGACGAGGGCGTCGCGGGCTTCTTCGACGCGGGCGTCGAACTCGGTCTGGCGGCGCGCGATCTCCGCGGCCGAGGCCGGTCGACACAGCGCCAGCGGCGGCCAGCGCGGCCGCTCCGGCGCGACGACGCGGGACACCAGTCCGCCGTGGGCCGCCAGCACCAGGCCGTCGAGCACCGCCAGCGCGTGGATGGCGGTGTCGAGCCGGGAGACCGAGTGCAGCGCGGTGGGCAGCAGGGAGAAGAAGCGCAGGCTGCGGTCGAGGCTGCCGACCACGAGGAAGCGGCCGGCGGGGTCGAAGGCCAGCGCGGAGACGGGCTGGGTCGGTCCGCGCAGCAGCAGCGGGGCGGGGGCGTCGAGCCGCGGCCACAGGCTGACGACGCGGTCGTCGCCGCCCGCGGCGAGGCGGCCTCGTGCCTCGTCGAGGGCGACCGCCTGGACGCGGCCGGAGGCGAGGCGGTGGACCGCGAGCAGCGCGCCGCTCGCCGCGTCCCACAGCCGCACGCTGCCGTCGCGGCTGCCGGAGGCGATCCGGGTGGGGCCGGCGGCGACGGCGACCACCGCGTCCTCGTGGCCTTCCAGCGTGCGAACGCACTGCCCGCTGCCGAGGTCGAAGACGCGCAGCGTGCGGTCGCTCATCGCCGCGACGACGTGACGGCCGTCGGCCAGCAGCGCCAGCGCGTGCACGGTGCCGGCGACGAGCTGGAACGTGCGCGCGGGCTTGCCCTGGGCGAGATCGAACGCGCGGAGCGGGGCGCCGTCCGCCGCCCACAACAGCAGGCGGCCGTCGGCCGTGACGGCGAGCGCCCGCAACTTGCCGTCGTCGGAGGTCAGCTTGCGGACCAGCGCGCCGCTGGCGAGGTCCCACACGCGGGCCTCGCGGCCACCGCCGCCGGCGATCGCCAGCGCCCTGTCGGGCGTCACGACGAGAGCCTGGGCCGGGCCCGTCAGGCCGCGGAACGTGGTTGCGAGGTCGCTGGGGGCGGGTGCCTCTTCGCCCTCGCCACCGGCGGCCTGCGCTTCGGCGTGCGCTGCCGCCGCCCGCTCGTGCTCGCCGAGGCCCTGGAGCACGCGAGCCGTCAGCGCGTGAGCCCTGGCCTCGCGCAGGTGCGAACTGCGGGCCTCGCCCAGCCGGCGCTCCAGTTCGCCGTCGTCGAGGCGGCCGCGGGTCCACTCGAAGACGGTGCGGTTGTAGGTTGCCTCGAGGTGCTGCGGCTCGGCGTCGAGCGCCCGGTTCCACAGCGCCATCGCCTCGTCGAGGCGATCGAGGTCGAGCAACGAGACCGCGGAGTTGTTGAGGCTGTCCGCGCGGCCGCTGCCGGCGCGCGGCTCGGGCCGCGGGTAACTCCGTCCCAGCTCCTGCTCGTACGCCG
>JAMPXO010000233.1 GCA_023701125.1 Vicinamibacteria bacterium | reverse complement strand
TGAGGACCGCGGCCGACGCGCTGCCGCTGGTGGCGGGCCTGTTCCTCGTCCTGCCCGCGCTGGGGGCGGTCCAGGAGCGGCTCGCCGGCCGCTCGGCACGCGCCGCGCTGCGAGTCGCGTTCCTGGAACCGGCGTCGTGGACGACCTGGTACCCGAGACGCCTGCGCCGGGCGGGCAACGTCTGGGACCGGCTGCCGCGCTCCGTGCGCAGGATCCGGGTCGGCTTCGGCGTGCTCTTCGCCGTGGCCCTGGGCGCCGTGGCGCCCGGCTGGACGTGGGGGTTCCAGTGGGACCACTCGGACCCGCGCACCCCCGGCCTGATGCTGGACTCGGCGCTCTACCCGCTCGGCTGGCTGGCCCTGCCGCTGTCGTTCGCCTGCGTCGCCGCGGTGATGGCGCTGACAGCCGCCAGCCTCTGGACCTGGCGGCGGTTGGGGCTCGACGACGAGGACGGCGGGCTGTTCGTCGGCGGCGCGCTCTCGCGACGCGCGATCTGGAACCGCCCGGCGCTCGCGGCCCTGCTGGCCCCGAGCCGCAGCTCGGCGCGAGTCGAAGGGCCGACGGCCGCGCTTCCCGTCGAGGTCGGCGACCTCTGGCCCGAAGGCGAAGCGGCGCCGGCGCCCCGCGAGGTCGCGGTCTCGCTGGCGCGGCAAGCCGCCGAGGTCGCAGCGGGGCACGAGCGAAACGCGGCGCGCCTGCGGCGCGGGTTCGACCCCGAGGAAAACGTGCGACTCGCGAAGCGCCTCGCGGCCCTCGGGGAAGCAGTCCCGGACGAGCCCGCCGATCAGGCCCAGTTGCGCGACCTGCTCGCCCGCCAGCTCGACCTGCACCGCGACGCCGAGCGGCAGGCGGCCGACGCCCTCGCGCGGCGCGACCGGGTGCGGGATCGCCTGCTCGCGCTGCGCGACGAGGCGGCGAGCCCGGCGCGCCAACCTGAGGCGCGCCGGGCCCGCCTCGCGCACTGCCTGGCCGCGTTGCAGGACGAGTTGGCGCGGGACACTGCCGACACGCCGACGGCCACCCGCGAGGGAGCGAGTCACTGAGCGGCGCCTCGCCTACCACAGGCGCTTGAAGTTCTCGCAGCCCTTGTCGAGGCCCAGCTTGCAGGCCTTGTCGTAGAGCTCCACCGCCTTCGACGGGTTCGGCTCGCGCCCGCTCCCACCGTGCTCGTGGAGCGTGCCCAGGTTGTTGCACGCCGCCGCGGAGTCCTTCGCGCAAGCCTGCTCGTACAGTGTCTCGGCCCGCGCGAGGTCCACCGCGACGCCCTGGCCGTAGTGCAACGCGATGGCGTGGTTCGCGCACGAGTCGACGTTGCCCTGCTGGCACGCCTGCGCGAAGAGCCCCGCGGCTCGCGCCTGGTCGCGCGCCATGCCCCGGCCCTCGTGGGCGAAGATGCCGAGGTTGCCGCAGCCGTCGGCGTTCTCCATGGCGCAGGCCCGCTCGTAGAACGCCGCCGCCTTCACGTCGTCGCGCGGAATGCCCTGGCCGCGGTCGTGGGCGAAGCCCGCGTGCGCGCAGCCGGCCGCGTGCTGCAGCTTGCAGGCCTGCTCGAACAACGCCACCGCACGCCGCGGGTCCGCCGCGACGCTCTCACCATCGCGATAACGCGCGCCGAGGTTGTGGCAGCCACGGCCGAGCCCCGCAGCGCAGGCGCGCTCGAAGAGGGCCAGCGCGCGCGCGGGATCGGCCGCAACGCCCTGGCCCCGCGACAGCTTGGCGGCCAGGTTGTTGCAACCCATCGCCAGGCCGAGGTCGCACGCTCGCTCGTAATAGAACGCGGACTTCTCCTGGTCGGCGGCCCGCCCCTCGCCCCGCGAGTACATCAGGCCGAGTTGCAGGCACGCCTCGGAGTCGTCCGCCACGCAGCCGCGGTCGTAGGCCTCCGCGGCGCGCGCCAGGTCCTTGATTCCGGCGTCGCCGTAGTAATAGAGGTGGCCGAGCCCGCCGCAGCCGACGATCTGCTCGGGCGAGCAGGCGCGGGAGTAGTAGTCGAGCGCCCGCTTCGGGTCTTTCGCGACGCCGTCGCCCAGGCGGTACTTGCGCCCCAGGTTGGCGCAGGCCGCCACCTCGCCGCCCTCGCAGGCGCGCTCGTACAACCGCATCGCCGTCGTGGGATCGGCAGCCACGCCGTCGCCGCGGTCGAGCAGCACCGCGAGCGTCGTGCAGCCCTCGACCACACCGCCCTCGCACGCCAGCCGGAGACGTTCGGCGGCGGCGGTGGGCTGCGGAGGGGTCGCCTCGAGCAGGACCGCACCTTCGGCCCAGCACACATGGGGGTCAGCCGGACAGGTGGGCAGCGCCTCCGCCACGGAGGCAGGCGGCGGGGCAGGTGGCGCCGGCCGGCGACGGGTCGGCGCGGGAGGCGGCGGCGCCTCGGGGGCGGTCGCGGGCGAGCCGGCGGGCCGGGGCGGACGAGCGACCTTCAGCACGGGTGCCGCTTCGGACTCGCCGGCGGCCGGCGTCGCGGTCGGCTTCGGCCGCGGCACCTTGAGCACCTCTTCGGGCTCCTGGCCGAGAGCCAGCGGGGCGAGCAGCAGCACCGTCACGCCGAACAGGTGACGCGCGGGCGCAAGTCTGACGCGCATGGGAACCCCCTGAGGGGGGTCCAACAAGAAGCGTGCCGCTGGCGGCCGCGCCTACAATGATGGCGATGCGCCAGCGCGACCTGTTCTCGGGCGGCGAGTCCGGTCCCGCGCGCGCGCGCGGCCCGGAGCGACCGACCGTCTCCGCCCGCGCCGTAGCCCCCGCGCCCCCGGTGCGAGCGACGGTTCCCCCGCGCGTGACCTGGACCGTCTCGGAACTGGCCGACCGGATGCAGGGCTCGCTGGAGACGGAGTTTTTCGACCTCTGGGTGGAGGGCGAGATCTCGGGCTTCAAGGCCCACACCTCCGGCCACTGGTACTTCACGCTGAAGGACGCCAACGCGTCGATCCGCACGGTGTTCTTCCGCCAGGACCAGCGGCTCACCCGCTTCCAGCCGCGGGAGGGGATGAAGGTGCTGGCCCGCGGCGGCCTCACCGTCTACAAGCCGCGCGGCGACGTGCAGTTCCGCGCCAAGCTGCTCGAGCCCGCGGGCCAGGGCGCGCTGCAGGCCGCGTTCGAGCAGCTCAAGGAAAAGCTGGCCGCCGAGGGCCTGTTCGCACCCGAGCGCAAGCGCGTGCTGCCGCGGCTGCCGCGGCGGATCGGCGTCGTCACCTCGCCCACCGGCGCCGTCATCCGCGACATCCTGAACGTGCTGAAGCGCCGCTACACGAACCTCGAGCTGCTGCTCTACCCCGCCCGCGTGCAGGGCGAAGGCGCCGCCCACGAGGTCGCCCAGGGCATCCGCGAGCTGAACCGCATCGGCGACCTCGACGTGATCATCGTCGCCCGCGGCGGCGGCAGCCTCGAGGACCTGCAAGCCTTCAACGACGAGGGCGTGGCGCGGGCGCTGGCGGCCTCGCGCATCCCCACGATCTCCGCCGTCGGCCACGAGACCGACTTCACGATCGCCGACTTCGTCGCCGACCTGCGGGCGCCGACGCCGTCCGCGGCGGCCGAGCTGGTCGTGCAGGCGAAGGCCGAGCTGCAGGCGGGGTTGCGCGCGATCGAGGACCGGCT
>JAMPXO010000232.1 GCA_023701125.1 Vicinamibacteria bacterium | reverse complement strand
TCCAGCAGCAGGACCTCGTCGGAGTCCGCGCTGGCCGCGCCCTCCTCGCCCACGACCAGGCGCAGCACGTTGGGACGGTCCGCCACGTCGCGCGTCCCGGCGCCGTAGCCCGAGGCGGTGATCCGCATCGACGGCAACCAGCCCCAGGCGTCGGCGTGGCCGGTGACCAGCAGCGCCCCGGTCGGGGTCGTGCACTCTCCCGCCCCCACCGCGACCACCGGCACGCCCTGGACCAGCCGCGCCGTCGCCGGCGGCGGCACCGGGTACACGCCGTGGGCCATCTTCACGCTGCCGGTGCCGAGGTCGAGCGGCGCGGCCACGATCCGGGCGGCGCCGAGCCAGGCCAGGCCGATCACGCCGCCGACGATGTCGACGATCGAGTCGACCGCACCGACCTCGTGGAAGTGGACGTCGTCGACGCTCGTGCCGTGGACCGCGGCCTCGGCCTCCGCCAGGCGCCGGAACAACTCCCCCGCCTTCGCCTTCACCCGCGGCTCGAGCCCCGAGCCCTCGATCAGGCCGAGGATCGCGTGCAGCCCGCGGTGGTGGTGGTCGTGGTGGTCGAGCACGACGGCGCAGTGGGTGGCGGCGAGGCCCGCGCGCACCACCTTGCGAGGCTCCAGCCGATAGCCGCCGAGCGGCAGCTTCGCGAGCTCGGCCCGCAGCGCATCGAGGGGCAGCCCGAGGTCGAGCAATGCGCCGAGCAGCATGTCGCCGGCCACTCCGGCCGAAGCGTCGATCCAGAGAACGCGGGTCAAACGTGGCCCCTTTCCTTGAGCGAGACGAAACGTGCGGCGCCGAGGATGACGTGGTCCAGCACCGGGATGCCCATCAGCCCGCCGGCCGAGCACAACCGGCGCGTCAGCGACAGGTCCTCGGCCGACGGCTCGGGATCGCCCGACGGGTGGTTGTGGAACAGGATCACGGCCGCCGCGCGGGCGACGACGGCCTCGCGGAAGACCTCGCGCGGGTGGACGAGCGACGAGGTCAGGCAGCCTTGCGAGACCTCCGCCAGCTTGCGCAGGCGATGGCGGGTGTCGAGCGCCAGCAGGCCGAAGACCTCCAGCGGACGCGACGCGTAGCGCGGCAGCAGCCAGCGCCCGGTCGCCGCGGGCGAGTCGAACGCGGGCGCGTCGGACAATGGCTCGGCCGCAGCCCGCGAGCCCAGCTCGAAGGCGGCCACCAGCCGCGTCGCCTTGGCGGGCCCGAGGCCGGCCACGGCCTCGAGGTCGGCCACGCCGCGCGTCGCCAGTTCCCGCAACCCGCTGGCCGCCAGCCGCTCGGCGACGTCGAGCGCCGACTCGCGAGCGTGGCCGGTGCCGAGCACCAGCGCCAGCAACTCGCGGTTGGAGAGCGCCCCGGCGCCGTGCCGCGCCAGCCGCTCGCGCGGCCGCTCGTCGACGGCCATGTCGCAGACCCGTCGCGGCCGTTGGACTTCGGCGGTCGGCTCGCTCACGAGACGCCGCCGACCAACTGCGGGACGATCACCGCGGCGGGGCCCGACAGGAAGGCGCCGGCGTGCGGCGTCAGCGGGGTCGGCTCCAGGTTGATCTCGACGACGAACGCGCCGGAGCGAGCCGCGTGCTGCGGGATCGCGGCCGCCGGGTAGACGATCGACGAGGTGCCGATCACCAGCACGACCTCGGCCACAGCCGCGGTCTCGAAGCCGCGGACCAGCTCGGCCTCCGGCAGCGACTCGCCGAACCACACGATGTCAGGCCGCAGCAGGCCGCCACAGCCGCAGCGGGGCGGCAGCTCGGGCAGCGGCACCCGCCGATCCTCGGCGATCGCGCCGCAGCCGAGGCAGCGGGTGCGCCACAGGCTGCCGTGCAACTCGGCGATCCGCTGCGAGCCGGCGCTGGCATGCAGGCCGTCGACGTTCTGGGTGACGAGCAGGAACTCCGGGACGCGGCGCTCGAGCGCCGCCAGCGCGTCGTGGGCCGGGTTCGGCCGGCAGCCCGCCACCAGCTCGCGGCGCCACGCGTACCAGCGCCAGACGAGGGCCGGATCGCGAGCGAAGGCGTCGGGGTTGGCGAGGTCCTCGGGCCGGAACTTCTCCCACAGTCCCTCGCCCGAGCTGCCGCGGAACGTCGGTACGCCGCTCTCCGCGGAGACGCCCGCCCCGGTCAGCGCGACCACCCGGCGAGCGGCGCGGAGGCGCACGGCAACGTCTTCGAGGGGAGTGGCGGTGTCGGACGACATGAGCGCAACCTCACCAACGCGGGAACGGCGCAGGACGCCGTCGCGAGCGCGAAGGCCCGCGTCGACGCGGCGGATCGTAGCACCGGGGCCGGAGCGGCCCGGAAGGAGAGAGGTGCCGTCTGCCGCGTGCGATCATCGGGCCCCGATGAGCCTCGAGAGGTCCGCGCCGCTGCCCGTCGCCCTGGTCCCCGTCGTCGTCCTGCTCGGCGTGCTGGCGATGGGCGCCGTGCTGCCGGTTGTGGCCCCGCTCGGGGTGCGCCCGGGGCTGATCCTCGCCGAGCTGGCGCTGTGCGCGCCCGCCCTGCTCGCCCTCGCGCTGTGGCGGGTGTCCCCGCGCGACGGCCTCGGCCTGCGCGCGCTGCCGCTGCGCGAACTCGGCCTGGCCGCCGTCGCCGGCGCCGCCCTGTGGCTGGCCAGCCTGGGCCTGATGGAGGTCCAGGCCTGGCTGCGCCCGCCGCCACCCGGTTTCATCGAGCTGTTCCAGCGGCTGCACGAGATGCTGCGCCCGAAGGACGCCGCGGACGCGCTGCTGTCGCTGGTCGCGATCGCCCTGGCACCCGCGGTGTGCGAGGAGATCCTGTTCCGCGGCGTCGCCCTGCCCTCGCTGGCGCGGGCGATCGGGCCGGCGCTCGGCGTCGCCACGTCCGCCTTCCTGTTCGGCTTCATCCACGTCGACGCGGTGGGCGGCGCGCTCTCGTTCTACCGGGTGCCGTTCGCGCTGTCGGTCGGGATCGGCCTCGGCCTGCTGCGGCTGCGCGCCGGCGGCCTCGGCCTCGCCATCGCCGCCCACGCCACGCTGAACGCGATCACCTTCGCGGCCGTGCCGTTCACCGAGCCGATCACCGGCAACACGCTGCCCGAGTCCGATCCGCGGGTGGGAGCCGCCCTGCTGATCGTCGGCGCGACCCTGTTCGCCCTCGCCCTGCGCAGCCTGAGCCCCCAAGCCCCCATCCCGTCGCGGACTCGGGCAGACTCTAGGGAATGAAGAAGTCCGCTGCCGTGGCTGCCGCGCTGGCCGCCGCCGTCGCGCTGGCCGACCCGGCCGGCATCGGCTCGATCCCGCTCGACGAGCGCCCGCAGGCCGGGCTCTCGGCCTGGCCGGGCGAGGTGATCGTCGAGTTCGCGCGCGACGTGCGCGACGACGACGCCACCCGCGCGATCCGCGAGGCCGGCGGCGCCACGGCTCGCCGCGGCAATTTCTCCGGCCGCTGGCTGGTGCGGCTCGACGAGGGCCGCTCGGTGGAGACGGCACTGGCCCGCTTCCAGGCCATGCCCGAGGTCGTCTACGCCGAGCCCAACGGCGTGCTGCGCTCGCACCTGGCCCCCAACGACCGTTACTACTCGCTGCAGTGGCACCTGAAGGCGCTGGGCGCCGAGCGCACCTGGGACATCCAGCGCGG
>JAMPXO010000112.1 GCA_023701125.1 Vicinamibacteria bacterium | reverse complement strand
GCCTCCGGCAGCGCCGCAACGCGGAAGACGGGCCCGTCGACCGCGCTCCGCGCGGCCGTCACCGCAGCGTCGTGGGCGGCCGCGCGGCCGAGCACGTAGAGCGTGACGGCCAGCAGCGCCACCCGCGCGGGGCGCACGACGTCGAGCCTGCGGGAGAGATAGAGCCCGGAGCCCAGCGCGGCGAGGATCCAGGGGTCGACGATGAAGACCAGGTCCCAGGCGAACCAGTCGTACATCAGCGGCGTCAGGGCGCGCGTGCCGTAACTCGTCCACAGGTCCATCACGACGTGCAGCCCGAGCCCCAGGGCGGTGCAGCCGAGCAGCGGCCCGAAGCGCGCCCCGCGGACGAAGCGGGCGAGCAGGGCGGTCAGCAGCAGCGCCTGGGGCAGCACGCCGACCACGGAGTGGGTCAGGTCGCGGTGGTGGGCGAGGTAGGACGCGGTGCCGGCGAGGCCGGCCACGATGTCGAGGTCGGGCAGGTTCGAGGCCAGCACCAGCGCCAGCGTGGCCCCGGGACTGGTCCGGCCGAGGCCCGCGCGGGCGACAGCCCAGCCGGCGAGCGAGTGGGTGACGTTGTCCACGGCCCCGTCAGTGCGCGCGGCCGGTGACGCGGACCAGCTCGGCGACCGTCGTCGTGCCGCGGAACACCTTCTCGACGCCTGCCTCGCGCAGCGTGCGCAGGCCTTCGGCGCGGGCGGCCTTGTGGATCTCGTTGGCGCCGGCGCGGTCCGTCACGAGCTGTCGCAGCCGCTCGGTCATCGCCATCACCTCGTAGATCCCGTCGCGACCGGAGTAGCCGGTCTGGCGGCACTCGAGGCAGCCGCGGCCCGCACGGAACAGCACCCCCGTCATCGCGTCTTCGGGCAGCGCCAGCTCCGCGGCCTCCTCCCGCGTCGGCGCGTGCTGCTCGCTGCAGTGGGCGCAGTTGACCCGCATCAGGCGCTGGGCGAGCACGCCGATCAGTGTCGAGGTGATCAGGAAGTGCGGCACGCCGAGGTCGAGCAGGCGGTTCACGGACGACGGCGCGTCGTTGGTGTGGAGCGTCGAGAAGACCAGGTGGCCCGTGAGCGCGGCCTGCACCGCGTGCTCGGCGGTCTCGGCGTCGCGGATCTCGCCGACCATGATCACGTCCGGGTCCTGGCGCAGCACGGTGCGCAGTGCGTTGGCGAAAGTCACGTCGATCTGCGGCCGCACCGCGACCTGGTTGAAGTCCTCGTGGACCATCTCGATCGGGTCCTCGATGGTGACGATGTTGACCTCGGGGCGCGACAGGTACTTGAGGATCGAGTAGAGCGTGGTCGTCTTGCCGCTGCCCGTGGGCCCGGTCACCAGCAGGATGCCGTCGGTGCGGGCGATGAACTCGTAGAAGCGGGGCAGGTCGCGCGGCGAGAGCCCCAGCTCGTCGACGCCCTTGAGCAGGATGTCCGGGTCGAAGATGCGGAGCACGGCCTTCTCGCCGAAGGCCGTGGGCATCGTCGACACCCGCAGCTCGACCTCGCGCCCGCCCTGCTCGCGCTTGATGCGCCCGTCCTGCGGCCGCCGCTTCTCGGCGATGTTGCAGCCCGACAGCAGCTTGATCCGCGAGACCAGCGCCTGGTACACGATCTTCGGGATCACGTGCACGTCGTGCAGCACGCCGTCGATTCGCAGGCGCACGAGCGTCAGCTCGCGCTTGGGCTCGAAGTGGATGTCGGAGGCGCGCTGCTCGAACGCGTAGGTCAGCATGTGGTCGAGCGCGCGGACGACCGGCGCGGCGGCCGGGTCGAGCTCGTCGGTCGAGGCCGACAGGAACTCCTGGTTGCCGAGGTCGACGTTCGACACCCGGCTCGACTCGAGCTGCTTCTGGGCCGTCGTCAGGCTGGTCTTGAGGTCGTAGAAGCCCTTGTTCACGGCCTCGATGTCGCTGCGGGTGGCGACCACGCGGCGCAGCTCGAGGCCGGTCTTCTGCTTGATCTCGTCGGCGGGGAAGGGCGCCCAGGGGTCATGCACGGCGACGGTCAGCACGCCGTTCGCCTTCGAGATGGCGACGATGCCGTGGCGGCGCGCGAACGGCCCGGAGAGCGCGCCGGTGACCACGTCGAGGTCGAGGTCGAGCGGGTTGAGGCGGGCGAACGGCAGCCCCGCGTGGGCGGCCACGGCCTGCGCGATCTGGACCTCGGTGGCGAGGCCGCCCTGCAGCAGGGCGTGCTCGACCGACACGTTGCCGAGCCGCGCAGCGCGACGCGCGCGCTCGGCCTGCTCGGGGGTCACGGCCTTCTGCGCGAGCAGGGTGGCGAGCAGCTCGGGGCGCTCGGGGGCGGAGGCCGGGGCCGCGGCGGCGGGCGTGGGCGGCGCGGCGGGCGGGCGGCGGGGCGGGGGGGCGCTCGGCGGCATGCAGGCATTATTCCGGCCGCGATTCGCGGCGGTCAAACCCCGGGTGACAGTTCGTCGACCGTCCGCGCACCGAGCGGGCTGCGTGCCAGCGGAGCGCTTCCCGACGTCGGCTCGCGCGGCGCTCGCAGCCGAACTTGTGCTAGCTTGCCCAACGCATGTCTCCCCGCCCCGTTTCCATTCTCGGAGTCCCCCTCGACCTCGGCGCCGGCCGTCGCGGCGTCGACATGGGCCCCTCGGCCTTCCGCGTCGCCGACATCCACGGCAAGGCCCACGAACTCGGCTGCGACGTCGAAGACCTGGGCGACGTCGTCGTCCAGATCCAGGAGACGCAGGACCCGGGCAATCCCAAGCTCAAGTACCTGCGCGAGATCAAGACCACCTGCGAGACCGTGCGCGACCAGGTCGCCAGCGTGCTCGGGCGCGGCCGCATCCCGGTCGTGCTCGGCGGCGACCACTCGATCGCGATGGGCACGATCGCCGGCGTCTCCAAGCACTTCGCGGCCCGCGGCGAGAAGATGGGCCTCGTCTGGTTCGACGCCCACGGCGACGCCAACACGCCGGAGACCTCGCCGACGGGCAACATCCACGGCATGCCGTGCGCAGTGGCCCTCGGCGTCGGCGCGCCCGAGTTGCTGTCGATCTCGGCCCACACGCCGATGGTCGACGGCTCGCGGGCGGCGATCATCGGCCTGCGCGACGTGGACCTCGCCGAGCGCGCGATCATCCGCCAGACGGGGATCAGCGCCTTCACCATGCGCGACATCGACGAGCGCGGCATGCGGGCGGTGATGGAGGAGGCGATCAAGCGCGCGTGCAACGGCACCGCCGGCATCCACGTCAGCTTCGACATGGACGCGATGGACCCCGACCACGCGCCGGGCGTCGGCACCCCCGCGACCGGCGGCATCTCCTACCGCGAGGCGCACCTCGCGATGGAGATCCTGGCCGACACCGGCAAGGTCGTGAGCTGCGAGTTCGTGGAGGTCAACCCCGTGCTCGACACCCGCAACGGCACCGCCAAGCTGGGCGCGGAACTGTTCGCGTCGCTGCTCGGAAAGCGCATCCTGTGAAGCGGCGACGCCTGCTGGCGGGCCTGGGCGCCGTGTTCCTGCTCGCCACCGCGGCCTGCGGCCCGCTCACGCAGCGACGGCTGCAGGGGCGATGGGAGAGCGTGGACACGCCGATCCGCACCCTCGACCTGTTCGAGGACGGCACCTTCTCGCGGCGCCTGTCGGGCAAGAAGCTCGGCTTCCTGAGCGACATCCTGGGGCCCGACAAGGGCACCTGGCGGGTCGAGGGCGAGGCGCTGGTGCTGGTCACGACCGGCGACAACGGCGTCGTGTCCGAGCAGAAGCTGCCGATCAACGAGCTGGGCGACGACGCCGTGGTGCTGGCGGGGGAGCGCTGGACGCGCAAGCCGTTGCCCAGCGCCGAGTCGGCGCCGGCGACCACGCCCGCTCGTTGACAGTCGGCGGGCTCCCCTCTAACATTTGCACTTCGTCGGCCTTTCGTCAGGCGCGTGGCTCAGTGGTAGAGCACTTCCTTGACACGGAAGGGGTCGGTGGTTCAATTCCACTCGCGCCTACCAACCCTGCCCACAATGGGCGGGGTTTGGAGCGGAGGAGCCCGAAAGGCCTGAGGAGGACGTTGCGTTTGACCGGTGATTCTCTGAATGCTCGCTGACTGATGTCGACGAGCGAACCTCTCCTGGACACCACCGGGCCCTCCGGCGAGACCAAACCGGCCGATTCCCCGATCGAAATCTATCGGCACTCGTCCGCCCACCTGCTGGCCGCGGCCGTCACCGAGCTGTTCCCCGAGGCCCAGTGCGGCATCGGGCCGCCCACGGATGACGGCTTCTTCTACGACTTCCTGGTCGCTCGCCCGTTCACGCCCGAGGACCTGGCCGCGATCGAGAAGAAGATGGCCGCGATCGTGGCCGAGGACCGCCCGATCGAGCGCAAGCTGATCCCCAAGGCGGAAGCGCTCGACCTGTTCGCGAAGAAGGGCCAGACCCTCAAGTGCGAGCTGATCCGCGAGAAGGCAGGCGAGCAGGTCCAGTGCTACACGATGGGGGAGTTCGTCGACTTCTGCCTCGGCCCGCACCTGCCCTCCACCTCGCACATCAAGGCCTTCAAGCTGAACCCCGTGCCCACCGCCGCCTACTGGAAGGGCCGCGAGGGCAACGCCTCGATGCAGCGGGTGTACGGCTATTCGTTCTTCACGCCGAAGGAGCTGGACGAGTACCTGGTTCGGCTCGAAGAGGCGAAGAAGCGCGACCACCGCAAGCTCGGCAAGGAGCTGGAGCTGATCAGCATCGAGGAGCTCGCGGGCCCCGGGCTGATCTTCTTCCTGCCCAAGGGCGGCCTGGTCCGCAAGCAGCTCGAAGACTGGATGCGCGACCAGTACCTGGCGCGCGGCTACTCGCTGGTGGTCACTCCGCACGTGATGCGGAAGAAGTTGTGGGAGACCTCGGGCCACGCCGGGTTCTACGCCCAGAACATGTTCGCGACGATGGAGCTGGACGACGCCGAGTACCAGCTCAAGCCGATGAACTGCCCGGGCCACATCCTGATCTACCGCCACAAGCTGCGCAGCTACCGCGAGTTGCCCGTGCGGCTCGGCGAGCTGGGCACCGTCTATCGTTACGAGCGCTCCGGCGTCCTGCACGGCCTGCTGCGGGTGCGCGGCTTCACCCAGGACGACGCCCACATCTTCTGCACGCCGGAGCAGATCGAGGCCGAGGTGATCGGCTGCCTCGAGTTCGCGAAGGACGTGCTGACCACGTTCGGCTTCGACGAGTACGAGGCCGAGCTGTCGACCTGGGACGGCGGCCACAGCGGCAAGTACGACGGCACGCCCGAGCAGTGGACGATGGCCGAGAACGCGCTGCGCCAGGCGGTCGCCAAGGTCGGCCTCAACGCGCCGGTGATCCCGGACGAGGCGGCCTTCTACGGTCCCAAGATCGACATCAAGCTGATCGACGCGATCGGCCGCAAGTGGCAGCTCTGCACGGTCCAGTTCGACTTCACGCTGCCGCGCCGCTTCGAGCTCGAGTACGTCGGCGAAGACGGCGCTCGCCACCAGCCGTTGATGGTGCACCGCGCGCTGTACGGCTCGATGGAGCGCTTCTTCGGCATCCTGCTCGAGCACTACGCGGGCGCGTTCCCGATGTGGCTGGCGCCGGTGCAGGCGGTGCTCATCCCGGTGGCCGAGGCGCACAAGGAGCACGCGGAGAAGATCGCCCTTCGCATGCGTGCGGCCGGGCTGCGGGTCCACGTCGACGACCGCGCCGAGAAGATGGGCTACAAGATCCGCGAGGCCCAGTTGCAGAAGGTGCCGTACATGTTCGTCGTGGGGAAGGTGGAAGCGGCCGACCCGACCGGTGAGAAGGTCTCCGTCCGCCACCGCCATGCCGGCGACCTCGGTTCCGAGGTGCCGCTTACCGCGTGGATCGACAAGCTCGCGCGGCTCGTCTCCACTCGCGCCACCAGCGAGGGTGAGAAGCCGCGGCCGGGAGGCCCGTGATCGATAACAAGACGACCGTCCGCATCAACGACCGGATCCGTGCGAAGGAAGTCCGCGTCATCGACGACGACGGTTCCCAGCTCGGCATCATGCCCCCCGCCCAGGCTCTGACGCTGGCCGAAGAAAAGGGGCTGGACCTGGTCGAGATCGCGCCGACGGCCGATCCCCCCGTGTGCCGGATCATGAACTCGGGCAAGTGGATGTACCAGCAGGCCAAGCGCGAGTCGGAAGCGCGCAAGCACCAGCGGCACATCCAGGTCAAGGAGATCAAGTTCCGGCCCAAGATCGACGACCACGACTTCACCTTCAAGCGCAAGAACGCCGAGCGCTTCCTGCAGGAAGGCAACAAGGTCAAGGCGACGGTCATCTTCCGTGGCCGTGAAGCCGTTCACTCGGAGATCGGCCGCCGCATCCTCGATCGCCTGGCTCTCGAGCTGGAGGGCACCGGGCTGGTCGATTCGTCCCCCAAGCACGAGGGCATGACGATGGTGCTGATCCTGTCGCCCAAGAAGGATCCGGCCGCCGCCGCCAAGCCCAAGGCGGCCAAGAAGCCGGCGGCGCCCAAGGCCAAGACAACGGCCCCGGCTGCCGACGCGCCGCCCGCCCCGAACGAGAACTAGGAGAACACGTCGATGCGCAAGCCGAAGGCCAAGATCAAGAAGAAGACCAAGCGCGCCGCGGTCAAGCGCTTCAAGCTCACCGCCACGGGCAAGGTGAAGCGCGGCCATGCCATGAAGCGCCACATCCTGACCAAGAAGGCGCCGGGCCGGAAGCGGCAACTCGCCAAGGCGGGCCTGGTGTCCGACGCGGACGTCGCCAACGTGCGCGAGATGCTCAAGTCGTAGAGGGAGTCGCGGCTCCCGCCGTTGCAATGGCCGGCCTCCCGGGGCCGGCCGTTTTCGTCTAGAATCCCTGCTTCCCACACGGGGTCGCCGTCGCGCGGCCCGGGCCCCCTCGCCGCCTGGAAGCGTGAGGCCGCGCGTCGTCGCGCGGGCAGAAGAGTCCTATGCCGAGAGTCAAGCGTGGAAACAAGCGCCGGGAGCGGCGCAAGAAGCTACTCAAGCTCGCCTCCGGGTACTTCCTCGGAAAGAGCAAGCTCTACAAGTTCGCCAAGGAGGCGGTCGAGCGCGCGGGCAACTTCGCGTACCACGGCCGCAAGCGCAAGAAGCGCGACTTCCGCCGGCTGTGGATCGTGCGCATCAACGCGGCGACGCGTGAGCACGGCGTCTCCTACAGCCAGTTCATGGCGGGCCTGAAGCGCGCCGGCGTCGACCTCGACCGCAAGTCGCTGGCCGACATCGCCGCCCGCGACGCGGCCGCCTTCGCTGCCCTGGTCGAGAAGGCCAAGGCCGCGCCGGCCGCCGCCTAGTCGTTCCCGCGGAACCCGGTCGTCCCCGCCCCGCAGGGCGGCCGGGTTCTTCGGAAAACCCTGGGCACCGCGATGGCCGAAGACCCCGAGATCCAGCTCGATCAACGCGTCCGCGCCGCCCGCGCGGACTTCGACGCGGCGCTGTCCGCGGCGGGCGATCCGTCCGCGCTGCAGGCGCTGCGCGACCGCTTCGTCGGCCGCAAGGCCGGCCTCGTCACGGCCCTGATGAAGGACCTCGGCCAGTTGCCCGCGCCGGCGCGCAAGGCCGCGGGCGCCTCGCTCAACGCGCTGAAGCAGGCGATCGAGGGAGCGCTCGAGGAGCGCCAGGCGGCGCTCGGGGCCGCGACCCGCGAGGCGAAGCTGGCCGCCGACCGCGTCGACGTCACGCTGCCGGGGCGCCCGATCCCGGCCGGCCGTCGGCACCCGCTGACGACCGTGCGCGAGGACCTCGAGGACATCTTCGTCGCGATGGGCTACGAGGTCTACGACGGCCCCGAGATCGAGGACGACTACCACTGCTTCGAGGCCCTCAACATGCCCGCGGACCATCCCGCGCGGGACATGCAGGACACCTTCTACCTCGACGGCCCCGGCGGCCTGCTGCTGCGCACCCACACGTCGGCGACGCAGATCCGCTACATGGTCGAGAACGAGCACCCGCCCGAGGTGCGCATCATCTGCCCGGGCAAGGTCTACCGCCGCGACGACGACATCACCCACTCGCCGATGTTCCAGCAGATCGAGGGCCTGGTGGTCGGCCCGTCGATCACGCTCGGGGATCTCAAGGGCACGATCGAGGCGTTCCTGCACCGGCTCTTCGGGCCGCAGTACCCGGTCCGCTTCCGGCACTCGTTCTTCCCCTACACCGAACCCTCGGTCGAGGCCGACCTCGGCTGCATCAACTGTGGCGGCAGCGGCTGCCGCGTGTGCAAGCAGACGGGCTGGCTCGAGATCCTCGGCTCGGGGATGGTCAACCCCGCGGTGTTCGAGGCCGTCAACCGCAAGCTGGGCGAGAACGTGTACGACCCCGAGCAGGTCACGGGCTTCGCGTTCGGCCTCGGTATCGACCGCGTCGCCATGCTGCGCTACGGCATCGACGACATCCGCCTGCTGTACCAGTCCGACCTCAGATTCCTGGAGCAGTTCCCGCGGTGAAGGCCCCGATCTCCTGGCTGCGCGAGTACGTCGACCTGGCAATCGAGGCGGAGCAGCTCGGCCAGGACCTGACCAAGCTGGGCCTCGAGTTGGGTGGCGTCGCGGCCCACGGCGCCGACGTGGTGCTCGACTTCGAGGTCACGACCAACCGCGTCGACTGCATGAACGTGCTCGGCCTCGCCCGCGAGGCGTCGGTGCGCTACGGCCAGCCGCTGCGGCTGCCCGCCGCCGATGTGGTCGAGGTGGGCGCGCCCGCAGCCGACGTCCTGACCGTGGGCATCGACGCCAGCGACCTGTGCCCGTTCTTCGCGGCTCGCGTGCTCGAGGTGCGGATCGGTCCGTCGCCGGACTGGCTCGCGGCTCGGCTCGAGGCGGTCGGCGTGCGCTCGATCAACAACGTCGTCGACCTCACCAACTACGTGATGCTGGAGACCGGCCAGCCCTCGCACGCGTTCGATCTCGAGCGGCTGCCGGCCGCGGGCCTGCGCGCGCGCTGGGCGAAAGCGGGGGAGCGGCTCACCACGCTCGACGGCGTGGACCGCGAGCTGACCCCGCGCAACGGCCTGGTGGCCGCGGCGGACGGCACCGCGCTGGCGCTCGCGGGCGTGATGGGCGGCGGCTCCAGCGAGGTCCACGACGGCACCCGCCTGGTGGCGCTGGAGGCGGCGTACTGGAACCCGCTGGCGACCCGTCGCAGCGCGAAGGCGCAGGGCCTGCACACCGAGGCGTCGCACCGCTTCGAACGCGGCGCGGACCCGGCCGCCACGCTGCTCGCGCTGGATCGCATCGCCCACCTGGTGGTGAAGCTCGGCATCGGCTCCGTCCGCCCGGGCATCCTGTCCGCGGGGGCGATGCCCGCCGCGCGCCACGTTTCTTATCGTCCCGCCCGCACCAACCGCATCGTCGGCGTCGTCGTGCCCGAGGCCGAGCAGCGGCGCGTGCTCGCGGGGCTCGGCTTTGCGGTCGCGGGTGGCGACAGCGGGGCCTGGGACGTGACCGTGCCGACCTGGCGCGGCGACGTCGCGGCCGAGATCGACGTGGTCGAGGAGATCGCGCGCCACCACGGCATCGACAACGTGCCCGCCACCATTCCGCCCGCTGCTCGCCCGGGGCGGCTGCGCGACGAGGCGCGGGCCGCGCGTCGCGTGCGCGAGCTGCTGAGTGGCGCCGGCTTGTCCGAGGCGATTTCGCTCTCGATGCTGGCTGACGCGACCCAGCGCGACGTCGCCCCGGCCCGGGTGCGCCTGGCCAACCCGCTCTCGGAGGAGGGCGACGCGCTCCGGGCGTCGGTCGCGTTCCCCGGGCTGGTCCTGGCCCTGCAACACAACCAGCGCCAGGGCCGGCGCGAGGTGCGGCTGTTCGAGCTGGGCTCGGCCTACCTGCCGGTCGCGGACCCCGCGGCCCGCCCGCGGGAGGTGCGTCGAGTCGCCGTGTTGCTGTCCGGCCCTGACCCGCAGGCCCACTGGTCCGGCCGTCGTGGCGCCGCCGACTTCGCCGAGCTGAAGGGCGTCGTCGAAGGCCTGGTCGACGGCCTCGGCGTGGCCCCGCTCGCGTGGGAGCCGGGGACGCCGTCGTTCCTGCACCCGGGGCAGAGCGCGCGCTTGCGCCGCGGCCAGGTCGAGGTGGGTTGGGCCGGCGGCCTGCATCCCGACGTGGCGGTGGGTTACGACCTGCGCGATCCCGTGTTCCTCGCCGAGCTGGACCTGGCTTCGCTGCTGGCGGCACGCGCTGCCGTGCGCTTCGCGGCGTTGCCCCGCTTCCCGTCGGTCTCGCGCGACCTGTCCGTGTTGTGTCCTCCGGGCTTGTCCGCCGCGGCCGTCGAGTCCATCATTCGCCAGGTGGCGGGGACGTCGCTGCGCCACGTCGCCTTCGTGGATCGATACGCCGGACCGCAGGTGCCCGCCGGTCACGTGAGCCTGACGCTTTCGCTGCGCTTCTCCGAGCCTGATCGCACGATGGTGGGGGAAGAGGTCCAGCGCGCCGTCGAGGCCGCAGTCCAGGCGCTCACCGCAGCCGGCGCCGAGATCCGGGGAGTCTCTTGATGGAGCAGGGCTTCCACGAGCTCGAGCAGAAGGTCCGGGCGGCGATCCGCACGATCGCCGAGTTGCGCGCGCGGGAACAAGCGCGCAGCGAAGAACTGGCCGGGGCGCGCGCCGCCCTGGCCGTCGTCGAGGAGGCCGTGCGCCGCCTCGAGGCCGAGCGCGACACGGCGCGGGCCGAGCGCAACACGATCGAGGCGGCCCGCGAGGCGCTCGCGGCAGAGCTGGCGCAGGCCCGAGGGGCGGCGGCCGCCGCCGACGTGGCGGACAGCGGACAGGCGCAGGAGCTGGCGACGTTGCGGGCCGCGAACGAGGCGCTGCTCGCCGAGCGCGCCGGCTGGGACAGCGAGCGGGCCCGGCTGCGCGAGGAGAAGGCGCGCCTGGTCGAGCAGATCGAGGACGCCGCCGGCGCCCAGGCGGGCACCGAGGACGAGCGCACGTCGATCGAGGCCGAGCTGAGCAAGGCCCACGAAGCGCTGGCCGCGGTCCAGGCCGAGCTCGGAGGCGCCCGCGAGAAGCTGGCCGGCGTCCAGGACGAGCTGGCCGTGACCCGTCAGTCGCTGTCCGGTGCCCGCGCCGAGCTGGCCCGTGAACGCGACGCGCGCGAGAACGCCGAGCAGGCGCTGGAGACGGAGCGGGCGCGGGCCGAAGAACTGGCCGACGAGGCCTCGCGCGGAGACGGCGACGTCGCCGCGCGGGCGAAGGAGCTGGCGGCCGAGCTGGCCGCGCGCGATCGCGAGCGCGGCGAGTTGCGGGAGCGGGTGGCTCGCGTCGTCGCCGTCCTCGACAAGCTGGCGTAGGGAGGCTTCGATGGCCGACAAGTCCAGCCTGCTCCACGTCGAGATCTTCGGCCAGACCTACGCGGTCAAGGCCGGGACCGACCCCGAGTACCTGCGACGCCTCGCCGCCTACGTGGACGAGCAGATGCGCGAGGTCAGCCGCGGCACGGGCGCCGTCGACTCGCTGAAGATCGCGGTCCTGGCCGCGCTCAACATCGCGGACGAGTGCTTCTCGGCGCGCACGTCCGGCGACGGTGCCACCCGCGAGATGGACGCCCGCGCCCTCGAGCTGGCGGCCGAGCTCGACGAGGTACTCGAGGGCTGAGTGAGGTCAGCACGCCCTTGCTGCCGCCGACGGGGCGCGGCTAAGATGGCTTTGCCCCCTGCGCTGTTCGTGATGGGTTCTACGCCCTGAACCAACGTCGTATCTCAGGGGTTCCGACAGTCGTGCCGCGGTGTGCATGCCTCCGAGCTGAGGAAGCCTGAAGCGGTGCGCAGGGACCCCACCTTGTGACAAGGTTCTTCGGTCACGGCTCACACGGCAGAGGCGGGGGGCCTCGACTTGAGCTAACCTCCCGACCACATGCTGGATCCCGGCAAGACGGTCGGCGAAGTGGGCGAGCGCGCGCTCGTCCGGCACTTGATCGCGCGACTCCCGGCGGGCCCGGGCGTGCGCATCGGTCCCGGCGACGACGCGGCCGCGGTGGAGACCACCGCGCTCACGCTGGTCACCTCGGACGCGTTCGTGGAGGGGCGTCACTTCCACCGCGAGTGGGCCCCGCCGCGGCTGATCGGGCGCAAGCTGCTCACGGTCAACCTGTCGGACATCGCCTCGATGTCCGGCGCCCCCAGCTTCGCGATCGTCAACCTGTTCCTGCCGCCCGAGACCACGATCGAGTTCGTCGACGGCCTCTACGACGGCCTGCTCGAGCGGGCGGCGGAGACGGGCGTCAGCATCATCGGCGGCAACATCGCCGGCACCACGGGGCCGATGGTGCTCGACGTCACGCTGCTCGGCATCGGCGACGCGCTGTTGACCCGCGACGGCGCCAGGCCGGGCGACCTGCTGGTGTGCACGGGCTTCCTCGGCGCGGCAGCCCAGGGCATCGAGCTGCTGCAGCAGGGCGCGCGGCTGGCCGAAGACGGCGAGCTGATCGACACCGGGATCTGGACTCCCAACTCGGCGCCCGCGGTCCACCACTGCCTGCGCGCCCAGCTCGACCCGGCGCCGCCGCTGGCTTTCGGTCGCGCGCTGGCCGAGCACGCCCACCTCGTCCACGCCGCGATGGACCTGTCCGACGGCCTGTCGAGCGACCTGCTCTCGATGTGCGAGAGCAGCCGCGTGTTCGCCATCGTCGACGCCGACAAGATCCCGCTCGATCCCAACGTCCGCAAGTTCGCCCGCGCCCGCGCGCTCGACGCCACGTCCTACGCGCTCCACGGCGGCGAGGACTACCAGTTGCTGCTGGCGGTGGCGCCGGAGAGCCTGGAGGGCGTCAAGGACCTGGCGATCGTGTGGGACATGCCGCTGGCCGTGATCGGCGAGTTCTCGGAGGGTCCCCCGGCGATCTCGCTCAAGCGCGGCGAGCGGCTGGGTCCGCTGCCCGCGGGTGGCCACGACCACTTCCGGAGCAAGCCGCGGGTGGCAAAGCCCGAGCGGGCGAAGAAGGACGACGAAGCCGCTGCCGGCGAGTAGATGACCCGCGCCAAGGTGCGGCGGGCGCTGGCCCTGCTGCTGCACGCGCCCGACACGCCGCACCGCACGGCGCTGGCCTTCGGGGTCGGCGTCTACATCGCGTTCTTCCCGCTGCTCGGGCTGCACACGGTGATGGCGCTGGCGATCGCGCTCGCCTTCCGCCTGAGCAAGGTGGCGATCCTCGCCGGCGCCTACGTCAACAACCCGTGGACGCTGATCCCGCTGTACATGGCGGGCACGGCGCTCGGCTGCGTGGCGATGGGCGTGCCGCTGTCGCAGCTCGAGTGGCCGGTGCCCGAGGACTCGTCGCTGGCGGCGATCGAAGCCGCGCTGGTCCAGACCCTGAGGCCGCTGTTCTGGCCCTACGTCCTCGGCAACACGCTGCTCGGCATTGTCGGCGGCCTCGGCGGCTACTTCGGTCTCCGCCGCTACCTGGAGAAGCGCACGGCCCTCGCCGCCTGACGGGTCGCGCCGGCTACGCCTCGCGTTCCTTCTTCAGCAGCGCGTCGAGGCCCTTGCTGATCTTCTGGCAGCGCTCCAGTGCGTCCGACTCCAGCAGCTTCTGGCGGGCCGTGGCCGTGATCGGCAGGTGCTGACAGGCGAGGTTGACCCAGCCCATCGGCTCCTTCGAGCGGCGCTGGGAGTCGAGGAAGGCGCGCAGGTCCGCGTGGGCGTGCATGTAGCGGGCGAGGGCTTCGACCGCCGAGCCCCACTCGTCGCCCGGGTCGACCTCGTCCACTTCTTCCACCTCGGCCACCAGCACGTCGAGCCCGAGCAGGTCGTGAACGCGGGCGCGGTGCAGGCCGTCGAGCTCGATCTTGCGGTCGATGTCGCTCTGGATCTCGTGCTTGACGACCTCCGCGATCGTGCCGAAGCCGTGCAGGCCCGCCGCGCTGGGGTTCTGGTTCAGCGGGTCCTTCTGGCCGATCGCGATCAGGCGGTTGCCGCAGCGGCGCGCGAGTTCCAGCGCCCGCACGACGGCCGGTCGGGTGATGGCGACCGTCAGCGAGGCCTCGGGGAAGAGGCAGACGTCGCGAAGTGGCAGGACGGGCAGCAGCAGGTGGCTCATGGCGTCGTTCCGCCCCTTGGAAAAAGGGCGTGGGCGGATGGTACTACGCGCCGAGCAGGGCGCGTTTCCACTTGGTCGCCAGCACCGCGCTGGCCGTGCGGCGGCCCTTGCCCGGCAGGCAGAACAACCAGTCCTCGCCGACGCGGGCGATCGAAAGCGGGTCGCCGCCGGGCAGCGTGATGGGCACCCCCGGGACCTTGCCGCAGAAGGCGGTGCGATAGCCCGCCGAGCGCGCCGCGACGATCGCGGCCGGCGACGAGGCGTGCCAGGGGTAGCAGAGGTGCACGACGCGGCGGCCCGTGCGCTCCTCGATCATGCGCCGCGAGTCCGCCAACTCGTGGGTGATCGCCGCCTCGCGCTCCGCGTCCGTCTCCAGGCGGCCGGGGACCGGGCCGTCGCCCAGCACGGCGCGCAGGCGGCCCAGCCAGCCGCGGCGGTCGAAGAAGCTGGCGCCGCCCTCACCGGCGACGAGTTCGCGGCAGGCGTCGCCGTAGCCGGGCTCCTCGCGGAAGCGCCGCGCGTCCGCGAGGCGCGGCCGCGAGCGCAGGATCGGGCTGCCGAGGGCCGCCTCGTGGGCGAGGCGATCGGTTTCGGGGCCGGCGATCCAGGGCACGTCCATCGCGGCGTATCCGTGCTGCTGATGCGGGGCGAGGAAGCCGACCACCTCGGGCGCGGTCGCGACCCGGGCGTGGAACATCGAGTGGCTCTCGAAGTCGTAGACGCCGTCGCGGGCGAGGACGTCGATCTCTTCCCAGGTCAGGAAGCCGTCGGGACCGCGCTCGCGTGCGAGCAACTCGGCGGCCGTGGTGCGGCCGTCGCGGACGTCCTGCAGCGTCGCGCCCTTGTCGCCGGGGCGGGTCCGGCCCGGGACCAGGAACACGATCCCGCGCATGCCGAAGTACTTGAGCAACGGAGCGCCGACGCTCCACAACGAGGCGCGGCCGTCGTCGAAGGTGAGCACGACCGCCTTCTCGGGCGGCGTCACGGCGCCGACCAGCACGCGGAAGTACTCGTCCGCGCCCAGCGTGACGTAGCCGTTGTCCTTGAGGTGCCGGAGCTGGGCCTCGAACAGGGCGGGCTCGAGCGAGTGGAACACGAACACCGGCACCTGGCCCCGGGGCAGCGGGCCGCCGGTGACGAAGTCGGGGTAGCGCCCGAGCAGCAGGTCGCGTGGCGTCTCGACGGCCTTGCCGAGCTGCGCGGCGAAGCTCACGCCGCGCGCCCCTTCTCCGCCAGCACCTCGTCGTAGATCGACTCGAGCTGGCGCACGCACTGGGCGATGTCGAACTGGCGGGAGGCGTCGAGGGCCGCGGTTGACAGCGCGCGACGCAGCCCCGCGTCGCCCAGCGCGCGCGCGAGCGCATCGCCCAGGGCCGTCGGGTTGGCGGGCGGAGCGAGCAGGCCCGTGACGCCGTCGCGCAGCACCTCGGCGCAACCGTCGACCGCGGTGGACACGATGGCACGGCCGGCTGCCATCGCTTCGAACAGCGCCAGCGGCGTGCCCTCGTAGGTCGACGAGATGCAGAACACGTCGAGCGCCGAGAGCAGCGCCGGCACGTCCGTGCGATGGCCGGCGAACACGATCGAGCCCGCGAGGCCGAGCCGCGACGCCTGCTCGCGCAGCGCGGGCATCTGGTCGCCGTCGCCGACGATCAGCAGCCGCGCGGCGGGGAAGCGGGCGAACACGGGCGGCAGTGCATCGAGCAGGTGGTGGTGGGCCTTCTGCAGGCTGAGCCGGGAGATGGTGCCGATCACGAGCGTCTGATCCTCGAAGCCGAACGAGCGGCGCAGCGCGCGCGACTCCTCGACCGGACGCGGGGCGAACTCGCCGAGCGGGGCGCCGTTCCAGACCAGCCGCACGCGGTCCGCGGGCACGAACCGCTCGCGGACCAGGAAGTCGCGGGTGGAGCCCGAGACGGCGACCGCGCGATCGGTCAGCCCCGAGAGCAGCCGGTCCGCAACACCCTGGTAGGCGGGCATCCTGGGGTCGGCGAAGTGCTCGTGGAGGACGAGCCCGGCGCCCAGCGCGCGGGCCGCCAGCCGCCCGAAGTCCGCCGCCGCGTAGCCATGGACGTGCAGGACGCGCGCGCCACGGGCGCGCCCGAGGCGGACGAGGTCGGTCAGGATGCGCGGGTCGAATTTGCTCCGCGAGAGGTGGGTGACATCGACGCCGGCCTCGCGCAGCTTGTCCGACGCCGGCTCGGGCGCCTTCAGGCCGACCAGCGAGACGTCGAAGCGAGTGCGGTCGAAACGCGGGAACCACCAGGCGAACAGCCGCGACACGCCGTGGATGCTGGAGCCCGCCACGCCGAACTTGTCGCAGACGTGGAGGACGGGGACAGGCCTCACTCCGCCTCCCCGGGTGTGGACTCCCGGGCGGCCCACATCACGGCACCGGAGAGCGAGAGCAGCACGGTCAGCCCCGCCCCGACCAGGCTGAAGGCGAGCGCGCTGTCGCGGCTGAGGCCGATCTGGCCGAAGTAGACGATGAACAGGCTCTCGCGCACGCCCCAGCCGTTGAACGAGATCGGCACGGTCTGGACCAGGAAGCACAGCGGGATGATGACGAACGCGGCGCCCAGCGGCAGGTCGATGGCGAGCGCGTGGGCGACGAAGAAGAAGTAGAAGACCGCCCCCGCCTGCAGCGCGAGGCTGGCGAAGAAAGCCACCCACACCGAGAGCAGGCGCTCGCGGTAGACGTGGACCGCGGCCTGCACCGTCTCGAACTTCTGGCGCACCCAGTCGTGCCGGCCGAGTCCTGAGGCGGCGACGAGCTGGCGGGAGGTGCCGACCCGGAAGAACAGGAACGCGGCCACGGTGAAGCCGATGCCGAGCGCGGCCAGCGCCGGCGCGGCCCCCGGCAGCGCGCGCACGTCGGGGGTGGCCAGCAGCCACGCCCCGAGTGCCAGCACGTAGAGCGCGAGCAGGCCGAGCACGCGGTCGATGGCGACGATCGCCAGCGACGCCGTGGTCGAGCCGGTCAGCCGCGAGCCGTCGCGCACGCGGATCACGTCGCCACCGACGTTGCTGGGCAGAAAGTTGTTGAAGAAGGTGGCGACCAGGTACGAGGCCGTCAGCCGCCGCAGCGGCGCGGGGTAGCCCTGCGCCGCCAGCAACACGCGCCAGCGCCAGGTGGCGAGCCCGAGCATGGCGGCGTAGAAGACCACCGCGACCGCGAGCAGCAACAGGTCGCCCGTGCGCACCCGGCGCAGCAGCGCGCCGAGGTCGGTGGTCGAGAACAGGTAGGCCAGCAGCGCCAGCGAGACCAGCAGCTTGGCGGCGCTCAGGAGTTTCTTGTTCACTTCAATCGCAGCATCTCGATGGCGTCGATCTCCGCGCCTTCGCTGTCGGTCTCGGCCAGCTCGCACGGGTAGTGCTCGCCATCCTCGATCCTGAAGTATCGCGCTTCCGTGATCTCGAAGGCCGCGAGGTCGAACTCGCAGTAGCCGCTGCGCAGGCCGGGCAG
>JAMPXO010000111.1 GCA_023701125.1 Vicinamibacteria bacterium | reverse complement strand
TCTGCGGCTCCAGCTCGGGCCGGACCCGGGCGTCGACGCCCACCGCCCGCAGCAGCGCGCACTTGCGCTCGTGATGGCCGGCCACGAGCACCTCGGCGCCGTGCGCGCGCAACACGCGGGCGACGAGCTGGCCGAGCCGGCCGTCGCCGACGACCAGCGCGCGCGAGCCGGTGCGGATCGGCACCTGTCGCGGCACCCGCAGCGCGGCAGCCAGTGGCTCCGCGAACACGGCGGCTTCGTCCGCGAGCCCCTCGGGCACGGGCACCAGGTTGGCCTCGGGCACCACCACCGCCTCGGCGAAGCCGCCCGCGCGGCCGCGCAGGCCGATCACCTGCCGCTGCGCGCAGTGCTCGCGCACGCCCCGGGCGCACGCCGCGCAGGCGCCGCAGCCGACGTTGATCGAGGCCACCACCCGGCGCCCGTGCCACCAGGGATCGGAGCCGCGCTCGACCAGGCCGACGAACTCGTGGCCCGGCACGCCGCGGAAGCCCGCGTAACCGGCGACGATCGCGAGATCGGTGCCGCACACGCCGGCGAGGCTCACCCGCACCACCGCCTCGCCGGGCCCGGGCTCCGGTTCCGGCAGGTCGGTGCGCAGGCTCACGCGTCCGTCCTCGATCCACAAGCCGCGCATCGCCGCGATGCTACGCTCGCCGGCGGGGAGCGTGCAGGAGGCGCCCGTGGCGCAGGCGAGCGAGCGGCACGTCGTGATCGTCGGAGGCGGGTTCGGCGGGCTCTACGCCGCGAAGGCGCTGGCCGGCGAGGCCGTGCGCGTCACCCTGGTCGACCGCCGCAACCACCACCTGTTCCAGCCGCTGCTGTACCAGGTCGCGACCGGCGGCCTCAACCCCGGCGACATCGCGGCCCCGATCCGCAGCGTGCTGCGCGGCCAGCGCAACACCACCGTGCTGCTGGCCGAGGCCACGGCCGTCGACCTGGCCGCGCGCCGGCTGATCCTCGCGGACGGCGCGATCGACTACGACCACCTGATCCTCGCGGCCGGCGCGACCCACTCGTACTTCGGGCAGGAGGCGTGGGCCGCGCACGCGCCCGGGCTGAAGTCGATCGAAGACGCGCTGGAGATCCGGCGCCGGGTGTTCTCCGCGTACGAGCGGGCCGAGCGCGAGACCGACCCCGCGGCGCAGGCGGCGTGGCTGACCTTCGTCGTCATCGGCGCCGGTGCCACCGGCGTCGAGATGGCCGGAGCGCTGGCCGAGATCGCGCGTCACGCGCTGGCCCGGGAGTTCCGCCGCATCGACCCGGGCCGCGCGCGGATCGTGCTGCTCGAGGGCGCCGACGCCGTGCTGCCGCCGTACCCGGAGGAGCTGCGGGCCAAGGCGCGGGCGCAGCTCGTGGCGCTCGGCGTCGAGGTCCGCACCGGCTCGCGGGTGACCGCGATCGACGCCCTCGGCGTGACGCTCGCCAGCGAGCGCATCGACGCCCGCACCGTGGTGTGGGCCGCGGGCGTGAAAGGGGAGCCGATCGCGCGCTCGCTGGGCGCCGCGCTCGATCGCGCCGGCCGCGTCCGCGTCGCGCCCGACCTGACCGTGCCCGGCCACCCCGAGGTGCAGGTGATCGGCGACCTCGCGTTGCTCGAGCAGGACGGGGCGCCGGTGCCCGGCGTGTGCCCGGCCGCGATCCAGCAGGGCCGCCACGCTGCGGAGAACGTGCGCCGCGCGCTGCGCGGGCAGCCACCGGCGCCGTTCCGCTACGTCGACAAGGGCAGCTTCGCGACGATCGGCCGCGGCGCCGCGGTCGGCGACGTCTACGGCCGGCTGCGGCTGTCCGGTGTGCCGGCGTGGCTGGCCTGGCTCGGCATCCACATCTTCTTCCTGATCGGGTTCCGCAACCGCGCCGTCACGTTGTTCCAGTGGGCGTACTCGTACTTCACGTGGCGGCGCGGCGTGCGGTTGATCACGGGCGAGAAGAGCGGCAGCCCGGCTCAGGGCTGAGCGGGGACCTCCGCCAGCGCCTTCTTGCGGGCGGCCTCGAACTCGTCGCCCGGGTTCCACGTGGGCATCGCGTCCGCGTTGGCGACCGCGAGCCCGATCCGCAGCAGCAACCGCGCGTCTTCGACCACGCCACTCCAGTCCCAGGCCTCGGTCAGCTCGTCGGACGGCTGGTGATAGTGCTTCGCCTCGAACGCGTCCTGGCGCTTGCGGCCCTCGCCCGCGGGCTGGCCCAGGAGCTCGAGCCCGGCGTCGAAGTACACCGCCGGCACGCCGATCTTCGCGAACGCGAACTGGTCGGAGCGGTAGAAGAACCCCTTGTCCGGCGCCTGGTCCGCCAGCACCGTGCGGCCGCGCTCCGCGGCCAGCTTCTCGACCAGCGGGTCGAGGCTGCTCTTGCCCTTGCCGATCAGGATCAGGTCCTTCGTCTTGCCCCAGATGCTGGCGCCGTCGATGTTGACGTTGGCGGCGATGCGGCCGGCCGGCAGCGGCAGGTGGGCGGCCAGGTACTTGGAGCCGAGCAGCCCCTGCTCCTCCGCGGCGACGGCCGCGAAGTAGACGCTGCGCCGCGGGCGCTCGCGCAGCAGCGGGTGGACCTCGGCGATCGCCAGCATCGTGGCGACACCGGCCGCGTTGTCGAGCGCGCCGTTGTGGATGTGGTCTTCGCCCGCGGCGCCCTCGCGCACGCCGAGGTGGTCGTGGTGGGCGGTGAAGACGACCGCCTCCGCGGACAGCTTCGGGTCGCTGCCCGCCAGCTTGCCGATCACGTTGGCCGTGCGCTTGGCGGCGACCGCGTTGTCGAAGCCGACCGACAGCCGCACGCCGAGCGGCACCGGCTTGAAGTCGCGCTTCTGGGCCGCCGCCACCAGTGCCGCCAGGTCGTGGCCACCGGCCTGCGCCAGCTTCTGCGCCGCGGCCTCCGCCAGCCAGCCCTTGACCTCGAGTCCATCGGGTTCCGACGCCGGGGTGAACCCGGCGCCGGTCCCTTGGGGGCTCCGTCGGACGACTCCGACCTCCTCCGCCCCCAAGCCCCCGTCCCGCCTCGCCAGCGAGAACTCCTCGCCCGTGAAGCTCGTCTGAATCACCTGCCAGCCGTAGCCCGCCGACGGCGTCGTGTGCACGATCAGCGCGCCGGCCGCGCCGCGCCTGGCCGCGATCTCGTACTTGTAGTCCCAGCGCCCGTACCACAGGCGGGTCTTGCCGGCGAACAGCGCCGGGTCGTGCTCGGGGTCGTTGTTGAGCATCACCAGCACCTTGCCGGCGAGGTCCATGCCCTTGTAGTCGTCCCACTGGTGCTCGGGGGCGACGATGCCGTAGCCGACGAAGACCAGTTCCGCGTCCTTCAACTCGGAGCGCGGCCGCGGCCGGCCGGCCGAGAGCACCACGTCCTGGCCGGAGGCCATCGCGAGCGGGCCACGCGGTGTGGCGAACGGGACCTGCGCGGGCGGCGCGCTCTTCACGCCCACCACGTCGAGGAACTGGAACCAGCTGCCGTCCGGAGCGCCGGGCTCGAGGCCGATCCGCTCCATCTGCGCCGCCACGTACTCGCGAGCCAGCGCGTCGCCGCGGGTCGCCGGTCCCCGGCCCTCGAGCAGGTCGCTGGCCAGGAAGCGCACGTGGCCCTTCATCAGGCCCGGGCGCAGCGCGAGTTCGGCCTGGGCAGACGCATCCCCGTGCGCGTGCGTGTGGCCCGTCGGGGGCTGCGTCTGGGCGGTGGCGGACAACGAGGCGGCGAACAGCAGGGGAAGGGCGCGGAATCTCATCGGCGGGCAGCCTCCTTCGGGGGGGACGACGGATGCGACGTTCGGTTATCGTATGGCCCACGAACATGACTGTCGAGCCACAGACCACGGGCGGCGCCGATCGCCGCCGCAGCCCGCGCGTGCCGATGCCGCCGACCGGCGGCCCGGTCTCGGTCGTCGGCGGCCGCATCCTCAACGTCAGCGCCCACGGCATGATGATCGAGTCGCCGATGGCACTCGAGGTCGAGTCGGTGATGCCGTTCCGGCTGCTCGTCGCCGGCGAAAAGTGGGACGTGAAGTGCCGGGTCGCCGGCTGCCGTCGCCTCGACCTTGGCAAGCGGCACTACGCCGTCGGCATGGAGTTCGTGCAGTTGCCCGAGGGCGGCAGCGAGCGGCTCGGCGCCCTGCTCGCGGACTACGAGGAGCGCGCGGCCGACAAGTAGCCCGCCCGCGTCGCGGCGGGCGACAGCGCCGTTTCCGTCCACGCCCGGGCCGCCGCCCCCAGCCGCTCGCGCAGCGCGCCGTCGTCGTGCAGCCGCAGCAGGGCGCGGAACAGCTCGCCCTCCTCGTCGGTCACGTCCGCCCGCAGCACGGCGCCCGCGGGGATCTCGGCCAGGTGCTCGAGGTCTGCGATCACCGTCGGCCGACCCTGGGCCAGCACCCGCAGCAGCGCGCCCGAGGTCTCGCGCGCCGTCGGCCAGCGCAGGTGGGCGACGGCGTCAGCCGCCTCCACGTGCAGGGCCAGCGTCTCGAGCGGCACCCGGCCGGTGACGATTGTCGCCTCCGGCGCCAGGCCCGCGATCGCGAGTTGTGCACGGAGTCGGGCGACATCGGGTGCCGACGCCGGGCCAAGCCCGTCGCCGGTCCCATGGGGGCTCACGCCGCGATACGGACGCGGCTCCGCCCCCAAACCCCGGTCGGGCACCGGGCCCACCAGCAGCAGGCGGGTGCGCGGGCGATGGCGGCGGACGCGGGCGACCGCGCGGGCGACCGTCTCGATCCGCTTCTCCGCCGACAGCAGGCCGAACGCGCCGACGGCGAACTCGCCTTCGACCAGGCCCAGGCTCGCGCGCAGCGCCGCCACGTCCTCGCGGCGCACCGGCTCGCGGCGGGCCGGGTGGGGGACGACGGTGACGGGCACGCCGGGCGCGGCAGCCGCCACCTCGCGGGCCATGAAGGCGTTGTGCACGACGACCCCGCGCGCGGCTCGCGCGACGTCCTCGAACAGCGGCCAGGCGTAGGGCAGCAGGTGGCCGGAGGTGCCGAGCTGGACGGCGGCGAGCCGCGCGCCGCGGCCGGGATAGACCGATTCGACGAGCGCCGCGTACTCCGCGATCGCCTGTCGCGCACCCGCCTGCAGGGCAGCGTCGCCCGGCGCCGCCCGGTACGCGCGCACCGCGGGCCCGTCCAGCAGGGCGCGGCCGCGCGCGTGGTGGAGGACGAGATCGTGCAGCACCACGACGCCGGGCCGCGCCGCCATCAGCGGGTAGAGGAAGTCGTGGGCAGGGCCGTTGCCGAGCTGGTAGAAGATCGCGTCCCAGTCGCTCGCCGCGGTCTCGAGCAGCGCCGCCGCAGGCCGCAGCGCGACGCCCTCGGGCAGCGCTCCGGCGTCCGCCGCCTCGGGCCCGTGGAATGCGGTCACGTCGTGTCCCGGCGCCAGCGCCCGCAGCACCTCGACCGAGTAGTCGGCGATGCCTGTCGCGGCGGGCGGGTGTGGAAATACGAACGCGATCTTCATCGCCCGCGCGGCCGCGCGCCCGCTAGCGGCGGGCGAAGAGCGCGTACTCCTGGGGCCCGTAGAGCAGCCCGTTCAGGCGCTCGATCGCCTCGCCCAGCGCCGCGGCCGCGGGCTGCGGCAGGCCGTCGGTCGGGATCGGCTGCAGTTGCGCGGCCTCAGGCACCGGCGAACGGTACTCGACCCGCGCTTCGCCGAAGCCGGCGGCGGCGGCGAGGAAGCGCAGGGTGTCGGGGTGCAGCGCGCGCTCGTGGGTCAGGTCGCGGGTCCACACCTCCAGGAAGCCGGTCACGCTGCGCGGGTTCGGGGTCTCGAAGACCAGCAGGCCGCCGCGGCGCAGCGCCCGCGCCGACTCGCGCATCACGTCGACCAGCACCTGCGGCGGCAGGTGCTCCGCGACCTGGGCGGCGAACACGCCGCCGAGCGAGCCGTCGGCGCGGCCGCGCAGGAACGTGAGCAGGTCGGTCGCCTCCACGGCCAGGCCGCGCTCGTGGCACTCCTGGACGGCGCGGGCGTTCTGCTCTGCGCCCACGCCAAGGGTCCCCGCCTCGCGCAGCAGCTCCAGGAACTCGCCGCGGCCGCAGCCGAGGTCGGCGACGGGGGAGAGGCCGGTGAAGGCCTCCACGTAGGAAGCGAGGCGGGCGCGGATCTCCTCGCGTGGGCCGCGGAAGCGGTTCTCGAACGCGACGTAGAGCGCGTCGTCGCGCAAGCGACCGACCGCAGTCGAATCCATCGCCGGGGCAGGGGCGGGGGCGGACGGCGATGCGGCGCCCGCCGGCGCGGAGAGCGCCGCCCGCAGCGCCGCCAACTCGGCCTCGACGACCAGCAACCGGTCGCCCAGCGCGTGCAGGCCGTCGACCCGGCGGCCGAGCGACTCCGTGCGGCGCTCCACCCGCTCGACGACCAGCTCGCTGCGGTCGACGGCCAGCGCCTGCGCCACCCGGTCGCGGGCGTCGACCACCGGCAGCACGCCCTGGCCGTAGTGGACCAGCGCGGCCGCCAGCTCGCGCAGCGTCGCCTGGCTGCGCGCCGCCTCCTCGCGCTGCGCGTTCAGCACCTGGACCACGGTCGAGGCGAACGCCTCCTGGCGCTCGAGGCTCGGCGCCAGCGCGTCGCGCAGCTTGGGGCCGAGCGGGCCCAGCAGCCGCGGCAGCGCCAGCTCGACCCGCGGCCACAGCTCGTTGAGGCGGCCGAAGCGGGCGTCGGCCGCCGCGTCGTCGGCGGGCGCCGCCAGCCGCGAGGCCAGCGCGTCGAGGGCCTGCAGCAGCGCGGCGTAGGCCGCTTCCTCGCGCGCCAGGCGCTCCTGCAGCGCGGCGGCGGGGTCGGCGCTCAGCGGCTAGTGACCCGTGGCGGCGCGAGCCGCGAGATAGGCGAGCACCAGCTCGTCGAGCGAGAGGTCCTCCATCACGGTGGCCGCGGTCCCGGCGTCCTTGTCGAACTTGCCGCGCTTGATCTCGGCCACCATCGCGTTGTGCTGATCTTCCATCAGCTTGGCGATGCCGGTCTCGCTCTGGCCCTCGGGCAGGTCCTTGTAGATCAGCCGCCGCGAGTCGAGGATCTCGCCGCCCTTGTAGACGAGGGTCAGCACCAGCGGGTTGGCCGGTCCCTTGTCTTCGGTCTGGACGTGGTACGTCACGCCCTTGTACCGGACGTCGACGTTGAATCCCGTGATCATCGGCGCGGGGATTCTCGCGGTCCCTGCGCGCGCCTGTCAAGGCGGCCCGCGGAGGCCATAATCGCCCTCGTTCGCGAGGAGGTTCGCTTGGAGCCGAGGCCCGTGCGCCGCGAGGACGTGGCCGGAGACGAGACGGTCCCGATCTTCGGGACCTGGCGCGGCATCTACGCCGCGGTGATCGTCTGCGCGCTGCTGGTGATGGGCGCCGTGGCCCTGTTCCAGGGCACCCGCTGGTGACACCGCTCGACTGGTCGGTCCTCGCCATCTACCTGGTCGGGATCGTCGCCTTCGGCATCTGGTCCGGCCGCGGCAGCACGAAGATCGACGACTTCTTCCTGGCTGGCCGCGAGATGCGCTGGTGGGCCGTCGGGCTGTCGGTGATGGCGACCCAGATCAGCGCCATCACCTTCGTCGGCACCACGGGCCAGGCCTACACGGACGGGATGCGCTTCCTCGTCTTCTACTTCGGCCTGCCGTTCGCGATGGTGATCCTGTGCGTCACCCTGGTCCCGTTCTTCTACCGCGCCGGCGTGTTCACGGCCTACCAGTACCTGGAGCAGCGCTTCGACGCGCGGACCCGGACCCTGACCAGCCTGCTGTTCCAGCTCCAGCGCGGGATGGCCGTCGGCGTCACCCTCTACGCGCCGTCGCTGGTGCTGTCCGTGATCCTGGGCTGGAGCGAGCAGGCGACGATCCTGCTGATGGGCGGCAGCACCGTCGCCTACGTGATGTACGGCGGCAACAAGTCGGTGATCTGGACCGACGTCGTGCAGATGGCGATCATCTGGTTCGGCATCTTCTTGTGCCTCGGCGTCGCCGTCTGGCAGTTGCCCGCGGAGTTCGGCTTCGGCGACGCGCTGGCGCTGGCCCAGGCCCAGGGCCGGCTGGACGTGATCGACACTTCGACCAGCCTGACCCAGCCCTACACGCTGTGGGGCGGGCTGATCGGCGGCCTGTTCCTGATGCTCAGCTACTTCGGCTGCGACCAGAGCCAGGTCCAGCGCTACCTGGCCGGCGCCACCCTCGGCCAGAGCCGGCTGTCGCTGCTGTTCAACGCCTTCCTCAAGGTCCCGATGCAGTTCATCATCCTGCTGACGGGCGTGCTGGTGTTCGTCTTCTACCACTTCGACCGCCCGCCGATGATCTGGAACTCGGTGGACCAGGCCCGGCTCGAGGAGCAGGCCCCGCCCGACCGGCTGCATGACGTGCAGCAGCGCTTCACCCGGGCCCACGAGCAGCGCGAGGCCGCCGCTCGCGAGTACGCGCGCGGGCGCGCCGCCGGGGCCAGCCCCGAGGCCTACGTCGCGGCTGAAAGGGAGGTGCTGGCCGCTCGTGCCGACGCGGTGGCGCTGCTGCAGGAGGTCAAGGGCGACGCCAAGCGCTACAACGACACCAACTACATCTTCCCGACCTACATCGTCTCCAAGCTGCCCAAGGGCTTCGCGGGCCTGGTCATCGCGGTCATCTTCGCCGCGGCGATGTCGACCCTGGCCGGCGAGTTCAACTCGCTGGCCACCGCCACCATGATCGACTTCTACAAGCGCTTCGTGCGCAACGACGGCGGCGACGTCCACGAGATGCGGGTCTCGCGGCTGATGACGGTCGGCTGGGGAGCCTTCGCCTGCGTGATCGCGCTGCAGGCGGGCCGGCTGGGCTCGGCGATCGAGGTCGTCAACAGGTTCGGCTCGTACTTCTACGGCTCGATCCTCGGTGTCTTCGCGCTGGCGGTGCTGACCCGGCGGGCCAATGGCGCGGGGGCGTTCTTCGGGCTCTTCGTCGGCATGGCCTCGGTCGCGCTGGTGGCCAACTTCACCGCCGTCCACTTCCTCTGGTACAACGTGGTCGGGGCCGTCTCGGTGTTCGTCAGCGGCCTGCTGATCAGCGCGCTGCGGCGCGGGTAGGAGTTCCGGCATGGGGGCGACGGCGTTCGACTCGTTCTACCTGCGCGACCGTTACGGCTCGGCCGCGATGCGCGCGATCTGGGACGACCGCGCGATGATCCAGCGCTGGCTCGACGTCGAGGCGGCGCTGGCCGAGGTGCAGGCCGGCATGGGCCTGGTGCCGCGGCCGGCCGCCGCCGAGATCCGACGCAAGGCGCGGGTCGAGTTGCTCGACCTGCAGCAGATGCGCCGCGAGTTCGACCGCACCTGGAACCCGGTCGTGCCCGTGGTCGACGCGCTGCGCGCCGTGCTCAGCCCGCGCGCCGCGCGCTGGGTGCACTGGGGCGCCACCAGCAAGAACATCTTCGACACCGGCACCGCGCTCCAGATCCAGGACAGCTACGCCGTGGTGCTGGCGGAGCTGGAGGCGGTCTGCGCGGCGCTCGCGAAGTTGTGCGAGGAGCACCGCGGCACGGTGATGGCCGGCCGCACCCACGGCCAGCACGCGCTGCCGATCACGTTCGGCTACAAGTGCGCGGTCTGGCTCGACGAGTTGCTGCGCCAGCGCCAGCGGCTGCTGGCCTCGCGCGAGCGGGTGTTGTGCGGCGAGTTCGGCGGCGCCGTCGGCACCCTGGCGGCACTCGGCAAGCGCGGGCTGGTCGTGCAGGACAAGCTGATGCGCCGGCTCGGGCTGTCCGCGCCGCGCATCCCCAGCAAGACCGCAGGCGACCGCTTCGCCGAGTTCTTCCTGGTCGTCTCCTCGCTGGCGATGAGCCTCGGCAAGATCGCGCAGAACGTCTACAACCTGCAGGTCAGCGACACCGACGAGGTGTGCGAGTTCGCCGAGGGCAAGGTCGGCAGCTCGGCGATGCCGCACAAGCTGAACCCGGTCGCCTCCGGCTCGGTGGTGCTGCTCGGTCGCCTGATCAAGGCCCGCTCGTCGGCCGTGCTCGAGTACGTGCACTGCGAGTGGGAGGACGACCACCGCCAGGGCGAGACGCCGTGGTCGTTCGGGCCCGAGATCTGCCTGCTGCTGGGCGCCCAGTTCGTGATGTTGAAGCGCGTGCTCGGCTCGCTGATCGTCAAGCCCGAGAACATGCTGCGCAACCTCGACCGCGGCGGCGGTGCCGTGCTGTCGGAGGCGGTGATGATGGCGCTGGCCGCGAAGATCGGCCGCGACAAGGCCCACGCCCACGTGCTGGCGCTGTCGCGCCGCTCGCTGGCGGCCGGCATGCCGTTCCGCCAGGCGGCGGCCGAGGACGAGCTGGTGCGCCGCAACGTGGCGCCGAGGGCGCTGGCCAAGGCGCTCGATTACCGCTCCTCGCTCGGCCTGGTCGACCACTTCGTCGACGCGGCCCTGCGCGCCTACCACACGGAGGTGGTCGCAGCCCGCGGCCGCGCCGGTCGCGGCAGCGGCGGACGGAGGCAGGCGCGGCCGTGAGCGCTGGCCGCGGCGAGGCGCTGGACGCCGCCCTCGTCGCCGGCTACGACGCGGCGCTGGCGGAGGCCACGCGCCGTTGCGGGAGCGCGCTGCGCTTCGACGGCTGCCCGGCCTGTTGCCTCGGGCCGTTCCCGATCTCGGCGGCCGACGCCTGGCGGCTGCGCCGCGGGCTGGCCGTGCTGGCTCGCGAGGCGCCCGCGCGGGCGGCGGCGGTTCGCGCCCGTGCCCAGGCCGCCGTCGCCGCCTTCGGGGACGCGTTCCCGGGCGAGGTGCCAAGCGGACGCCTGGCCGACGACGAGGCGGCCGAGGAGGCGTTCGCGACCCGCTTCTCGCAGCAGCGCTGCCCGGCGCTGGAGGGCGACGACCGCTGCGCGCTCTACGCCTGGCGGCCGCTGTCCTGCCGCAGCTACGGCCCGCCCGTCCGCATCGCGGGCGAGGAGCTGCCGCCGTGCCCGACGTGCTTCACGGGCGCCGCCGCCGCCATCGCCCGTTGCCGTGTCGACCTCGACCCCGACGACCTCGAGGCCGCCGTGCTCGCGGAGTTGGGAGACGAGGCCGAGACCGTCGTCGCCTGCGCGCTCCTCGGGGAGGAACCATGAAGCTGACTGCCGCCGCCCGCCGCGCCTGGGCCGCCACCCGCCTGCGGGTGTGGCCGGCCCGCTACGCCTTCGCCACCCTCAAGCCGCGCGAGGCGCCGGCCGTGTTCGCGGCCGCGGCGACGATGAAACGCGCCTTCGTCTCGGTCATCGTCGAGGGCGCCGAGGTGTCGCTGACGGCGCCCTGGCGCGCGTTCGCCAGGTCGGGCCTCGGGCCCCGGGCGGAGTCGGTGGCCGGCCGCTACCGGGTGATCACCTTCGACGTCGCGCTCGACCTGGAGCTGGTCGGCTACCTCGCGCCAGCCGCGGAGCGCCTCGCCCAGGCGGGCGTCTCGATCGTCCCCCAGTGCGGCTACCGCACGGACCACCTGCTGGTCCGCGAGCAGGACCTGCCCCGCGCGGTGGAGACACTGGAAGCCTGGATCGCCGCCTGCCAGAACCCCTGACGCGGGTCAGCGCGTGGCGAGGTGGCCGCGCCCGCCTGCGGCCGGTGGGACGGGCGAAAAAAAGAACGGGCGCGTCGCGGAGGCCGCGACGCGCCCGACGGGGGGATGGGGGCGGAGGAGTTCCGCTCGCGACGGAGCCCCCACGGGACCGGCGCCGGGCTCGGCCCGGCGCCGGAACCCGATGGGAACGTGAAGGTGCGGGCTAGAACGTCAGCTTGACGCCGAGCTGGGCCTGGCGCTGCTGGTAGCCGCTGATGCCCGCGAACTCGGCCGGGATCGCCGTCGTCGGGTTGCCGGCCGTGTCCACCGCCACGACACGATTGACCGAGGCCACGCTCTCCGTGTTGAAGATGTTCTTGGCCTCGACGAAGAACTCCGCGCGGACCCGGTCCGTGAAGCGCACGAAGCGGACGTAGCGCGCGTCGACGTTGAACACCCGGCCCAGCTCGCCGGTGTTGCGGTCGATGCCGATCGGGCGGTCGTTCTGGACGCCGTCGTTGTTCAGGTCGCGGTTGGCGCGGATGTTGAACGGCAGGCCCGAGTTGTACTGGAGGATGAACCCGAGCTGGTTGTTGTTGAGCAGCGCGTTGCCGAAGCCCTCGCCCTCGACCTTCGGCTGCAGCAGCGCCGAGGCCGTGAAGGTGTGGGTCTGGTTGAAGATGGTGACGCCCGTGTCGCGGTCCAGGTTGGTCGGGTCCGAGATGCGGTCGTCGCCCGAGCCCACCACGTAGGTCCCGGTCAGCGGGGCGTTGTCCTCGCCCTTGGCCAGCGTGTAGGTGGCCTGGAACTGCCAGCCGTGGCTCATCCGCTTGTTGAAGGTCATCGTCATCGCGTTGTAGCTCGACTCGCCGATCGACTGGAACATGTCGATCGCGCCGAACGCGGCGTTGGGCCGGGTCGTGGAGAAGATCGGCCGGCCGTCGGCCAGCGTGCTGCCCGACGGCTGCAGGTTCTGGTCGACCAGAACCGGCATGCTGCGGCCGGTCGAGTTGACGAAGCCGATCGACACCGCCACGTCGCTGGTCAGCGCGCGCTCGAGCTGGACGTTGGTCAGCACCGAGTACTGGGTCGAGAAGTCGGGGTCCATCACCACGATGCTCTGGCGCGGGCGCACGAAGGAGGGCGGCAGGTTGCCCATGGTGCCGGGGAAGCTCGGCGCGCCGGCGTCGGTCGGCCGGATGGTGACCGAGAACGTGCGCGGGTCGCCGTTGCGCTGGATCGCGTCCTCGTAGAAGTTGAGCAGCGGCGTCTCGTACATCACGCCCGTCGAGGCGCGCAGCACCGTGCGCTGCGAGTCGTCGAGCGTCCACGAGAAGCCGACGCGCGGCGCGAAGTTGTTCTTGTCGACCTTGAACTCCGTCGAGTAGGGGTTGGACGCGAACGGCCGAGCCTCGGGCACCGCGAACAGGTCGTAGCGCAGGCCGTAGAGCAGCTTGAAGTTCGAGGTCAGCCGGAAGTCGTCCTGCACGAACAGGCTGTGGAAGCCCGACGTGTAGTCGACGGCGGGCTCGCCGACCAGCTCGGCGTAGGTCGAGTAGGCCTTCGGGTTGGCGCCCGTGCGCGCCGCCTGGTAGGCCGCGGTGTTGGCGAACGTGTAGAGCTGGAACATCGCGTTCTCGCGGCTGTCGTCGATGAACTGGAGATCGAAGCCCATCTTGATGTTGTGGCGGCCACGGATGATCGTGAAGTTGTCGATCACCTGCAGGATGGCCTGGTTGAAGTCGAAGCCGGCCTGCGACACGGTGTCGATCGGGCCGCCGAAGTTGGCGACGCCGGAGACCGTGATCGCCGGGCCCGTGCCCGAGCCGTCGGACGCCGTGCGGAACTGGTGGCGGGTGGCGTACTGGACGCGCAGCTCGTTGAGCTTGTCCGGGCCGAAGGTCGAGATCAGCTGGCCGGCGACCGAGTGCATCTGGTCGTTGAAGTCGGTCGCGCGCTGGATGGTGTTGAGGCCGCCGCCGATGTTGTAGGGCGACTGGTTCTTGAAGTACATGTAGCGGCCGGTCAGCTTGTGCTGCGGCGACAGCTGGTAGTCGATCTTGCCGAGGAAGACGTGGACCTTCTGCGCCGCCGGGATCACGCCGTCCTGCGAGACCTGGTCCGGGGTCAGGCCCAGCGCCGTGGCCGTCGTGTCGGTCACGCTCACCGTGCGGTCCGCCGACAGGTCGCGGTCGACGTACTCGTAGCCGAGGTAGAAGTGGGCCTTGTCCTTCTTGAGCGGGCCGCCGAGGGTGGCCGTCCAGTTGTTGACGTAGGTGTCGGGCTTCGGCCGCGTGGCAGGCAGGAAGAACGGCTTGTCCGAGAAGTCCTTGCGCCGGAAGCGGAAGCTGGCCGAGCCGCTGAGGTCGTTGCTGCCCGACGGCGTGATCGCGTTGTAGACCATGCCCGTCGTGTGGCCGAACTCGGGCGCGAAGCCGGAGGTGATCACCTTCACCTCGCGGACCATGATCTCGGAGGCCGGCAGCAGGCGCAGGCCCGCGCGGTCCTTCTCGGTGTTGGTGTTGCCGTCGATCTGGTAGTTGGTGCGCATCTGGGTGCCGTTGGCGTTGATGCGCGGCACGCCGAACTCCTCGTTCTCGTAGCCCGTGACGTTGGCCTGCAGGAACGCGAAGTTGTACGGGTTGCGCGAGACGAGCGGCAGGTTCTTGATCTCGGCCTCGCCGATCGTGCGGCCGAGGTCGATCTTGCCGGGCTCGGCGACCGGGGCCTCGGCCGTGACGGAGACGACCTCCTCGATGCCGCCGACCTCGAGGCTGAAGTTGATCTGGGCGGTCTGGCCGGCGCGCAGGGTGAGGCCGGAGCGCTCCGCCGCCTTGAAGCCGGACAACTCGGCCTTGACGCGGTAGGTGCCGAGATCGAGCAGCAGGGCGCGGTAGCTGCCGTCGGCGCCGGAGGCCACCGTGCGGCTGGTGCCCGTGCCGACGTTGCTCACGGTGACGGTGGCGCCCGGCAGGGCTGCCCCCGTCGTATCGCGCACGACGCCCTCGATCGCGCCGTTGGCGGCGGTCGACTGGGCGTGGAGCGGTGCGGCGAGGAGCGCGGCCGTGAGTGCGGCGAGGCCTGCGCGCATCAGCTTCGACATGGATTCGATCCCTCCTGGTCCGCGCATCGCGGGGGCGAGGCGGACGGGTGTACCCGCCAGATGGCGCGGAGTATCGGACCGCCACCGGGGGGCGTCAAGACGGTCGTGGTAGCGGTCTGGGCGGGGGTTTGGGGGCGGAGGAGCGTCCGTTCGCGACGTAGCCCCCAGGCGACCGGCGCCGGGTTTCCCGGCGCCGGAACCCGTCTTCAGCCGGCCAGCACCCGCTCGTAGAGCCGCTCGTAGCGGCTGACGACGCGGTCGGCGCCGAACAGCGCCGCGGCCCGCCGCCGGCCGGCTGCGCCCAGCTCGCGGCGCCGCTCGTCGTCCTTCAGGATCTCGGCGACCCGCACCGCCATGCCCTCGACGTCGCCGACGGGCAGCAGGTAGCCGGTCTCCGCGTGCTTGACCAGCTCCGGCAGGCCGCCCTGGTCGGTGCCGACCACCGGCACCGCGCAGGCCATCGCCTCCAGCGCGGCCTGGCCGAACGACTCCAGCTCCGACGGCAGCAGGAACACGTCCGCCATGCCCGCGATCTCGGAGGTGTCGTCCTGCTGGCCGAGGAAGCGCACGCGGTCGGCGACGCCGAGCCGCCGCGCCAGCGCCCGCGCCGCCGAGCGCTCGGGCCCCTCGCCCACCAGCAGCAGCACCGACGGCACCTCGCGATTGACGCGCTCGAAGATGCGCACGACGTCGAGCACCCGCTTGCTGGGCTGGAAGGTGGAGACGTGCAGCAGCAGCCGGTCGCCCGGCGCGCAGAACGCCGACTCGTCCTTGTAGGCGCGGGTGGGGCAGTAGGCCGCGGTGTCGACGAAGTTCGGCACCACCTCGATCGGGCAGGTGACGCCCAGCGCCTCGATCGTCTCCCGGCGCAGGAACTCCGAGACCGCGGTCACGGCGTCCGAGCGCTCGATGCCGAAGCGGGTGATCTCCGCGAACGAGGCGTCCTCGCCGACCAGCGTGGTGTCGGTGCCGTGCAGGGTGGTGACCAGCTTCGGCGCCCTGGCGCCCAGCATCTGGCGGGCGAGGAAGGCGGCGATCGCGTGCGGCATCGCGTAGTGGACGTGGAACAGGTCGAGCGAGGCCTCGCGCGCGACCTCGCACAGCTTGGCGGCCAGCGCCAGCTCGTGGGGCGGGTGCTCGAACAGCGCGCGACCCGCCAGCTCGACCTCGTGGGTGCGGATGTGGTCGTGGAAGTCGGACAGTCGGAACGGCAGCCGGTAGGAGACGACGTGGACCGAGTGGCCGCGGCGGGCGAGGTGCTTGGCCAGCTCGGCGGCGACGCCGCCGGAGCCGCCCACGGTCGGATAGAGCGCGATGCCGATGTTCATGAGCGGCCCCCCTGGAGCCAGCAGACCTGGTGGCCGCGGGCGAACGGGTCGATCCGCTCGCGCAGCACCTCGACGAGGCCCGTGCCGTGGCGGGCGACCAGGCCCAGCAGGCCCAGGCCCCGCTCCTGCGGGCCGCCGCCGGGGACCAGCGCGTCGCGGGTCCGGCGCAGCCGCTCGGCGCGGCCCTGGTCGCGTTTCTTGAGGACCCGAGTCGCCTTCTCGTGCAGGCTGTCGATCGGGTGCAGGGCGCGGCCGCGGGCCGAGTCGGCCGCGGCGCGAAGCGTCGGGTCCAGCGCGCCCAGCCGCTCCTCGACTCGCGCCATCTCGCGCCCCAGCGCCTCGCGCACGGCGGCGAACGCTTCCTCGACGTCGGGGTAGGCCTCGCGCGCCCAGCGCGTGACCAGCGCGTCGGCGTCGCCCGCCAGGTCGCGCAGGGTCAGGCCCTCCGCGTCCATCGCCCGGGCCTGGGCGGGCTCGACCACGGTCACGCTCGGGCGCGGCAGCAGCACCGGCCGCGGCACCCCGAAGTGGGCGTACGACGGCCCGATCTGGGCGTGGTAGGCGATCTCGGCGGGGCCGCCGACGTAGGCCGCGGTCGGCAGCAGGTGGTCCTGGGCCAGCGGCCGCAGCAGCACGCCCGGGCTCCACGCCGACGGGTCCTGCTCCAGCCGCGCCAGCGCCTCGGCCGTGCTCATCCGGCGGCCCGTGCCGCGCACCTCGACGTGGTCGCCGTCGACGGCCAGCGCTCGCCGCGCCCCGCCGTCGACGTAGAACAGGTTGAGGAAGCCGCCGCGCACCGGCACCTGCTGGTGGTAACCCGCGGCCTTGAGCCGAAGGCCGACCTCCAGCGCCAGCGCCGAGCCGGGCGAACGTTCGGCGATCTCGCGCGCCATCACCGGCGCCATCAGCCGCTTCAGCGCCGGGTCGGCGGGGTCGAGCACCACCATCTCCGGCAGCAGCCAGGTGAGCCACCGGCCGAACGCCTCCGACAGCGAGTGCCCGGGCCGGTAGGCGGCGCGCAGCGCGGCGCCGACCTCGTCGCGGTACGGGCTCAGCGGCAGCGCCGCCAGCAGCTCGGCCGCCAGCGCGTCGATCGTGGCGTCGAACAGGATCGCCGAGGCCGGCTGGCCGGCCGGCAGCACGTCCGGCGCGTAGCGCCACTCGCGGATCTGCCCCGCCTCGTCGAGCAGGGTCAACTGCCGGACCTCCGCGAAGTCGTGGTCGTCCGACGCGATCCAGAACACCGGCACGCAGGGCCGGCCGCTGCGAGCCTCGACCTCGCGCGCCACCCGCTGCGCGCCGAGCGCCTTGTACAGGACGTAGAGCGGGCCGCCGAACAGCCCCGCCTGCTGGCCCGTGACCACGGCGCTGGCGCCCGGCTCGGCCAGGCGGGCGGCCTGCGCGGCCGCGCGCGGGTTGCCGCGTTGTTCCTGCTGGTGCACCAGCGCTCGCGCCACCTCGGCCCGCGAGCCGGCGGCGGCCGCCCGTTGCCCGGCCCGCACGACCGCGTCGAGGTCCCACGGGCCGTCGTAGAAGCGCCCGGTCTCCGGGCGGCCGGCGAGGTAGTCCCGGAACAGCGGCGACGGCACCGCCGGGAACGAGCCCGAGTCGAGGACGTCCACGCGCTCCGCCATGGTCCGCGATTATAGGCCAGCGGGGGCTCCGGCCCCGTCCCGGCCGGGACTCGCAAGCT
>JAMPXO010000110.1 GCA_023701125.1 Vicinamibacteria bacterium | reverse complement strand
GCCTCGCGGCCGTGGGTCAGCTCGAGGCGCTGCGCGACCGCTCGCTGCCGGGGTTCCTGTTCGCCACCCTGGCCGCCTGCGCGATGGCCGCAGCCCTGTTCGTGCGGCGGCGCCTCACCCTGGACCGCGCGACGTGGACGGCGGTCGAGGGCTTCGGCCTCGTCACCCGGCTCTCGGCGCGGGCGCGCTCGATCGCCGGCGCGCGGTGCGTCGTCGTACGCCAGCGCACGGTCGGCGACGGAGAGCACACGGAGACGCGCTACCCGACGACGCTGGAGCTGGGCGCCGACTCGATCGAGCTCGACGAGCCCGGCACCTGGGAGGCGGCCCTGCCCGTGGCGGAGTCCGCCGCCCGCTTCTGCCGGGTCGAGCTGCGGGACGAGGTCGCCGACCATCGACGCAAGCCGGACGCGCTCGACGTGCCGCTGCGCGACCGCGTCCCCGGCCCCTCGCCGTCCGCGCCGCCGAAGCCGCTGCAGTCGCGGCTGCTCTTCGACCGGCCGTCGCGCCTGCGCGTGCGCATCCCGATGCCGTCGGTGACCCAGATCGTCGGCCTCAACGTGCTGGTCGCGCTGTTCTGCCTGATCCCGTTCACGGCCATGGTGGTCCTGCCGCTGCTGGGCGGGTCGCTGCGCGACGCCGGCGCGCTGGCGTGGGCGGTGGGCAGTTCGCTGTTCCCGCTGCTGCTCGTCGGCAGCGCGTCGCTGCTGGCCGTGTTCGGCAACGGCGGCCTGCTCGACGTCACCCCGGCACGACTGCGCCTCGTCCAGAACGGGATCCTGTGGCGACGCGAGGTGGTGATCCCGGCCGACCTGCTCGAGGACCTGGTCCGGCTCGACCCGGAGATGGGCGGCGCGCGCAGCCTGCTCGCGTACTTCTCCTCCGGCGTGCTGGTCGCCCGCTCCGATCGCGCCAGCGTGCGCTTCGGCTACGGCCTGCCGGGGCCCGAGCTGGACTGGCTGCGGGCGCGGGTGCTCGAGGTGTTGCGGGTGGGCCGTGGCCGCGAAGCCGACCGTGCGCCCGTGGCGGACGAGGCCGCACCGCGCCCGCTGCCGTGGCTGGTCGGCGCAGGCGCGGCGCTGGGGGCCGTCGCGGGAAACCTCTCCGGCGGGCCGCTGGGCATCTCGGTCGCCCTGCCCTTCCTCGAGCACCTGCTGAACGGGGGCACGGTGCTCGGCGCGCTGCTCGGCGCCCGGCTCGATCCCGACGGCGCCGGTCGCAGCACGCGGCGGGCCGCGGTGGGGCTGACGGGGCTCGCACTGCTGCTGGCGGCGACGATGCTGGTCGGCGCGCCGACAGCGCTGCAGACGGGCTCCCAGTTCGACGAGACAGCGCTGCTGCGCGGTCGCACGGGGCTCGACGAGAGGCAGGTCGCACTGGGCTTCCTGCCGTGCGCGCTGATCGCCGATACGGCGCTGCTGCACGCACTGCTGTGGCTCGCCCTGTGGCGCTCGCGACGGCGGGCCGGTGCGGCGCTGTCGTCGGTCCCGGGGCCGCTGGCCGGCGACACGCCGGTGCGCCTCGCCGGCCTCGTCGGGGTGCTGGCCCTCGGCGCCGCACTGCGCTTCCCCGCGCCGCCGGCTCCGTGGCCGTCGTCGGTGCGTGCGTGGCCGACGATCCCGCCGGCGCGCGGACAGGTCGCGCCGCCGCTCGAAGCGGTGGACCTCGCGCCCGCGGCGGGCGAAGGCCTGCTGCGCGGGCGGATGCGGTGGGCGGGCCAGCCCGCGACCGAGGTCACCGCGGGCGAGCCCCGCTTCTGGTTCCGCGACGAAGACCGCGGTGTCGAGGTGGCGTTGCGCGCCGCCTACGATCGCGCGACGGCCGGCTACCGCGTGGTGGGACCGCCCGGGCGCTACCTCGTGCAGGCCACCTTCGGCTCACCGCGCGCCGACCCGGGTCGCGCCCTGATCGGCTCGCTGGTTTTCACGCTCGCGGCCGAAGGCGAGGCGGAGCGCGAACTCGTGCTCTCACGGGTGATGCGCCTGATCGAGCCGGTCGACAGCGCGGACCATCCGGGCGCGAGCGACGAGCCACCTGGGCTCCGCTCCCCGGTGCGCTTCGCCTGGAATCCGGTGCCCGGCGCCTTCCACTATCGCTACCACCTGTCTCCCGCACCCGCCGAGGCTGGCCCCGTCCCCGACGCGATCGAAGGCGAGACGCCGCTCCCCCACCTCACGCTGCGCCTGGCTCCCGGCGCCTGGAAGCTGCGCCTGCACGCGGCCGGCCCGCCTGGCACGGGCGACATCGGCCACCTCGAGGTGTATCGCCCCGGCTTCCGGGCCTGGGCCTTCGACTTCGTCGTGCGTTGACGGGACGGCTCGGCCTCGCATCCACGAAACTGGATGTTCAATCGAGGCAACCTTTTCGGCGCGGGACGCGTCTCTGCTTGCGACCCCTGGAGGCCTGGTGAACGATCTGAAACTCGCCCTGCGCACGCTGCGCAAGAACCCGTTCACGAGCGGCGTCGCGATCCTGTCGCTGGCGCTCGGCATCGGCGCCAACGCGGCGATCTTCTCGCTCTTCCACCAGATGCTGCTGCGGCCGCTGCCGGTGGCCGAGCCGGATCGGCTCGTCAACCTCGCCTCGCCCGGCCCCAAGCCGGGCTCGCAGTCGACCGACAACACGGGCGACATGCAAGACGTCTTCAGCTACCCGATGTTCCGGGACCTGGAGGGCGACGCCGCGTCGCCCGTGAAGATCGCCGCCCACCGCGCGTTCGGCGCCAACCTGGCCTGGCGCGGGCAGACCTCGAGCAGCCGCGGCCTGTTCGTCTCCGGCGGCTACTTCCCCGTCCTGCAACTGCAACCGGCGCTGGGCCGGATGCTGGGCCCCGAGGACGACCGTACGCCGGGCGCGCACCCGGTGGTGGTGCTGAGCCACGACTACTGGCAGGAGCGCTTCGCGCAGAGCAGGGCCGCGCTGGGCGAGACGCTGGTCGTCAACGGCCAGTCGCTGACGGTCGTCGGCGTGGCGCCCGCAGGCTTCACCGGCACGACGCTCGGCGCGCCCGCCGAGGTGTTCGTGCCGATCTCGATGCGCGAGGTGTTGATCCCGGGCTGGAAGGGTTTCGACAACCGCCGCAGCTACTGGGCGTACCTCTTCGCGCGGCTCAACCCGGGTGTGGAGCGCGAGCAGGCGCAGGCGATCCTGCACGCGCGCCACAGCGCGATCCTGAACGAGGTCGAGGCCCCGCTGCAGGCGGGGATGAGCGCCCCGACGCTGCAGCGCTTCCGCGACAAGCCGCTGCTGCTCGAGCCCGGCGCCCGCGGCCAGAGTGCGATCGCCGCCGGCTCGCGCGCGCCGCTCAGTCTGCTGCTGGGCGTCACCGCGTTCGTGTTGCTGATCGCCTGCGCCAACATCGCCAACCTGCTGCTGGCCCGCGGCGCCGGCCGGGCGGCGGAGATGGCGGTGCGGGCCGCGATCGGCGCCGGGCGCCGCCACCTGATCGGCCAGTTGCTGGTCGAGTCGTGCCTGCTGGCCGGGCTCGGCGGCGCGGCCGGTCTGCTGGTGGCGTGGTGGACGCTGCGCGGCCTGCACGCGTTCATGCCGCCCGACCCGGCGGCCACGATGCGGCCCGAGCTGGGCCCTGAGGTGCTGATGTTCACCGCGGCCCTGGCGCTCGGCACGGGCCTCGTGTTCGGCCTGTTCCCCGCCCTCGAGGCCTCGCGCCCCGACCTGATCGCGGGCCTGCGCGGCCAGGCCGGCCAGCCGGGCGGCAGCCGGGCCGCGGCCCGGTTCCGCCGCACGCTGGCCACGGCCCAGGTCGCGCTCTCGCTCGCGCTGCTGGTCTCCGCGGGCCTGTTCACCCGCAGCCTCGCCAACGCCAGCCGCGTCGACCTCGGCCTGCGCGTCGACAACCTGCTGACGTTCGGCGTCTCGCCCGAGCTCTCCGGCTACTCGCCCGAGCAGTCGAAGGCGCTGTTCGAGCGGATCGAGGACGAGGCGGCCGCGATCCCCGGCGTGACCTCGGTGGCAGCTTCGATGGTGCCGCTGATCTCGGGCAGCAACTGGGGCAGCAGCGTGTCGGTCGAGGGCTTCGAGGCGGGCCCCGACACCGACCGCCACGCGCAGTGGAACCGGGTCGGGCCCGGCTTCTTCGACACCGTGGGCGTGCCGCTGCTGGCCGGCCGCGAGTTCACGCGCCAGGACGTGCTGGGCGGGCCGAGGGTGGCGATCGTCAACGAGGCGTTCGCCCGCAAGTTCGGCCTCGGCAGGAACCCGATCGGCAAGCGCATGGGCACCGGCATGGGCGAAGAACTCGACATCGAGATCGTCGGCCTCGTCCAGGACGCCAAGTACAGCGACGTCAAGCAGGTGCCGCCGCCTCAGTTCGCGCTGCCGTGGCGCCAGGACGAGCAGATCGGCGCGCTCAACTTCTACGTGCGCGGCGCGCTCGCGCCGGACGCGCTGGTCGGCGCGGTGCCGCCGGTGCTGAAGCGGCTGGACCCCAGCCTGCCGATCGAGGAGCTGCGCACGATGCCCGCCCAGATCCACGAGCGGTTGTTCCTCGACCGCTTCATCTCGGTGCTGGCCGCGGCCTTCGCGGTGCTGGCGACGCTGCTCGCCGCGCTCGGGCTGTACGGTGTGCTGGCCTACACCGTGTCGCAGCGCACCCGCGAGTTCGGGCTGCGGATGGCGCTCGGCGCGGATGCCGCGGGCTTGCGCGCGCTGGTGCTCGGCCAGGTCGGGTGGATGACGCTGATCGGCGCGGCGATCGGCCTGCCGGCCGCGATCGGGCTCGGCCGCCTCGCCCGCTCGCTGCTGTTCGAGGTCGAGAGCCACGACCCGGTGGTGCTGGCGGTCGCGGTGGCCGCGCTGGCCGTGGTCGCCCTCGCGGCCGGCGCGCTGCCGGCCCGGCGCGCCTCGCAGGTCGACCCGATGCGCGCACTCCGCTACGAGTAGGCAGCGCGCGCGGGCGGTACCATCCGCGGCGGAGGTCTCCATGTCCCTGCGTCGCCTGGTCCCGCCCGCCGCCTGCCTGCTCGCCGCGCCGCTGTTCGCCCAGACGCCCGCGCCGAAGCCCGCGGCGCCGCCGACGACGGCCTCCGTGCTGGCCGCCACGACGGCGGCCGACTGGCGCCCGCTCGACCCCGAGAACACGCTGTACATGGAGGTGGCCGGCGGCCGGGTCGTGATCGAGTTGGCTCCCGCATTCGCGCCCAACCACGCGGCCAACGTCCGGGCGCTGGTGCGCGAGGGCTTCTTCGACGGCCTCTCGATCAACCGCGTGCAGGACAACTACGTCGTGCAGTGGGGCGATCCCGACGGCGACGACGAGGCCAAGGCGCGGCCCGTGAAGAACGGCAAGAAGGCGCTGGCCGCGGAGTTCGATCGTTCGGCGGAGGGGCTGCCGTTCACGAAGAATCCGGACGGCGACGTCTACGCGCCCGAGGCCGGCTGGAGCGGCGGCTTCCCGGCAGCGCGCGACCCGAAGGCCGGCCGGGCCTGGATGACCCACTGCTACGGCGTGCTCGGCGCCGGCCGCGGCAACACCGCCGACAGTGGTGGCGGCGCGGAGCTGTTCGTCGTCATCGGCCACGCACCGCGCCACCTCGACCGCAACATCACCGCCTTCGGCCGGGTGGTGAAGGGCATCGACCGGCTGTCGTCGCTGCCGCGCGGCACCGGCACGATGGGCTTCCACGAGCAGGCGGCCCAGCGCGTGTCGATCACGTCGATCAAGCTGGCTGCCGACGTGTCGGAGGCGCAGCGCGAGAAGCTCGAGGTGCTGCGCACGGAGTCCGACGCCTTCCGCGCGCTGATCGAGGCCCGGCGCCATCGCCGCGAGGACTGGTTCCTCGACCCCGTCGGCAAGGTCGAGCTGTGCAACGTGCCGCTGCCGGTCCGCGAGGCGAAGCGCGAGCGTTGAGCGGCCGTAACTCCCTGCTCCCGCCGGTGTCCATGGGGAGCAGGGAGGGAGCATGAAGAACCCGAGCAGGCTGGCCGTGGCGTTGCTGGCGTGGGGGCTGTCGGCGGGACCCGCAGCGGCCGAACAGGTCTACGAGATCACGATCCGCCACTGGGCGGCGACCAACAACCAGGGCGAGGTGGAGGTCACCTGGAGCGCTCGCATCAACCCGGCGACCCCGACGAACCGCACCAGCACCTCCAGCGCGGGCGTGCTGTGCGCCGGCGACAGCACGGTCTGGCGCTGGTCGAGCGGCAGCAACCCGGTCATCAAGCAGCTCTCGAGCCGCCTCGACAAGGCCCGCGGCACGGCGATGCTGAAGGCGCAAGGCACGCTGCGGGGCCAGAAGCCCGCGAAGTTCTGGGCCGTGATGGGCATCACCTGCGGATCGCCGACCAGCGCCGAGTCCAACCTGCACCAGAGCACCATCAACATCGTGCGCTAGCGCGAGTCCGCACGACCCCGGCGGGGACGCGCTGGCCCTCGCCGGGGTTGCCGCAGACCCGCGCGCCCGGGCGGCTGGATCGAGTCGTGGGCGAACGCTAGCGGTCCACGAACAGGGCCTGGATCTCGGCGTAGGGCCAGGCGTTTTCGAACAGCGGGTCGCAGACGCCGTCGTCCAGGAAGGTCGTGACCACCGAGCGCAGCCGCCCGAATGCTGCGCTGGCGACCCACGAGCCGGCACTCAGGCGGCGCACGCCCAGCTCGGCCAGCGTCGCCGCGGGCGGCAGGCCCGGGCGGGCGAGCACGTTGAGCGGGAGCCCGGCTCCCGGGACCAGCTCGCGGATGTCGGCGGCGTCGATCACGCCGGGCACGAACAGGCCGTCGGCACCAGCGGCGCGATAACGCGTGGCACGAGCCAGTGCCTCCGTGACCCGCCGCTCCGCGGGCACCAGGCCGCGCAGGTAGACGTCGGTCCGCGCGTTGACGAACACGCTCGAGCCCGCCGCGCGTTTCGCGGCCTCGATCTTCGCGCACAGCAACTCGGGTGCCCCGATGCCGTCCTCGATGTTGAGGCCGACCGCCCCGGCGTCGGCCAGGCGCGCCACCAGTTCCGCGACCTCGGCCGGCGCGTCGGTGTAGCCGCCCTCGACGTCGACGCTGACCGGGACCCGCGCCACGCGCACGATCGTCGCCACCGACTGCATCAGCAGCGGCACCGGCAGCCGGTCGCCGTCGGCGCAGCCGTGGGCCCACGCCACGCCGGCGCTGGTGGTGGCCAGCGCCTTCGCGCCGAGGCTCTCGATCAGCCGCGCGCTGCCGCCGTCCCACACGTTCGGCAGCAGCAGCAACCCATCGCCGTGCAGCCGTCGGAACTCCGCAGCCAGTCCCTGCCGATCACTCATCCCTGCCTCCTCGGCCCCGCGGCGCGGGTCAGCGCGCCGTCTCCCCGGGAACGGTGAAGTCCTCGCCGGGGTTGATGAACTCGTCGCGCTCGACGCCGTGCTGGCGCTCGTACAGCGCGCGGTAGCGGCCGCCTTGCGCCAGCAGCTCGCGGTGGGTGCCGCGCTCGACGATCTCGCCCTGCTCCACGACCAGGATCTGGTCGGCCGACGTGATGGTCGACAACCGGTGGGCGATCACGAACGTGGTCCGCCCCGCGCGCAGCCGGTGCAGGCCGTCGCGGATCAGCGCCTCGCTCTCGGAGTCGAGCGACGAGGTCGCCTCGTCGAGCAGCAGGATCTTCGGGTCGGCCAGGATCGCGCGGGCAATCGCCACCCGCTGGCGCTGGCCGCCGGAGAGCTTGACGCCGCGCTCGCCGACGATCGTGTCGAGACCCTGCTCGAAGCGCGAGGCGAACTCGTCGACGTGGGCGATCTTCGCCACCGCCTCGATCTCCTCGCGGCTGGCCCCGGGCTTCGCGAAACCGACGTTTTCCGCGATCGTGCCGTCGAACAGGAAGTTGTCCTGCATGACGACGCCGAGCGCCTTGCGGTAGTCGCGCAGGCGCAGCGCCTGCACGTCGCGGCCGTCGAGCAGGACGGAGCCGCGCTGGGGGCTGTTGAAGGCCATCAGCAGGCCCAGGATCGTGCTCTTGCCCGAGCCCGAGGAGCCGACCAGTGCGACCGTCTGCCCCTCCGGGACCACGAACGACACGCCCTTCAGCACGGGCGTTTCGGGCTCGTACTCGAACCAGACGTCCTCGAACTCGACCCGGCCGCGGATCTCGGCGAGTGGCGCGCGGGCCTCGTCCTCCTGGTCCTCGGTGGTCAGGTCGAGCACCTCGCGTACCCGGTCGAGGCCCGCGAACGCCTCGCTGACCTGGGTGCCGATGCTCGCGATCTGGACCACGGGCATCGCCAGCAGGCCGACGAAGAACGTGTACATGACCAGGTCGCCGAGGCTCATCGCACCGGCTTCGATCGCGCGCGCGCCGACCACCATGATCAGCACGCCGATGCCGCCGACGATCGCGGTCGAGACGGCGGTGATGGCGCTGGTGCCGGTGATGGTGCCGGCCACGTTCTCGAACAGCCGCTGCGCGCCAGCGGCGAACACCGCGGCCTCGCGCTGCTCGGCCACGTAGACCTTGAGCAGCCGCACGCCGCCGATCGACTCGGCCAGCCGGCCCGTGATCTCGGCGGTGATCTCGTTGCGCTGGCGGAACAGCGGTCGCAGCCGCTTGAAGGCCAGCGCCATCGCGGCGCCGAAGGTGACCAGGAACACGATCGTGCCCAGCGTCAGCCGCCAGTGCAGCCAGAACAGCACGGCGAGGGCCATCACGGCCGTGACCACGCTGCCGACGAGCTGGATCAGGCCGGTGCCGATCAGGTTGCGGATGCCCTCGGCGTCGTTCATCACGCGGGCGACGACCGTGCCGCTCTTCGTCTGGTCGAAGTAACGTACGGGCAACCGCAGCACGTGCTCCTGCAAGCGCTGGCGCATGGTCATGATCGCGCGCTGGGCGGCGACCGACACGACCTGCGAGTTGGCATAGCTGGCGATCGCCTGGACCAGGGTCGCGACGCCGGTGGCCAGCGCCAGCGGCATCAGCAGCTCGTGGCGCGCGCGGCCGATCACGTCGTCGATCAGGAACTTGGTCGAGGCGGGCAGCACCAGGCCGGCGAAGCGGCTGACGAACATCAGCGCGATTCCGATCACGAGCGAGCGGCGGTGCTCGCGCAGCAGCGCCTTCGCCTCGCGCCAGGCGCGCCGGGTGTCGGTCGGCTTCTTCTCCGAACGGTCGCCGGCCCGCGACGGGCGGCCGGCGCGCTCGGCCCGGTCCGGCCGGGTCAGCTTCATGGCTTCACCAGCGCCAGGCGCGTGCGGGCGCGCTCGGCGAAGCCGCGGTCCTCGACCCTCAGGTCGGGCCGCGGCGGGGTGGCGACGACGGCCTCGAGCAGTGCGATCGCCTCGGCCTTGTGCTGCGGCTCGTGGGCGAGGATCGCCTCGGCGAGGAACACCCGCGTCACCGGGTGTTCGGGGCCGAGCGCGTACGACTCGCGCAGCAGCGCGAGGCCCTCGCCCCACAGCGCTGCGGTCCAGATGTAGACGAGGCCGGCGTGCGGCACCCGCCGCAGGTGCTCGAGGCGGCGCTGCGGGTCCTTCCCGGCCTGCGCCTCGAGCCGGTCGACGGCGGCCTGGCCGCGCTGCCGGCCCTGGTCGAACAGCACCTTCTTCTCTTCGCGGGTGGCCGCGCAGAACGAGCCGCGGAACTGCAGCGCGCGCAGCAGCGCGGCGACGACCTCCAGGCCGTCCGGCGCCGCAACATGGGCCCGGCGCCGGGAGCCGAGTGCTTCGTCGACGGGCGCGCAGTGCCCGACCGTCCCGGTCGTGCCCTCCGCCCGGCGGGCGAACGCGGCGAGGCCGTCGTGGAGCGCCTGCACGACTTCGGCAGGGCGCGCGGGGATCGTCGTCGCGGCCGCGGCCTCGACGCCGCACGCCACGACAACCACGAGCGTGGCCCAGGCGGCGCGGTAGCGGATCACTTGGACTGCGGCCGGGCCGGCCGCATCTCGACCCGGCTCGAGTGCGCGTTGTCCGGCAGCCGCAGCAGGTCCATCACGGTCTGCGCCACGTCCTGCGGCTGGATCATCCACGCCGCTTCGGCGGCGGCGCGACCGCCGAACGTGGTGTTGACCGAGCCCGGCGCGATCGTCGTCACCTTCACGCCGCGGTGGCGGACCTCGAGCATCAGGCAGGCGGCCAGGTGATCGAGCGCGGCCTTGCTCGCGCAGTAGGCCGACAGCCCCGCGATCGCGTTCTGGCCGGCCAGCGACGAGATCATGAACACGTGGCCGCCCTGCTGCGTCAGCTCGGGCAGGGCGTCGCGGGTCAGCCGCATCACCGCGGTGACGTTGAGGCCGATCGTCTGCTCCCAGTCGGCGTCGGTCAGCTCCGCGAACGGCTTCTGCATGGCGACGCCGGCGTTGTTGACGAGGATGCGCAGCGGGCCGTGGGCCTCGCGGGCGGCGGCGATGGCGCGGGCCGGGGCCTGGAGGTCGAGCAGGTCGGCGGCGATCGGCAGCACGCGGCCGCCGAAGGTGGCGGCCTCGGCCGCGACCGACTGCAACTGGCCCTGGGAGCGGGCCAGCACCGCGACGCGGGCGCCGGCGCGGGCCAGCTCCAGCGCGATCGCGCGGCCGATGCCGCGACCAGCGCCGGTGACGAGGGCGGGTGCGTCCTGGATCTCCATCTTCCGAGTGTATCGCCCGCACCCGCAGGGGCCGCCCGCCGGTGCGGAGACAGGGCCACAGGCGTATCCTGTCGGGGTCATCCGGACGCGCCACCAGGGCGCGTTTCCCCCGTTCTCCAGGAGGTCCTTCCATGCGCGTTCTTCGCACGGCCTCCGCGCTCCTTCTGTCCGCCGCCCTCGCCCCACTCGCGGTCGCCGACGAAGGAATGTGGATGCCCCAGCAGATGCCCCAGCTCGCCCTTCGACTCAAGGCGCTCGGTTTCGAGGGCGACCCCGCCCAGTTCGCCGACCTGACCGGCTTCCCGATGGGAGCCATCGTCTCGCTCGGCGGCTGCACCGCGTCGTTCGTCTCCGACGAGGGCCTGATCGTCACCAACCACCACTGCGTCACCGGCGCGCTGCAGTACAACGCGACGCCCGAGCGCAACCTGCTCAAGGACGGCTACCTGGCGAAGACCCGCGCCGACGAGCTGCCGGTCGGGCCCGGCTCGCGCGTCTGGGTGACCACGGGCGTGACCGACGTCACCGCCGAGATCCGCGCCAAGCTGCCACCGAAGATCGTCGATGCCGCCCTCGACCGGCTGCTCGAGCGGCGGATCAAGACCCGGGTCGCCGCCTGCGAGGCGGGCGGCGGGAAGCGCTGCGTCGTCGCCCCGTTCTTCGGCGGCAAGAGCTACTACGAGATCGCGCAGATGGAGATCGCCGACGTGCGGCTCGTCTACGCCCCGGCCGAGGGCATCGGCAACTTCGGCGGCGAGACCGACAACTGGCGCTGGCCGCGCCACACGGGCGACTGGTCGTTCTACCGCGCCTACGTCGGCCCCGACGGCAAGCCCGCGACCCACGCGGCGGCCAACGTGCCGTACAAGCCGAAGTTCCGGCTCAAGGTCTCGCCGAAGGGCGCCTCGCCGGGCGAGGTCGTGTTCGTCGCCGGCTACCCGGGCCGCACCCAGCGCCACATGACGTTCGAAGAAGTGCGCGAGGTCGTCAACTGGCAGCTGCCGCGCTCGATCAAGCTGGCCAAGGAGCAGATCGCGCTGCTCGAGGAGCTGGCCAAGCAGGACAAGGCGCTGGCGATCAAGGCCGCGGGGCGGCTGCGGGGCCTGAACAACGGCCTCACCAACCAGAGCGGCGTGCTGGAAGGCCTGAGCCGGGGCGGCGCGCTCGCGCAAAAGGAGAAGCTGCAGCAGGAGCTGGTGGCCTGGATCGCGGCCGACCCCGCCCGCAGCACGAAGTACGGCGGCGCGCTCGACACGCTGGCGAAGATGCAGGCGGAGGCGGAGAAGACCCGCGACCGTAACGCCTGGCTCGGCGGGCTCGCCATGTCGTCGACCTACCTCTCGGCCGCCAACACGCTCTACCGGTTGTCGCTGGAGCGCGGCAAGAAGCAGGACCTCGACCGTGACGAGGGCTACCAGCAGCGCGACTGGACGCGGCTGAAGGAGGCCCAGGAGCGGATGCAGCGAACGATCGACCCGCGGCTCGACCGCGCCACGTTCCGCTGGGCGCTGCAGCACATCGCGGAGCTGCCGGCCGACCAGCGCATCGCGCCGATCGACACCGCCGCCGGCCTCAAGCCGGGGATGGCGAAGGCCGATGCCGAGAAGGCGATCGACGGCTGGCTCGACAAGATGTACGCCGGTACCAAGATGGCCGACAAGGACTTCCGCCTGGCGCTGTTCGAGAAGCCGGCGAAGGACGTGGCCGCGACCGCGGACACGTTCGTCGCCCTCGCCGTCTCGATGCACCCGATGCTGGAGGCCCAGCGCGAGGCCGGCCGCGCCCGCTCCGGCGCATACGCCCGCGTGCGCCCCGTGTACATGGAGGCGCTGATCGAGAAAGCCGGCGGCCTGGTCGCCCCCGACGCCAACTCGACGCTGCGCGTCACCTACGGCGTCGTCAAGGGCGTCGACGGCAAGGACGGCCTGTGGCTGAAGCCGCAGACGACGCTCAAGGGCATCGAGCAGAAGCACACGGGTGAAGGCGAGTTCGACGCCCCCGACACGCACTTGAAGGCGATCCAGGCGCTGCGCGCAGGCAAGGCGACGCCCTACCTCGACCCCAAGCTGGGTGACGTGCCGATCGACTTCCTGTCGACCGTGGACACCACGGGCGGCAACTCCGGCTCGCCGACGCTGAACGCGAAGGGCGAGCTGGTCGGGCTGCTGTTCGACGGCACCTACGACTCGGTGGCGTCGAACTACCTCTACGAGCCGGTCGGCACTCGCTCGATCCACGTCGACAGCCGCTACCTGCTGTGGACGATGACCGAGGTGGACGGCGCCGGGCACCTCGTCGAGGAGATGAACCGCTAGTCGTTCCCCGGGCCGAGGGCGCGCGCGACCCGCTCGCCCTCGGCCCGATCGCCGCCCGGCACCGGCACTCGCACCGTGGCGGTGTCGAACCCATAGCGGGTGACGAACCGGTAGCGCACGCCCAGCAGCTGGCCCTCGGTGCCCTCCTCGATCCAGGCAGCCTCCAGCGCCGAGCCCGGGATCGCCCAGTCGTGGAACTCTCCCGCCCGGCACAGCCCGCTGCGCCCGATCAGCACCAGGCCCGGATCGCGGGCCAGCGCGCGGGCCCGCTCGCGGGGCACCCACACCGAGATCGCCTTCAGCACGACCATGAACGCCATCAGGCCGCCGAAGACGACGACCGAGGCCTCGTCCTGCGCGACGGCGACGAAGCCGAGACCGACGAGCACGGTGATCCCCAGCACCAGCCGGAACAGCGCGCGGTTCTCGTCGAGCAGGCGCGGCTCCTCGCCGGAGACGAACGACCGCCACTCGAGACCCGAGTAGCGCCAGCGCGCGACGAGATCGTGCCCGGAGAGCAGGCGGCCCATGCGCACCGCGCTGTTCCAGAAGGCGAAGCCGGTGGCGACGGCGGTCAGCGTCACCAGCAGCGCCACCGCCTGCAGCGCGAAGCCTCCGTCCATTCCATCGAGGCCGATCGCCGGCGGCAGGAAGAGCAGCCCGAAGCCCACGGCGGCGACGACGAAGGCGCCGACGACGAGCCGCTGGCGGGTGTTGACCAGGGTCGCCTCGGGCGCCGTCGCGTCCAGCGGGCGTTCGACGCGGCCGAGGCTGGACAGCGCGAGCAGCAGCGGCACGAGGAACAGCGCGATCGCCGCGAGGGCGAACAGCACGAGGCTCGCGCCGCGGTACGGGTGGGCGGCCGACGCCGGCAACTCCCAGCGGCTGGTGCGGAACTGCCACGCGAGCAGCCGCCCGGCGGTCACTCCCGCCGGCACCCGCGCGACCTCGAAGAACTGCGCGGGAGCCTCGCGGTGGCGCACGAACGCGACGCCGGCCTCGGGCGGCGCCAGCGCAGCCTCGGAGGCGAAGGGCGGTTCGTCTCCGCGGAAGAAGAAGGTGACGGCCGCATCCGCCTCCCGCGGGTGGACGCGGGGGCGCCACTCCACCGCCAGCGACTCCACGGGTTGCGAGGCGGCCTCGCGGGCGGTGCGCAGCAGGCCCGCCCACGCGGGGCCGTCGACGTCGACCCACGGCCGCGGCAGCAGGCGCTCCGCGAGCTCGAGGTCGGGCAGGTCGACCCGCGGCGCGGCGGCGTCTTCGTCGATCGCCGCCATCCGCAGGTTCTCGCGCCAGCTCGCGAGCGAGACCGGGGTCAGCCGCCACCACGCCTGCGAGGCCGGCCAGTACCAGGCCGCGATCGCCAGCACGACAGCCACCAGGCCGGTCCGCCGGCTCGCACGCATCCAGTGGCCCATGTCTCCCCCGCCGGTCCGGCGACGGGATTCACTCCTTGCGCCGGACGCCTCCCGAATACTGGTCGATGACCCGCTCGATCGCGCGGCGACACACCGCGCAGAACGGCACCCGGTCGCGGGTGAACATGATGCAGTCCACCTGCGGCCGGAAGTAGCCCCTGGCCTCGTAGTTGGCGCCCTCGAAGGCGCCGACGTCGTGGGCGTGCTTCTCGGCGCCGAGCCGCTTCTCCTCCTCGTCGCGCTGGCGGGTGAAGAGCGCGTCCATCTCGGCCTCGGGCCGGTTGGCGGCGCGGATCGCGCGCCGCTCCGTCTGGATCTCGCGCGAGCGGGCTTCGAAGGCGTCCTTCTCCCACGGCGTCGGCAGCGGCGTGTCGGCCTTCATCAGGTCGCGCCACTTGGCGGCCTTCGGGTCGGCGGTCGCGTTCGGCTCCCACGGCTCGATCCGCTCGGTCGCCGGGCCATAGGCCACGTCCGAGGTGTAGTACTCGTCGGCGAGCGCCGCGAAGTGGTGGCCGAACTCGTGCACGAACAGGTACGCGGCCCACGCGCTGTCGGCCGCGACGGTCGCGAACTGGCCGTGGATGCCGCCGCCGCCGTAGGTGTTGGTGTTGGTCATGATCTCGACGAACTCGTACGGCGCCTGCGACGCGAGGTCACGGAAGGCGCGGTTGTCGAAGGTCAGCACGTAGCGCTCGGAGCGGAACGCGTCGTAGGTGGCGCCCACCGGCGAGCGGCGGTGCACGCCGGTCGAGGGCCGCGACACGCCCGACTCGGCGGCGGCCGGGCACAGGCCCCAGACGTTGAAGTCCGTGCGGCGGGCCTTGAACGGCTCGACGGCGAACAGCATCGCCATCAGGCGCTTCGCGTCGCTCTCGCACTTGCCGCGCTCGGCCGCGGTGTAGCCGTCGCCGAGGATCAGGAAGTCGACCTTGTCGGCCGGCTCGCCCGAGCGCTGCAGCGCGATCAGCGCGCCGGCGGACGGCGGCTTCGCCGCATCGACCAGCATGTCGGCAGGGTCGACCACCACCGACCAGATCTGTCGGAAGTCGTGGTGCCGGTCGCGCTTCTTCACCACGACCTGGACCGGGCCGGCCGGCTTCGGGAAGCGCAACGACTCGGAGAACGCGCGGTTCATCGTTTCGGCTTCCCCGGTCGTCTCCCACTCGCCGTAGATCGACGCGAAGCCGCGGGAGAAGACGACGCGCTGGGTGGCGCGGTCGATCACCTCGAAGCGGTACTTGCCGAGCCCGCTCTCGTCGAGCGCAGCCTCAGGCCGTCCCGGCCACGGCAGCGGCTCGACGACGACCCGCTCCAGCGCGAAGTGCTCCTCGCGGGCGTTGCCGAAGTGGGTGTAGTCGACCCGCAGCGTGGCAGGCGCTGCGGCCATCGCAACGGCGGCGGGCAGGCCCGCGAGGACGGCGGCCGCCAGGCCGCGCAGGAGCAACGTCCGCATCAGGCACCTCCGTGGTGAACGCCGACGAGCGGACTCTACGCCTCCGCTGCGGAGGGTGGTACCCGTCAGACCAGCGTGCGCAGCAGGGCCAGCGCCGGGGCGACGCGGATGCCCTCCGGGGACTGGAAGTCCTTCGTCCCCGTCGCCGAGACCTGCCAGGCCACCGTGTCCGGGAAACGCGCCTTGAAGTAGCGCAGCGAGCGGTCGCTCTCGGCGTCCCCCCACTTCGCCTCGACGGCCAACACCGGCCGTCGCCCTTCGACCACGACGAAATCCACCTCGCGCCCGTCGGTATCGCGGAAGTAGCGCAGCTCGAGATCCCGCCCGTGCACGTCCTGCTGGTGATGGACCCACTTGAGCAGGTGCGACGCCACCAGGTTCTCGAAGCGTGGCGCGTCGGCGGGCACCACGCTCCAATCGAAGTGGTAGTGCTTCTGCTCCTTCTTGACCGCGCGCAGCCGCGGGGCGCCGAACGGCGGCAGGCGGAAGACCGCGTACAGGCGCTCCAGGATGCGCAGCCAGTTGGCCACCGTCTTGTGGCTGACCTGCAGGTCCTCGCGCAGCGCGTTGATCGACAGCGGCGAGCCGACCCGCTCGGGCAGGTGGAGCAACAGCAGCTCGACGTTGCCCAGGTCCTGGACCCGCTCGAGGCTGGCCAGCTCCTCGCGCACCAGCAGGCTGCGGTACTGGCGGGACCACCGCCGGGCCTCCTCCTCCGAGCCGCCGAAGAACGGCTCCGGGAAGCCGCCCAGCGTCAGGAGTTCGCGCAGCTCGGAAGCGGTCGCGAGGCCCAGTTCGGCCGCAGACAGCGGGTGCAGGCGAAGCAGGTGGTATCTCCCCTGCAGCGAGTCGCCGCCGAAACGATAGAAGTCGAGCCGAGCACTGCCGGTGACCAGGATGCGCTGCCCCCGCGGCCGACCGTCGAAGAGGCCCTTCAGATACCCGCGCCACGAGCGGTACTTGTGGATCTCGTCGAAGATCCAGAGCTTTCCGGCGGGCAGCTCCCGCGCCAGGATGCGGGCGCGGTGCTCGGCCATGTCCCAGTTGAGGTAGGCCCGGGCCGCGCCGGGCAGGCTGCGCGCCAGGGTTGTCTTGCCCACCTGGCGCGGGCCGGCCACCAGCACCATCTTGCGGGCGAGGTCCTTCTGGACCTGGGCGCGGAGATAGCGGGCGCGGGGCATGCCTCATGCTACGGTGGTTTTGGACCACTGTCCATAATCACCGTGAGTGTTTTGGATAGTCGTGGAAAACGGCCGCCCGGCGAGGCGAGCTGCGGGAGGCGGTCAGTGCCCGGGGACGTGGTGGTGGTGTTCGTGAGCGTGCTCGTGGCGGGGGGTCACCGCGCGGCGGGACTCCAGCCAGGCCGCGAAGCGGTCGAGGCCTTCGCCCGTCGTCGCGCAGACCGGGATCGCCTCGAAGCTCGGCATCACCTTGCGCAGCGAGTCCTCATAGCCCGCGAGCGACACGCCCGAGAGGTGCGGCAGCAGGTCGGTCTTGGTCAGCAGCACCAGGTCGGCGCCCTTGAACATCACCGGGTACTTGATCGGCTTGTCGAGGCCCTCGGTGACCGCCAGCGCGACGACGTTGCAGTCCTGGCCGAGGTCGTAGACCGCCGGGCACACCAGGTTGCCGACGTTCTCGACGAACAGCAGGTCGACGTCCTTCCAGGCCAGCTTGTGCAGCGCCTCGTGGACCATGTCGGCGTCGAGGTGGCAGGCCGAGCCGGTGGTGATCGCGAGCGACGGGATGCCCGCCGCCTCCAGCCGGTTGGCGTCGTTCTCGGTGGCCAGGTCGCCGGCCAGGGCACCCAGCTTGCGGCTGCCGTTCAGGTGCCGGGACAGCGCCTCGAGCACCGCGGTCTTGCCGGCGCCGGGCGAGCCCATCAGGTTGACGGTCAGCACGCCGCGCTCGCGGAAGTGGGCGCGATTGTGGGCGGC
>JAMPXO010000109.1 GCA_023701125.1 Vicinamibacteria bacterium | reverse complement strand
GCGGCGCCGGCCGCAGGTGGGCGCCGTCGGTCGAGAAGGCCAGCCGGCTGTCCCGATCGCGCGCCACGGACGGTATTCAACCACACCGGTGGTAGACTTGCCCGCCCGAGACGGCGAGCGACAAGGCTCGAGTCCAGCCGGCCGCCGTCCCCTGCAACCCCCGGAGCGAACCAGAAGATGGCCACCAGATCGCGAGCGACTTTTGCCAAGCGGCAGCGCGAGATCGCGCGCCAGGAGCGCGCCCGAGACAAAGCAGCGAAGCGCGTGGAACGGACCGAGACGCGCGTCAAGCTCGACCGCACCAGCGACGATCCCGATCTCGCCGGCATCGTGCCCGGGCCGCAGGAGCGTCTCTACGACCTGCCCGAAGAAGTGAAGAAGGAAGCCGAAGAAGAGGCCGAAGAGGAAGCGAAGTAGCCGGCTCAGGCCGTCAGCACCTCGACCCCGTCCGCCCGGAACAGCAGCGTGTGCTCGGCCTGCGCGACCGGCCGGCCCCAGGCCTCGCGCAGCGCCGCGTAGGCCTGCAGCATCCCCCGCCGCCGCAGCCCGGCCAGCGCCTCGTGCACCGACTCCGTCGGGAACTGGCGCAACTGGCGGCGCGCGAAGGGTAGCCCGCGAAAGGCCGCGATCGCCGCCCGCAGCCCCGGCGAGATCTCCGCGGCGTCGTCGAGCGGCGCCGCCGGCGGCACCCGGAACACCTCGGCGACGCCGTGCTCGGCGACCTCGCCGCTGCCGTCGGTCGCGAACGGCTCGATGGCGATCACGCTGCCCGCCGCCAGCGCGTGGTCGGGGTCGCCGGGAGCCAGCACGTTGGGCACGGCGGGCGCGCAGTGCACCGTCCAGCGGCCGACGCCGTGGCCGCACAGGTTCCGCATCGGGCGCAGGCCGCGCCTGCGCACCTCCTGCTCCAGCACCCGCGACAGCGTGCGCACCGAGACCCCGGGCGCGGCGGCGCTGATGGCTGCGGCCAGTGCCGCGTGCGCCGCCTCGACCAGCGGCCGGTTGTGCGCCACGTCGCCGACGTTGACGGTGGTCGCGGTGTCGACCACCCAGCCGTCGACGTGCACGCCGAGGTCGAGCTTGGCGAGGTCGCCCTCCGCGTAGCACGTGGTGTCGTCCGGCGCGGAGCAGTAGTGGGCCGCCAGCGCGTTGCGCGAGGACTGGACGGGGAACGCGATGCCGCCGCCCTGGCCCACGATGTCGGCCTCCACCTGCTCGCACACCTCGCGCACCAGCGCGCCGGCGCGGATCGCCGCGGCGCCCGAGCGCCGCACCTGCGAGGCGATCCGGCCCGCCTCGCGCAGGCAGTCGATGGCGTGCGCGGAGAGGCTCAGCCGTCCGCCTTCATCGCGGCGATCAGGCCCGCGATCAGTTCTTCGGCGCGTTCCGCCGGCAGCAGGCAGGTGCCCGCGCCGCGGTGGCCACCGCCGCCCAGCTTGGACATCAGCAGGCCGACGTTGGTGCGGCTGGTGCGGTTGAAGATCGAGTGGCCGACGGTGGCCGCGACGTGGAGCTTGCTCGGGCCCCAGTGCACGCGCAGCGAGATGTTGGCCTGCGGGAACAGCGTGTAGACGATGAAGCGGTTGCCGATCGGCAGCGGTGAGAGGTCGCGGAAGTCGGTGAACACGACGTTGCCATCGAGCCGCGAGCGCTGCTGGGTGACCTCGCGGAAGGCGCGGTCCTGCTCGCGCAGGCGCGCGGCGCGCTCGGCCACCGACGGCAGCGCCATCACCTCGGCGATCGGCTTGTCGCGCAGTGCTTCCAGCAGTTCCATGAAGTACGGCTGGTAGCCGCCCAGGCCCGAGCGCGGGTCGAGCGTGAAGCCGAGCAGGATGTAGTCCTGCGGGTCGAGCACGTCGTTCAGGTTGAGCTGCGCCGAGTCGACGCGGTCGGTCTCGTCGACCAGCGTCGCCCACTTCTCGATCTGCGGGTGGGCGCCGCGGTAGTAGTCGTACACCACGCGGGCGGCGGACGGGGCCAGCGCGTAGGCGCCGCGGAAGTCCTCGGGCGGCTTCTCGTTGGAGTCTGTCAGCAGGTGGTGGTCGAACCACTTGGCCGCGGTCGGGCTGAACGGCAGGTTGGCCATGACGTCGTCCTCGGTCACCGCGAAACGACGGTCGGTGATGTCCTGGGGATGGACGAGCACCACCTCGTCGATCGGCTCGCAGGCGGTGATCAGCACCGCCGAGGTCAGGCCGTCGAGGTCGCCGCGGGTCACGAGTCGCATGGAGCCTCCTGCAAGGCGCGTAGAGTGAGCGCGACGATGCTAGGCCAGAGGCTCCCGGGCTACAAACCTGGGGGTCTGGGGGTGGAGGAGCGTCCGTTCGCGACGTAGCCCCCAAGGGACCAGCGCCGGGCTCTGCCCGGCGCTGGAACCCGATGGGCCTGCCTAGGCCTTGGTGACGTTCGCGGCGCGCGGACCCTTGGGGGAGTCCACCACCTCGAAGCGGACCTTGTCACCCTCGTTCAGGGTGCGGAAGCCATCGGCGCGGATCTCGCTGTGGTGGACGAAAACGTCCGGCCCACCCTCACGCGAGAGGAAGCCGAAGCCCTTGGCCTCGTTGAACCACTTGACGGTGCCTTCGATCATGAACGTGCAGCTCCTTCGGGACTGTTGAGGGGCGCGTCTCCTGTGCGTTTCCTCGCGAATCGACCGGTGCCGCCGCTCACGTCAGTTCGCAACGACCGTCGTTTCCGCAGACGACAGTGAACCGCCACTTCGACGAGCAGGACGCTAGCAGAACGAAAATTCCGGTGTCAATCAACGCCCTTGAGGCTGGCCAGCGGGGTGAGCCGGGTCTCGACCCGGGCCAGGCCCGCCGCTTCGACCGCTTCGACCACGGCCGCGGCGCTCTTGTAGCAGGCGGGCGACTCGTCGACCGGCACGTCGCCGTCGGCGTTGACCATGACGCCCAGCTCGCGCATGCGGCGGTTGGCCTCGGCCTGGCTGATCTCGTGACGTGCCGCCGTGCGCGACTTGCGGCGACCGCAGCCGTGGTTGACCGAGTAGAGCGCACGGGCAGCGCCCGGCAGCGGACGCAGCACGTACGAGGTGTCGCCCATCGAGCCCGGGATCAGCACCGGGTGGCCCGTTTGCGCCCAGCGCGTGCCGCGGAGCATCGGGTGACCCGCGGGCAGCGCGCGGGTGGCCCCCTTGCGGTGGACCCACACGGGCTCCCGGAACAGGTCGGGGTGGTGCTCCTCCTGCACGAGGTTGTGGGAGATCTCGTACACGAGCTGCGGCGCCTCGCCGAACGCGTGGGCGAACGCGGTCGCCACCTCGCGGCCGATCAGCAGCCGGTTGACGATTGCGTAGTTGCCACCCGCCGCCACCGCGTTCCGGTAGTCGCGCCAGTGCTTCGACTGCGGCGTGAAGTAGCCGAGGTCCATCTCTCCGCGCCGCAGGCCCAGCTCCTCGCGCGCACACTCGAAGTACCACGTCGCGAGACCGTGGCCGAAGCCGCGGGAGCCGGTGTGGTACATCACCCACAGCGCGGCGCCGTCGTGCTGCAGCTCGATGAAGTGATTGCCGCCGCCGAGGCTGCCGAGCTGCTGCGCGCCGCGCCAGGCGCGGCTCTGCTTCGGCACCTCCCACGAATCATCGACCGGGATGCGGTCGCGCTCGGCAACCTGGCCGCGGGCCGCGCCCAGCGCCTCGGCCCCGCCGCGGAACAGCTCCTGGAAGCGCTGCGGCGGGAAGCTCTGGCCGCGCGCGCCGACGCCGAGGCCGACCCGCTGCATCACCTCGCGCGAGAACGCGCGCACGGCCTCCGGCGTCGCCCGCTCGCGCGGCACGCCCGAGCGCAGGGCCGCGATGCCACAGCCGATGTCGTAGCCGACCGGGCCCATCGCCAGCGTGCCGGACGTGGCCATCACGCAGCCGACGGGCACGCCGTAGCCGTGATGGGCGTCGGGCGTGATGACGACGTCGCGCACGCCCGGGAAGCGCCGCGCGTTGGCGATCTGCGGCCCGAGCGAGTCCTCGGCCTCGGCGAGCAGGGCGGGCGTCATGAACACCCGCACCTCGCCCTCGGGCAGGTCGAGCCGGTAGAAGCCCTGCGCGTCGTGGCGCAGGGCGCGCTTCCAGGCGAGGGGCTTACTGGCCGCCGTAGTTGTAGGCCAGTTCCTGGCGCAGGTTCTTCGAGCGGACCAGCGACTGCGAGTGGTCGGAGAAGAAGAAGTTGACGACCTTGTTGCCCTCGCCGTACTTGTCGGCAAAGCGTTGCCACAGTTGCGGGCCCTTGGTCACGTCGTAGCCGGCCTCCCACGCGTAACGCAGGCCGACGCGGTCGGCCTGGTCCTCGTGACCGCGGCCGTAGCCTGCCGACCAGGCGGAGGCGCCGAGCACGGTCAGCACCTGGGCCGCCGCCCGCCAGCCCTCGGAGTCGATGGCGCCCTCGGCGATGCCGAGCAGGCCCAGCGCGCCGAGCTGGATCAGCATCTGCTTCTTGAAGCCCTTGCGCGAGTGCTCGTAGGTGGCGTGGGCCAGCTCGTGGCCGAGCACGATCGCTACCTCGTCGTCGTCCATGTCCTCGAGCAGGCCCGTGAACACGTAGATCGAGCGGTTGGGCGCGGCCATCGCGTTCCACTCCTCGTTCTCGACCACGTACACGCGGAAGTCCTCGGGCTCCATGTACGGGGGCACCAGCCGGGCGGCGATGCGCCGCACCCGCTCGACGTGGCGGCCGCGCTCGAGCAGCCGCCCGTAGCTCTCCATCCGCCCTTCTTGGTCCTGCTCGAACATCCGGCCGCGGCGCCGGTACTCGGACTCCTGCTCGTCGAAGGCGCGCTGGAGGTCGCCCTCGAACAGCGCATTGCCGTTGGGCCTGGCCTCGACCTCGCGGGCCAGGATCGATCCGTCGCGCTGGCGCGCGCCCTTGACCTTGACCTCGTAGCCGAGCGGCACCGACGAGAAGTCGCGGGCTTCGCCGCCGCCCTTGAACTTGCCGGCGGGCGCCAGCCGCACGCGCTGACCCTCGACCACCAGCGCCCCGCGGTCGCGCCACTCGGCGTAGCCGTCGAGCTTGATCTCCTTCGCTTCCTGGGCGGCGGCGGGTGCCGCCAGCGCCACGACCAGCAGCAGGGCGAACGGGAGATTCACGGTCAGTCCTTTCGCGGGTCGGCCGGCAGCAGCGCGCCCAGCGCCCAGCCGATGCCGGCCGAGAGCGCGCCCAGCAGCGAGCCGAAGAACAACCCAGCTGCGCGGCGCCCGAGCGTCGTCGCCAGCGTGAGATCGCCGGACTTTTCGGCGAGGGTGGTGTCGACCAGCGACCGGAACTCGGCGATGGTCGAGCCCGCCGGGGCCCTGGCGAGCAGGTCCGTCACCCAGCCCAGTTCCAGGGTGTTGAGCGCGATCGGATGGGTGAAGTAGGTGTGGGCTCCGAGCAGCAGCGAGCCCAGCGTGCAGGCGAAGATCACGAGCTGGTTTGCGAGGCCCAGCACAGCGCCCAGCGTGAGCGCCTGCATCGCTCCGTAGCCGAGCCAGCGGCGGGCGAAGGCGCCGTGGAACGCGGCGCCGATCAGCGTCAGCGTGACCAGGCTGAAGACGTGGTGGGCCCGCTCGTACGGCACCCCGGAGCTGCCCTGGACGAGGCGGCCGACGGCGAACAGCAGCAGCACGACCAGGAACGGCCGGGCGACGCGCAGGTGAGTCTTCAACTCGTTCTCCTTCCCGACGCTCAGGTCCAGCCCAGGCCCGCGCCGGTGCCGCGGCGCCGGGCCATGTCGCAGGCGAAGTCCTCGAGGTCGGACAGCAGCGCCGGCGTCAGCGTGCCGCGCAGGCCGACCAGGCGCAGGCCACGCACCATGCCCGGGTCGTCGGACGCGCGCAGCGCCTCGGCCTCGTCGCAGCCGCCCAGCGCGCGGGCGTAGTCCTCGAGCGCCAGCTCGGCCGCCTCCCCGAGCGGGTAGGCGGCCCGGAACGGCACCTCGAAGGCTTCGCCCACGCGGCGGTCGCTACTTGCGCTTCTGGTACCAGTCCACTTCCATCTGCGCGTAGCTGGCCCACTTCTCCGGCAGCTCCTCGAGCGGGAAGATGGCCTGGACCGGGCAGACCGGGACGCACGCGCCGCAGTCGATGCAGGTCTCGGGGTCGATGAAGAGCTTGGTCTCCGAGGCGAACTCGGCCTCGTCCTTCTTCGGGTGAATGCAGTCGACCGGGCACACCTCGACGCAGGCGGTGTCCTTGGTGTTGACGCACGGTTCGGCGATCACGTAGGTCATCGACTAGTGCCTCCTCGGGGCGACGGGGACGATCGAACGGGAATGCTAGCGGAAACCGCGCGCCGCCGGAACGCCCGCGTTCCTTGACGCGGCGCGCGCGGGCTCGTAGCGTGCGCCCGCGATGCCGCCGCAGGCCGGGCGTTGAGGGCCGTCGTCCAGCGCGTGACCCGGGCCGCGGTGCGGGTCGGCGACGCCGAGGTCGGGGCCATCGGCCGTGGCTTCCTGGTGCTGCTCGGCGTGGCCGTCGCCGACACCGCGCAGGACGCGGCCTGGCTGGCCGAGAAGGTGGTCGGCCTGCGCGTGTTCCCCGATGCGACGGGGGATTGGGGGCAGAGGAGCTCCGTTCGCGACGGAGCCCCCATGGGACCGGTGACGGGCTTCGCCCGGCACCGGAACCCGACGGGCGCGATGAACGTGCCCCTGCTCGAGGTGGGCGGGGCGCTGCTGGTGGTCTCCCAGTTCACGCTGCAGGGCGACTGCCGCAAGGGCCGGCGGCCCAGCTTCGTCGATGCGGCTCCGCCCGGGCAGGCCGAGGCGCTGTACGAGGAGTTCGTGGCTCGCGCCCGCGCGCTCGGCGTGACGGTGGCCACCGGCGTGTTCCGCGCCCACATGGAGGTCGAACTCGTCAACGACGGGCCGGTCACCCTGCTGCTCGACAGCACGAGGGCGTTCTGAGCGCGGTCCGTCGGGGGTGCGGGGGCGGAGGAGCGTCCGTTGGCGACGTAGCCCCCGCGGGCCCGAGCGTCAGGCTCCGCCTGGCGCGAGCCGCCCGTCTAGTGGCGGCCCTCGCCGCCGGCCTGTACCTGTTCGTGCTCGCGCTGGAACTGCTCAAGCGCGGCGCCTCCGGCCTGCTGCCGTTGCTGCGCGTGCTCGACGTCGACGGGGTGAGCGGCGGCCTCGGCTTCGGCTGGCTGGGCGCCTGCCTGCTGCTGTCCGGCTCGCCGGTGGCGGCGATCGCGCTGGCGCTGCTGGCCGGCGGCGCGCTGACGACGCTCGAGGCCTTCGCCATGATCGGCGGCTCGCGCCTGGGCGCATCGTTCGTCGTGCTGGTGCTGGGTGCCGCCGACGACTGGCGCGCGGGCCGGCACGACGGCCGCGCCGCCTACGTCGGTGCCACCGCGCTGCTGGCGACCGCGGCGATCTACGTGCCCGCGCTGGCCTGCGGCTACCTGGCGCTCGACCGCGGCCTGCTGTCGGGACTGGTGCTCGAGGGCCGCGCGCTCGACTCGGTGCTGCGCCCGCTGTTCGGTGTCGTGGCCGCGGCGGCCGCGGCGCGGCTGCCGACACTGGCGCTGTTCGGCCTCGGCCTCGGCGCCCTGCTCGCCGGGTTCCGCCTGCTGGACCTCGCGCTGCCGGACTTGTCCGGGGAGCGCAGCCCGCTCGAGCGGATGGGAAAGGTCGTGCTGCAGCCGTTCGTGCTGTTCCTGGTCGGGGCCGGCATCACCTGCCTCACGCTGTCGGTCTCGGTCTCGATCTCGCTGCTCGTGCCGCTGACCTCGCGCGGCTGGGTCCGCCGCGAGAACGTGTGGCCGTACGTGTGCGGCGCCAACGTCACCACCCTGATCGACACGCTGCTGGCCGGGGCGCTGGTCGGCCATCCCGATGCGGTCCGCATCGTCGCCCTGCAGATGTTGTTCGTGGCGCTGCTCTCGCTGCCGGTCGTGCTGGTCTTCCCGCATGCGTTCGGCTACCGGCTCGACCGCCTCGCGCGGCTCGCCACCGGCACGCCACGAGCGCGGGTCGTGTTCGTCGGCGTCGTGCTCGTGATCCCGGCGCTGCTGCTGGGCCTGGGCTAGGGAGGAACCCGTGCGCACCCTCGTCTACGTCGACAGCTCGCCACGCGGCCCGTGGGCGCTCGCCGCGGCTCGTGCCTTGGGGCCCGCCCTGCTCGGCGAGATCGTCCTGCTCGCCAGCGAAGAAGACGTGCGCCGCGACCCGGGGCTGCTGGTGCGTGCCCGCGCGACGCTGGGGCTGATGGGCGACGCCGTCTGCGAGAAGCAGGCGCCGGGACTGGCCGAGGCTTCGATCGTGCATGAAGCGAGCGCCGGCGGGTACGGGCTCGTGGTGGTGCCACCCGCGGGGCGCGGCGCGATCGCCCGCATGGTGCGCGGATCCCGGGTGGCGACCGTCGTCCGCAGCGTGCGCACCGCGGTGCTCGTCGCGCGGCGGCCGCCGGAGCGCTACCGGCGGGTGCTGGGCGCCGTCTCCGGCGGTGGCTCGACGGAGGCGGTGATCGACGCAGCCCGCGCCCTGGCAGCCGTGACCAGCGCGACGCCCGACTTCGTCCACGTCGATGCCGAGGTGCGCCTGCCCGGCGCTTCGCCCGCCTCGCCGAGCCCCGAGCAGGCCGTGCGCGAGTTGCTGGCGTCGCGCGGCCACGGCGTCGAGCCGCTGTGGCGCGAAGGGCTGGTGGTCGAGGAGGTGCTCGACGAGTTCGAGCACGGCGCCTACGAGCTGCTGGTGCTGGGCGCCTGGCCGGGGCCGGTCGAGTGGGGCCGCGAGGATGTCACCGAGCGGCTGCTGCTCGGCTGCAGCGGGTCCGTGCTGGTGGTGCCGCCCGCCGGCCTGTCGCGCCTGTAGCGTCGCGCAGCGAGCCGGGGCTACCGCCGGCGGCCGACCATGTCTTCGGGCCGCACCCACTGGTCGAACTGCTCTTCCGTGACCAGGCCGAGGCGGATCGCCGTCTCCCGGAGCGTGGCGCCCTGCTCGTGGGCGGTCTTGGCGATCCGGGCGGCCGGGTCGTAGCCGATGTGGGGGGCGAGCGCGGTCACCAGCATCAACGAGTTCTGCAGATGCAGGGCGATCCGCGCGCGGTCCGGCTCGATCCCCGCCGCGCAGTGCTCGCGGAAGCTGTCGCAGCCGTCGGCCAGCAGCCGGCAGCTCATCAGGAAGTTGTGGATCAGCATCGGCTTGAAGACGTTGAGCTGGAAGTTGCCGCTCATCCCGCCGACGTTGATGGCGACGTCGTGGCCCATCACCTGCGCGCACAGCATCGTCAGCGCCTCGGCCTGGGTCGGGTTGACCTTGCCCGGCATGATCGAGCTGCCCGGTTCGTTCTCGGGAATCGTGATCTCGCCGATCCCGCAGCGCGGGCCCGAGGCCAGCCAACGCACGTCGTTGGCGATCTTGTTGAGCGAGGCCGCCAGCGTCTTCAGTGCGCCGTGGGCGTGAAGGAGCGCGTCGTGGGCGGCCAGCGCCTCGAACTTGTTGGGCGCGGTCACGAACGGGTGGCCGCTCAGCTCCGCCAGCACCTGCGCCACGCGCGCCGCGAACTCCGGATGGGCGTTGAGGCCGGTGCCGACCGCGGTGCCGCCGAGGGCGAGCTCGGCGAGATGGGGCAGCGTTGCTTCGAGGTGGCGCAGGCCCTGGTCGAGCTGGGCGACCCAGCCGGAGATCTCCTGGCCGAGCGTCAGCGGCGTCGCGTCCTGCAGGTGGGTGCGGCCGATCTTGACGACGTCGTCGAACGCCCGCGCCTTGGCCTCCAGCACGTCGCGCAGTTGCCGCACCGAGGGGATCACCTGCTCGCGCACCGCCCCGTAGGCGGCGACGGCCATCGCGGCCGGGAACACGTCGTTGCTCGACTGGCCGCGGTTCACGTCGTCGTTCGGGTGCACGAGGCGGCCCTCGCCGCGCGCCCCGCCGAGCAGCTCGGAGGCGCGGTTGGCGAGCACCTCGTTCATGTTCATGTTCGTCTGCGTGCCCGAGCCCGTCTGCCACACGACCAGCGGGAACTCCGCGTCGTGGCGGCCGGCGAGCACCTCGTCGGCCGCGGCGACGATCGCGTCCGCCTTCTTCGCGTCGAGCTCGTCCAGTTCGCGGTTGACCAGGGCCGACGCCTTCTTGCACAGCGCGAGCGCGACGATCAGTGCGGCCGGCATGCGCTCGCCGGAGATCCTGAAGTGCTGCAGCGAGCGCTGGGTCTGGGCCCCCCACAATCGCTCGGCCGGCACCTCGATCGGACCGAAGGAATCCCTCTCGACGCGGACGTTCATCGCCACCTCGCCCAGCGCTTCAGCGCGGGTCCTGCCAGGCGCTCGCGCGCACCATCAGGTAGAGCCCGAACACGACATCCAGGCTGCCGCACCAGAACGGGTACCAGGCCGGGAACAAGCCGCCGTGGCTCATCGCCACACCGTCCCAGATTGCGTGGGCGATCCAGGCGCCGCCCAGCAAGAACGGGCGACGGCGGGCGAGCACGGCGGCCACCACGAACGGCGCCCCACCGACGATGTGAAGCACCTGGCCGTAGCCCTCGGCCAGCGCGAAGCCCACGTACATGAGCGCGGCGACCACCAGCCCGACCGACGCCAGCGTGAGCCGCCATCGGCGCGGCGCGAACTCGAGCGCGCCACCGTAGACCAGCGCCGACACGACGCCCACGATCTCGCTCTGAGGCATGCGCGAGGCTAGCACCGGCGGCCGGTCGCCGGGCGGCCTATTCGGGGAAGCCGGTCGTGGGCAGGCCCTTCACCAGGCGCAGCGCGTTCTCGTAGTAGATCTTCTTCAGCACCTCGTCGGGCAGGTCGAGGCCGTAGAGCTTCCAGAACGCGTGGTAGTCGCGGTAGTAGTCGAAGTACTCGTCCGCCGTCTCCAGCGTGCGCCAGTAGTAGGGGAACTCGTCGGCCTGGAAGCTGTCCTTGCCGAACAGGATGCGGTCCTGGTACTTGACGAAGAACGCGCGGGCCGCGCGCGGCTGGCGGCCGTACTCGGCGAGCACCGCGGCCAGCTCGGGGTAGACGTTGGGCAGGCGGTCGAGCAGTCGCCCGAGCCGCGCCAGGTCGTTCGAGTGGTAGAGCATGTGGGCGCCGATGAAGGTCGTCTTCGGGTGGCGCTCGAACATCCGGTCGCGCTCGGCGATCAGCTCCTCGAAGCGCGGGAACTTCGGGTCCTGGTAGCGGCGGTCGGCGAACAGCGCCTGCTCCAGCCAGCGCTCGTTCCCGAAATCGATCGGGTCGAAGAACGGCGCGGGCTCGGCCGTGTGGATCAGCACCGGCACGCCGAGCCGGCCGCAGGTCGCCCAGATCGGGTCGAGCTCGCCGTCGTCGAGGTGGAGGCGGGTGCCGTCGGTCTTCTGCACGCGCAGCCCGAGTTCCTTGAAGATCTTGAGCCCGAGCGCGCCGGCCCGGATGTCGGCCTCGAGCTGCGCGGCGGCTTTCTGGCCGAAGCCGGGCCCGACGCCGCCGCTGAAGTCGACGTTGGCGAACAGCACCATGCGATCGGGATACGGGCTGTTGCGGATCGCCGCCAGGCCCTGGCGCAGCTTGGCGCCCCAGCCGCCGCTCAGGTTGACCAGCACCCGCAGGTTGAGCTGGTCCATCGCCTTCACGACGGCGGCCAGCCGCTCCGGAGCGATCGGCGTCGCGTGGTGGCTGTGGACGTCGACCACCGGGAACTTCGCGCGCGGCGTCGGGTGCTCGGCGACGACGAGTCGCGAGTCGGGCCTGTACTCGGTGATGGCCGGTGCCGGCCACTCGGGCTTTCGTCCCTCGCCCGGCCGCTGCGCCATGCGATCGGCCGGCGACGGCGCCGGCTGCTGGGCCAGGAGCGGCACTGCTACCACCGCCAACGAGGCCAGCCCGGCCCATGCCCACAGCCTGACGCCCGCTCGCTCGTTGCTCATGAATCCCCTCCGCCGCCCCGCGCGGCCCATCCTAGGCCGGTGCCGGCCAGCCGCGTGACGAGCGGATGACGATCGTCACCCGGCGACCATGACCTCCGGCACATGCGCCTCATTGCATGGAACTCTAGAATGCCTTTCCGCGTCCATCCCGCTGCACACCGGGCCGCCTGGAGGTCCCACGACCGTGAGCGAACACCTGAAGCGCGACCTCGCGTCGCTGCGCATCGACCACGACAGCCCGCGCCCCGCCCGGCGCTGGCCGCTGCTGCTGTTGATCCCCGCGGCGCTGCTGCTGGCCGGGATCTACGGCCTGCGGCTGCGCGCGGCGCTGTCCGAGGTGCCGGTGACCGTGACCCGGGCGACGCTCGAGGCCGACGGCGCGCCGCAGGGCGGGGCGCCCGTGCTGACCGCGTCCGGCTACGTCGTGGCGCGTCGCAAGGCGGTCGTCTCCGCCAAGATCCAGGGCCGGCTCGCCTGGCTCGGCGTCGAGGAGGGCAGCCGGGTGCGCGAGGGCGAGTTGATCGCCCGGCTCGAGGACGCGGACTACCTCGCCCAGGTCCAGAACTCGAAGGCGGGCGTGATGCGCGCCGAGGCCGACCTCGCCGAGCTGGTGCGGATGCGCGGCGTCGCCGAGCGCTTGCACGCCGACAAGGTGCTCGACCAGGACAGCCTGGAGGCCGCGCGCAGCCGCGTGCGCGTCTCCGAGGCCGTGCTCGAGCAGGCGAAGGCCGCGCTCGCATTCTCCGAGGCGCAGCAGAAGAACACCCAGATCCGCGCGCCGTTCGCGGGCACGGTCGTCAAGAAGATGGCCGAGGTGGGCGAGAGCGTGGCGCCGATCCCGCCGGGCGTGAACATCTCGACCGCGTCGGGCGCCATCGTCGCGCTGGCCGACCTGGCGACGCTCGAGGTCGAGGCCGACGTCAGCGAGAGCAACGTGGCCCGGCTCGGCGACGCGCAGCCGGCGGAGGTCACGGTCGAGGCCTTCCCGGACCGACGCTACAAGGCGGTGCTGCGGCAGGTGATCCCGACCGCGGACCGCACCAAGGCGACGGTCCAGGTCAAGGTCACGATCCTCGACAAGGACAAGGACCTGAAGCCGGAAATGAGCGCGCGGGTGAACTTCACGGAGCCCGCGCCGGCGGCTGGAGCCGTGACCGCGGTGGCGAAGCCGCAGGTGGTGATCGCGAAGGACGCGATCGCGACCCGCGACGGCAAGAAGGTCGTGTTCGAGGTGGTCGCGGGCCAGCTCAAGCAGCGCGTGATCGAAACCGGCGCCGAGCGCGAGGGGCGCGTCGTCGTGCGCCAGGGCCTGGCCGGCGGCGAGAGCCTGGTGTCGAAGCCCGCGGAGTCGTTGAAGGACGGAGACAAGGTGAAGGTGCAGGGATGAGCGGCAACGGCAAGGCGCCCATGGTCTCGGTCGAGGGCGTCAGGAAGGTCTACCACCGCGACGCGGAAGAGGTGAAGGTCCTCGACGGCGTGACGCTGGAGGTGCCCGAGGGCGACTTCGTGGCGCTGATGGGGCCGTCGGGCTCGGGCAAGACGACGCTGCTCAACCTGATCGCGGGCATCGACCGGCCGACGTCGGGCAAGCTGTTCGTCGCCGGCACCGACGTCGCCCAGCTCGGCGAGAGCGATCTCGCCCGCTGGCGCAGCCGCAACGTCGGCTTCATCTTCCAGTTCTACAACCTGATCCCGGTGCTGACCGCGGTCGAGAACGTCGAGCTGCCGCTGCTGCTGACCAACCTGTCGAAGAAGGAGCGGCGCGAGCGGGCGCTGACGGCGCTGAAGGTCGTTGGCCTCGCCGAGCGCTCGCAGCACTACCCGCGCCAGCTCTCCGGCGGCCAGGAGCAGCGGGTCGCGATCGCGCGGGCGATCGTCGCCGACCCCAAGGTGCTGGTCGCCGACGAGCCGACGGGCGACCTCGACTCGAAGAGCGCCGAGGAGATCCTGGCGCTGATGGACACGCTCAACACCGAGTTCGGCAAGACGATCGTGATGGTCACCCACGACCCGCGGGCGGCCCAGCGCGCGCACACCCAGTGGCACCTCGAGAAGGGCGTGCTCTCCCGCTAGGGAGGTCCGCGCGATGAAGTTCCTCCCCTACGTCCTCAAGCACCTGCGTCGGAACTGGATCCGCACCGGCTCGACGGTGATGGCGATGGCCGTCTGCATCTTCCTGTTCTGCACGCTGCAGACCATCATCGCGGCGGTCAACTACGGCCTGAAGAGCGCTTCCGCCTCGCGGCTCGTCACCCGCCACTCGATCAGCCTCGTCTACAACATGCCGATGGCGTACAAGGAGCGGATCGCGCAGATCCCCGGCGTCAAGCGGGTGGCGATCTCGAACTGGTTCGGCGGCGTGATGGGCCTGCCGCCCGACTTCACCAAGTTCTTCGCCAACTTCGCGGTCGAGCCCGAGGATTACCTCGCGATGTACCCCGAGTACGTGCTGGACGACGCCGACAAGGCGGCCTTCTTCGCCGACCGCCGGGGGGCGATCATCGGGCCCGGGCTGGCCGAGCGCTTCGGCTGGTCAGTGGGCTCTACCGTGCAGCTCGAGAGCACGATCCCGCCCTACCGGATCGGCAAGCCGTTCGAGTTCGTGATCCGTGGCATCTACAAGCTGGACGAGGATCGCTACCCCGGCACGGACGGTGGGCTGTTCTTCTTCCACCACAAGTACCTCCAGGAGGCGACCGGCCGCGCCAGCGCCGGCACCTTCGGCATCGAGGTCGAGGACCCGGAGAGGGCGGGCGCCGTCGCCAAGGCCGTCGACGCCTTCTTCGAGAACTCCGACGTGCGCACCAAGACCGAGACCGAGGCCGCGTTCCGCGCCGGCTTCGTCTCGCTGGCCGGCAACCTGGCGCTGCTGCTCAACGGCATCGGCATCGCGGTCACGTTCACCATCCTGCTGGTCACCGCCAACACGATGAGCATGGCGGTGCGCGAGCGGCGCACGGAGATCGCAGTGCTGAAGACGCTCGGCTTCGGCAGCGGGCTGGTGATGGCGCTGATCCTGGTCGAGTCGCTGGTGCTGGGGGTGATGGGCGGCGGCCTCGGCCTGGTGCTGGGTGGGCTGATGATCGGCGTGCTGCCGAGCCTGCCGTTGATCGGCGACGTCGTGCGCGCCTTCCCCAACCTCGGGCTGCAGCCGACGATCGCGCTGCTCGGCTTCTCGATCGCGGTCTTCCTGGGCCTCGCGGCCGGCGTGCTGCCCGCGTTGCAGGCCTACCGCGCCCGCATCACCGACACCTTGCGGACGGTCTAGGAGAACGTGATGGCGCTTCCGATCACCTACAACGTCCGAAACGTGCGCGTGCGCTGGCAGCTCACGCTGCTGGCGATCGTGGGCATCGCCCTGGTCGTCACCACGGTGGTGTTCCTGACCGCGATGGCCTCCGGCTTCCGGCTCGCGCTGCGCGCGACCGGCCGCACCGACAACGTGATGATCGTGCAGAAGGGAGCCAACGCGGAGCTGACCTCGGGCATCGGCCGCAACGCGGCCGCGCTGCTGCTGGTCGACTCGCGGATCGCCCGCGACGAGGCCGAGCGGCCGCTGTCCTCGCCCGAGATCCTGGTGGTCGCCACCTACCCGCGCAAGGCCGACGGTGCCGAGGTCAACGTCAGCGTGCGCGGCGTGACGCCACGCGCCTTCGACGTGCGCGGCGGCATCCGCCTGGTCGCCGGCCGCCAGGTCCAGCCCGGGCTGCCCGAGGTGATGGTCGGCGAGCGCGTGCGCGACCGCTACGGCTTCGAGGTCGGCTCCAAGGTCTCGATCCAGAACAAGCCGTGGGAGGTGGTCGGCGTGTTCGCCTCCGACGGCTCCGGCTTCGAGAGCGAGATCTGGGGCGACCTCGAGACGATGGCCGAGCCGCTGCGCCGCACCGGCGGTTACCAGGCCGTCGTCGTCCGGCTGGCCGACCCGTCGACCTTCGAGGCCTTCAAGACCGCGTGGGAGGGCGATCCCCAGGTCCAGGTCAGCGTGTTCCGCGAGCGCGAGTTCTACGAGGCCCAGGCCGGGCCGATCGCCGGCGCGCTGCTCGGCCTCGCCGGCTTCGTCGGCATCGTGATGGGCGTCGGCGCGGTGTTCGGGGCGATGAACACGATGTACGGCATCGTCGCCTCGCGCACCCGCGAAATCGGCACCCTGCGCGCGCTCGGCTTCTCGCGGCGCTCGATCCTGCTCTCGTTCCTGACCGAGGCGGTGATCCTGGCGGCCGCGGGCGGCGTGCTCGGCTGTCTGCTGGCGCTGCCAGCCAACGGCGTGACCGCCGCCACCAACAGCGCCAATTTCTCGGAACTGGCGTTCGCCTTCCGGATCACGGCACCCGCGCTGTTCGCGGGCATGACGTTCGCGATCCTGATGGGCATCGTGGGCGGCCTGCTGCCCGCGCTGCGCGCCGCCCGGCTGCCGATCACGACCGCGCTGCGCGAGGTCTAGGAGCGGCGCGAGTTGGGCAATCCCGCGGCTATCGTGGCGGTGGAGGAGGAGGTGGTGGTGGCGGCGGGGGGGGCGGAAGGAAGTCCGCGGCCGTGGTGGGCGTGAGCAGGACGGCAGGATCAACCCCCGCATCGCGCAGGACCGCGATGGCCGCCACGACCTGCTCGTAGCGCGCGGTCGCTTCGGGCCGCAGGAAGACGGCCTTGCAGGTGCGTACCTGGAGGACGTCGCGGATCAGGGAGCCGAGTTCCTCGATGCTGCCCAGGGGATGCCAGTTCACCTCCACGGTTCCATCCGCGAGCCGCACGACCACGGGGTTCGAAGGCGGGCACTTCCCTCCCGGTGGATCAATGAGCCCGACCTCCAGCGTGCTCTGCGTCGGCTCCGCCTGCCCCGCGTCGTTCAGACCGACTCTGGCGTAACCGGCCTCCCGCACCGCGTCCAGGATGGGGCTGACGAACCGGTACGGCACCGCGCCTGCCGCCTGCACGGAGATTCTCCGCCCGGCCTCGAGCGCGCCCAGGCGCTTTCCCACGGCCTCCAGGTTGGCCGGGCGCCCGTCGATCCGGTACCCGCCGTCGTCGCCGACCGACACGAGCAGGGGATCCCGTTCGACCGTGGCCCCGAAGCGCGCGGCGGCGTCGCGCACTGCGACCCCCAACCACCCACGATGAGGTACGCCCGTGAGCGCGGTGCCCTGGAGGGCCGCGCACTGGACCTGGATTCCCCACAGCGCTGCCGCCACACCCAGGCCCACTCCCAGCACGGCCGCCAGCGACTGGAGCTTGAAGAATGTCGAGGCCGGCCCGCGTGGCCCGCGCACGACGACGGTCAGGATCAGTGCCGCCAGCAGCAGGCCCAGTCCCCCCGCGGCTGCGGCCGCGACGCGCCAGAGCAGCAAGAGCGCCTGCGGGTCGCGCAGCCCGGAGTTGAAGGCGGCCACCGTGCCGACCACCAGGATCGTCAGGCCGCCCACGAGGATCGCGAGCGCGCCGCCAACCAGGGGTAGCCATGGGCCGGGTGCCGGGGCGGCCGGCGCCGCGCGAGTGCTGCCGATCGCGATCACCAGCATGGCCACGAAGGCCAGGGCCAGCGCGCAGGCCGCGGCCAGCAGGAGCGGCAACAGGGCCTCGGCCGAGCCCGCGGCGGCTGCCGCCACGCCTCCGGACCCGGTCAGGGCCACGGCCGCGAGCACGTCGCCGAAGGCCCAGGTCGAGATCCCCGAGGCCACCACCAGCGGAAACAGCACGAGCGCGACCAGTGCCGGGGCCGAGCCGAAACGGGCGGCACCACGGCACCGCAGCCGCACCCCCAGAACGCCCAGGAGGCACGCGAAGGCCAGCGCGACCTGGAGCAGCATCGCCACTTGGAGTCCCGCGCCGATCTGCCGCCAGAGGAGCAGCACGCGGGCAGTTTAGCGCCGCCCGTCAAGGCGAACGGACGCGACGTCCGACCGGCCCCTACTTGCGCTTGTACTGGCCCGTCACGTCGACGAAGGAGCCGAAGCCGGCGTTCTCTTCGCACGGCCCGACCTGCTTGACGTCGGCGGTG
>JAMPXO010000108.1 GCA_023701125.1 Vicinamibacteria bacterium | reverse complement strand
TTGCGGTACTCGCTCTCCTGCACCGTGTCGATGATCTGCGAGTCCTCGGAGGTGCCGAGCGTCGCCGTCACCAGCGCCTGGGTCTCGCCGCGGGTGAAGACCGCGGAGCCGTGCACGCGCGGCAGCACCGAGACCTCGGAGTGGATCGCACGGATCTCGTCGTGGCGGCGGCCGTCGAGGCGGCGCCCGGAGAGCACCTCCTCGCGCAGCGTCTTCTCGCGCAGGCCGTCGTAGACGGCACCGAGGATCGCCTTCTTGTCGGCCTGCTCCTCGGTCAGCGACGCGGCGTAGGCCTCCTTGACGGCCTTCACCTTCGCGTACATCTCGAGCTTGCCCTTGATGCGCAGCGCCGCCAGCAGCGGCTCCTTCAGCGCACCCTCGATCTCCTGGACCAGGGCGGCCGGCAGCTCCTTCCTGACGTGCGCCCGCTTGGGCTTGCCGCAGGTCGCGCGGAGCTGCTTCTGCAGCCCGACGATCTGCTTGATCGCGGCGTGGCCGGCCTGCAGGGCGCGGACCATGTCGGCCTCGGACAGCTCCTGCGCGGACGACTCGACCATCACGATCGCGTCTTCCGTGCCGGCGACCAGCAGGTTGAGGCGGCTCTTGGTCTTGAACTCGTTGTTGGTCGGGTTGATGTGGCAGGCGTCGTCCCAGAAGCCGACGCGGACGGCCGCGACCGGCGTCTCGAACGGGATGTCGGAGATGCAGAGCGCGGTCGAGGCGCCGGTGATCGCCAGGTGGTCGCCGTCGTTCTCCAGGTCGGCCGAGAGCAGCAGCGCGACGACCTGCGTCTCGCACGCGTAGCCCTCGGGGAACAGCGGCCGCAGCGGGCGGTCGATCATGCGCGAGGTGAGGACTTCCTTCTCCGTCGGCCGGCCCTCGCGCTTGAAGAACCCGCCCGGGATCTTGCCCGAGGCGTAGTTGTTCTCGCGGTAGTCGACCGTCAGCGGCAGGAAGTCGAAGCCGACCCGCGGCTCGCGCTGGGCGCAGGCCGTGGCCAGCACGACGGTGTCTCCGAGACGCACCAACACCGACCCGTCAGCCTGCTTGGCGAGGCGTCCCGTCTCGATCGACAGGCTACCGCTGCCAAGGGGCATTTCGACCTTGTGCATGTCTTATCTCTCTCCGCTTCCGCTGTGCGTCCGGGGGCCGGGAAGGTGCGCCATCTCGCGCGCCTGTGGCTCTTCGGCCGGGGGCCCGGTGGCCGAGCCCTGTCTTACGTGGGGGGCCCTCCTCGCGAGGGCCCCGGAGCGCTTACTTGCGCAGGCCCAGCTTGTCGATCAGCACGCGGTACCGCTGGGCATTCTTGCCCTTGAGGTAGTCGAGGAGCCGCCGACGCTGGCCGACCAGCATCAGCAGGCCGCGGCGCGAGTGGTGATCCTTGTCGTGCGCCTTCAGGTGCTCGGTCAGGTAGTTGATGCGCTCGCTGAGCAGCGCGACCTGGACCTCGGGCGAACCCGTGTCCGAGCCGTGCGTGCGATTGCCCTCGATGATCTGCGTCTTGCCCGCCTTGGTGAGACTCACCCGCTCTACCTCCAAGAGACCTCTCGATTCACAAGCGGGCATCGTAGCATAGGCAACGCTTGCGGGGAACCCCGTGGGTCTTCTTCCGAAGAGGTCTTGGTCCCTTGGATGCCCTGAGCGAGCCGCTCGCCCTGTCGGCCCTGCGCTTCCTGGCCTTCGCGCTGGTCGCCGTGTTCGGCCCCGGGGCCGGGCTCCAGCGCGGGCTCGGCCAGCCGGTCCGGGTGGCGCTGGTGATCCCGCTCGGAACGGCCGCGGCCGCCCTGTGGGCGTGGCTCGAGGTGGCCTGGGGACTGCCCGGCCTGTTCCCCGTCGGCGTGGTCCTGTGCAGCCTGCCGCTGCTCTTCCGGGGCCTGGGACGCGTCGAGGGCGAAGATTCCTGGCGCGGGCCGGCCCCCGCCCTGCTGGCACTGGTCGCCCTGCTCGCGGTGTCGCAGTACGACTGGAATCGGCTGACCGCGGATGGACGTTTCCAGCTCGACCCGCTGGTCCCGTTCGACGCCGCCTTCCACGCCGGCCTGACGCTGGAGCTGGCGGCCGGCTACCCGCCCCAGGTTCCCGGCGTGTCGGGCCTGCCGCTCGGATACCACCTCGGACCCGACCTCGTGCGCTATGCGGCCTGGCGCTGGGCGGGCGTCCACCCGTTCGACAGCCAGACCCGGTTCGACGTCACGCTCTGGGGCGTGGCGCTGATCCTGGCCCTGCGCGCGGCGATGCGGGCCCTGGGCGGCGGACCGCGGGCGGTGGCGCTGGCCGGCTTCGTCCCGCTGCTCGGCGACATTTCGTGGGTCTTCGCGGGCGACCCGCAGGCCCACTGGTGGACGGACCTGCTGCGCGGCAACCTGCTGGTCTCGGTCGCCCACGCCAACCCGTTGGTGCCGGCGCTCGGCCTCGCACTCGGAACCCTGTCCCTGGTCGCCGTGGCCGCACCGGGAGCGGCCACGCTGGCGCTGGCCGCGGCCTGCGCGCTGGCCACGCCGTTCTTCAAGGTCTTCCTCGGAGCCCAACTCGCAGCGGGCCTCGCCTTCGCGGCCCTTTTCGCGCGAGGTCCCGCCCGCCGCGCGCTGCTCGTGCCCGCGTTCGCCGCGGCAATAGGCACGCTGGGGTTGGCGACGGGCACGGGCGGCGAGACCGTGGCCGTGGTGCTCGCGCCGCTCGACCTGGTCCACGTCACCCGCAGCCAGCTCGGCATGGCCCCGGCCTCCGGACTCGGCCTCGCAGCGTTCGCGCTGGCCTGGATCGTCTTGTCGCTGGGCCTGCGCGTGTTCGGGCTGGGCCCGGCGTGGGCCGCGCTCTGCCGTGGCGAAGCGACCGCGCGGGCGCTGGCGCCGATGGCGCTCGGCGGCTGGCCGCTGGGGCTGCTGATCCGGGTCGCAGCACCGGAAGTGCTCGGCGGCCAGAGCGTGATCAACGACGCCGCCTACTTCGTCGAGCAGTCGGGGCCGCTGCTGTGGCTGTTCGCGCTGCTGGGTCTCGAGCGGGCGCTCGGGGAACGGCTGTCGCGCCCGATCGTGCTGGCGACGCTGGCCGCGCTGACGATGCCGGCCACGCTGCAGTTCGTCGTCAAGAAACGCACGGCCGACGTCGAGGCGCTGCCGGCGGCGATGGTCGAACTGACGCGCGCGCTGGAGCGAGCCAGCGCGCCCGGCGACGTCGTGCTGCAGCGCCCCGCCGGCCGCTACCCGCCCGCGCCGGTGATCCTGATCGGGCGCCGCGTGACCTACGAGCGCTTCACGCCCTACCTGACCCAGTTCGCGCCACGCCCGGTGCTGGAAGCGCGCCACGCCGAGGTGCACCGCTTCTTCCGCACCCGTGACCCCGCCGAAGCCGAGCGGATCACGCGCGCGCTGGGCGCCCGCTTCGTGGCCCTCCACGGCAGCGACCGCCTGCGCTTCGAGCCGCCGCCCGGGTGGCGCGTGCTCCACGACGCGCCCGGCGCCCGGCTCTATCGCATCGACTGAATCACCGCGCGCGACCGCGGTTCAGCTTCGAGCGTCAGCGTGCGGTTCGGCGACCACGACTTCGGGTCGGGCCCGGCCGTGCTCGACGCGCGCGACGGCGACCAGCGCGCCCTCTGGGTCGAGCAAGCGGAGCCACTCACCCGCCGCCGCGACTTCGAGCGGGATGTCGTTGCCATGGAGCGCGCGGACCAGGGCCGGACCGGCGACGGTCGTGGCGGGCAGGTGCGCCAGCGCCTCGGCCATCGGCACCAGGCCGGCACGGGCGCTCGTCTCGTCGAGACGATCGGCCGCCAGCGCACGGGACAGGTCGAGCGGGCCGCTGCGCAGGCGCCGCAACTCCTCGAGGTGGGCGCCGCAGCCGAGCGCCGCGCCGAGGTCGCGGGCGAGGGCCCGCACGTACGTCCCCGGCGAGCACAGCACGCGCAGCCGGGCCCGCGAGCCGGTCACCGCGAGCAGTTCCAGGGCCGCAACCCGCACCGGCACCGGCGGCAACTCCGGCGCCTTTCCCGCCCGCGCCAACTCGTGCATTCGGCGGCCGTCGACGTGCTTGGCCGAGAACGCCGGCGGGCGCTGGAGGATGTCGCCGGTCAGCGCAGCACAGGCCGCCGCCAGCGCCGCGGGATCGGGCTCCACGTCGCGCACTTCGCCCAGCGGCACGCCCGTCGCGTCGTCGGAGTCGGTGGCGAAGCCAAAGCGAGCGACCGCCTCGTACTCCTTGTCTCCGTCGAAGAAGCGCGCCAGGCGCGTCGCGCGGCCGACGCAGACGCCGAGCAAGCCGGTCGCGAACGGATCGAGGGTGCCGGTGTGGCCGACCCGCCGGGTGCCGAGCGCGCGTCGCACGCGATCGACCAGGTCGTGCGAGGTGGGCCCCTTCGGCTTGTCGAGGAGCAGTACCCCGTCAACGGGTGGCTGGCGCCGGGGTGAACCCGTCGCCAGACCCGCGGGGGCTACGTCGCGAACGGACGCTCCTCCGCCCCCGTGCCCCCCGGCTGCGCCGCTAGCTCTGCTCTTCCCCGTCATCCCGGTCGCCGTCCTCGGCCCTCGCCGCAGCGGCCTCCGCCTCGGAGGCCTTGACCTCGTGCAACAGCCGATCCACGCGGTCGGAGGCGTCGAGCCCCTTGTCGTAGGAGAAGTGCACGATCGGCGTGACGCGGGCGCGCAGGTGCTTGCCGAGCTCGCGGCGCACGAAGCCCGAAGAGTGCTCGAGCGCCTTGACGGTCTTCAGCCGGGTCGCCTCGTCGCCGATCACGCCGACGAAGATGCGGACGTGGCCGAGATCGGACGCCAGGTCGACGCGGGTCACGGTCACGAACCCGATCCGCGGGTCCTTGAGACGGCTGATGATGCGCGAGACCTCCTCGCGAATCTCCTCCGCCATGCGCTGGACGCGAAACGCCACGTTTCCCTCCCTGCCCTAGAGCAGCTCGACTTCGGCCGCGAGCACCTGCAGGTCGTGGGTCTCGTCCGCCATCCGCCCGGCCGCGTCGAGGGCGGCCTCGAGGTGGCCGCGGTCGGTGTTGACCGAGACGATCGCGAGTTGCGCGCGCTGCCACAGGTCCTGGTCGCCGACCTCGGCGACGGCCACGTTGAGCTTGCCACGCAGCCGCGTCTCCAGCGAACGCAGCACCTGCCGCTTGTCCTTGAGCGAGTGAGCGCCCGGGAAGTGCAGGTCGAGCGTCAGCAGTCCGACCACCATCTTTCGATCTCGGGGCGCGATCGGGCGGGCAGCCTGGGGGCGCCCGCCCGAGTCGTCAGACGAGCGTTTCCTTGACCTTCTCGGTCGTGAAGAACTCGATCACGTCGCCCTGCTTCAGGTCGTTGTAGCCGGCGATGCCGATGCCACACTCGGCGCCCGCCTTGACCTCGGACGCCTCGTCCTTGAAGCGCTTCAGCGACGAGACCTTGCCGGTGTGGATCACGACGTTGTCGCGCAACAGCCGCAACTGCGCGGTCCGCGCGACCTTGCCGTCCTTGACCATGCAGCCGGCGATGGTGCCGACCTTCGAGATGCGGAAGGTCTCGAGCACCTCGGCCGCGCCGAGACGGACCTCGCGCAGCGTCGGCTCGAGCATGCCCTCGAGCGCCTTGCGCATCTCCTCGACGGCGTCGTAGATGACCGTGTAGAGGCGAACTTCGACCTCGTCGCGGTCGGCGGTCTCGACCGCCTTCTTCTCCGGGCGCACGTTGAAGCCGATCACGACGGCGTCGGAAGCCGCCGCGAGCAGGACGTCGCTCTCGGTGATGGCGCCGGCGCCGGAGCGGATGATCCGCAGCTTGATCTTCTCCTGCGGGATCTTCATCAACTGGTCGCAGACGGCCTCGACCGAGCCCTGCACGTCGGCCTTGACGACCAGCGGCAGTTCCTTGATCTGGCCCTCGGCGATCTTGCGACCGAGGTCCTCGAGGCGGATGCGCGAGCTGGCCGCCATGCTCTTCTCGCGGAGCTTGAGCTGGCGGAAGGCGACGATCTGCTGGGCCTTGGCCTGGTCCTCGACGACGAACAGCGGGTCGCCGGGCTCGGGCACGGACTCCAGGCCGAGGATCTCGACCGGGGTCGAGGGGCCGGCGCTCTTCAGGCGCTTGCCCTGGTCGTCCACGATCGCGCGGATCTTGCCCCGGACGGCACCGGCGACCACCGTGTCGCCCATGTTGAGCGTGCCGTCCTGGAGCAGCACCGTGGCGACGGCGCCGCGGCCCTTGTCGAGCCGCGCCTCCAGCACCGTGCCGAGGCCGGGCTTGTTGGGGTTGCCCTTCAGCTCCTGCAGGTCGGCGACCAGCAGCAGCATCTCGAGCAACTGCGGGAGGTTCTCGCGCTTCTTGGCCGACACCGGCACGAACACCGTCGTGCCGCCCCAGTCCTCGGGCATCAGGCCCTTGTCGGAGAGCTGCTGCTTGACGCGGTCGGGCTGGGCGTTGGGCTTGTCGATCTTGTTGAGCGCAACCACGATCGGCACGCCGGCAGCGCGCGCGTGGTCGATCGCCTCGACCGTCTGCGGCATCACGCCGTCGTCCGCCGCGACCACCAGCACGACCACGTCCGTGACGCGAGCGCCGCGCGCGCGCATCAAGGTGAAGGCCTCGTGGCCGGGGGTGTCGAGGAAGACGACCTTGCGGTTGCCGACGTCGACGTGGTACGCGCCGATGTGCTGGGTGATGCCGCCGGCCTCGCCGGCCGCCACGCTGGTCTCGCGGATCGCGTCGAGCAGCGAGGTCTTGCCGTGGTCGACGTGACCCATGACGGTGACGACGGGCGCGCGCGGGACGAGGTCCTCGGGCCGGTCCTTGACCTTGGCCTCGGCGATGATCTCGGCCTCGAAGGTCTCGACCTTGGCCTCGTAGCCGAACTCGCGACAGATCTCGATCGCCAGCTTGGGGTCGAGCGTCGCGTTGACCGTGACCATCAGGCCGCGGGTCAGCAGCGCCTTCATGATGTCGCGGTTCTTGACGTCCGACATCTTCTCGGACAGCTCCTTGACGGTCACGCCCTCGGACAGCGTGAGCGGGCGGAGCGGCCCGTTGTAGGTCTGCTTCGACTCCACCGGCTGCGGCGGCGGGGCCTGTCGGCCCGACTTGCGACCGGACGACGGGCGCTGCTGCGGCCGCATTCCGGGCGGCGGGCCGCCGGGACGGGTCGGATACGGCGACGGGCTGGAGCCGGGCCGCACCGGGTAGCCGGGGCGACCGACGGGCGTCGTCGGATGCTGCGGGCGCGGCAGGCCCGGGCCGGTGACGCCGGTGACGTGGGGGCTGATCGGGCGCGACGGCGCGATCGGCCGCAACGGCTTGGGCAGGATCGGCGACACGGGCCGCGGCAGGCCGGGGCCCGCGCCGCTGCCGGCCGAACTGGCCGACACCCGGGGCGGGGGTGGGGCGGGCGGGGCGGGCGGCGCGATCGGCCGCACGGGGCCCAGGCGCGGGCGCACCGGAGCGGCGATGGGCGCAGCGACCACGGGCGCAGCGGCCACGGGGGCCGGAGCCGCGGGCGGCTCTTCTGCCGTTTCCGGGGCCGCGGTCGGCGCGGCCACCGGGGCCGCAACCGGCGCGGTCGTCACGGGGGCGACGGTTGCCACCGGGGCGATCGGAGCGATCGGGGCAATCGGCGCCAGCGGGCGCGCGATGATCGGCTCGGGCGCGACGGCGCGGGCGACCTCGGCGACCGGCTCGACGGCCGTCTCGGCCGGAGCGGCTTCGGCAGCCTCTTCTGTTTCGGGCTCGGTCTCGGGTTCGTGGTCGGCGGCGAGCGGTTCTTCGGCCACCGGCGCGACCGGGGCCAGCCGCGGCGCCAGGCGCGGCGCGCCCGGCGGGTGGATCAGGGCAGCGTCTGCCTCGGCCTTCGCCTTGTCCGCCTCCGCCTTGGCGGCCTTGCTGCGCTTGTGCTTGCGGGCCTCGGCGGCAGCGGCGGCCTCGGCGGCGGCGCGCTCGCGTTCCTCGCGCTCGGCGGCGATCTGGGCCTCACGCTTGTCGCGCTCCGCCTCCCGCTCCGCCTCTTCCTCTTCGCTGCCGTAGACCCGCTTCTTGGCGGCGGTGATGGCGTCGATGCGCAGTGCCCGCTTGAGCTTCTCTGCCGTGTCCTCGTCGACGGACGAGGACGCGGTCTTGGTCTCGACTCCCAGCTTGTGCAGGCGGTCGATGACCTCCTGGCTCGGAACCCCGAGGTCCCGGGCGAGCTGGAAGACCCTAACGTTCCCCATCCGGCTCCCCCTCTTGCGCCTCGGCGCCCGCCTTTGCTGTGTCGTCTGCGGCGCCGCTCGCCGTCTCCGCGTCCGCTTCCGGTGCTGCTTCCGCGTCCGCTTCCGCTGCTGCTTCCGCCGCCGCTTCTGCCTCCGCCGCCGCAGCAGCCGCCTCGGCCTCGCGGCGTTCTTCCGCGTCGCGGCGCTCCCACTCGGCGTTGGCGGCGACGGCCGCCTCGCGGATCTTCGCGGCCAGCTCGAGGTCGACGCCCTCGACCTGGGTCAGGTTCTCGTCGGAGAGCTGCAGGATGTGGCCCACGCCCTCGACTCCCGCGTCGATCAGCTTCTGGCTGATCTCCTCGGAGATGCCGTACTCGCCGAGCGCGCGCAGTTCTTCGACCATCCGCGACATGCGGGCCATCTCGGCCTCCACGGCGCGGCGCTTCTCTTCTTCGCTCTTGATGTCGATCCGCCAGCCGACCAGCTTGGCGGCGAGCCGCACGTTCTGGCCCTTCTTGCCGATGGCCAGGGACAACTGCTTGTCCTCGACCACGACCTCCATGATCTTCTCCTCTTCGTCCATCACCTGGACGCGGGAGACCTTGGCGGGCGACAGCGCGTTGATCACGAACGCGGTCGGGTCGTCGTTCCACTCGACGATGTCGATCTTCTCGCCGCGCAGCTCGCGGATGATCGACTGCACGCGAGTGCCCTTCATGCCGACGCAGGCGCCGACCGGGTCGACGTCCCGCTCGCGCGAGAAGACGGCCACCTTGGCGCGCTCGCCGGCCTCGCGCACGCAGCCCTTGATCTGGACGGTGCCGTCGTAGATCTCGGGCACCTCGGTCTCGAACAGCTTGATCAGCAGGGCCGGGTCGGTGCGGCTGACCACGACCTGCGGGCCCTTGGCGGCCTTGTTGACGCGGACGATCGCCACCCGGATGCGGTCGCCGGTCTGGTACGACTCGGCGCGGCTCTGCTCCTTGCGCGGCAGCAGCGCTTCCGCCTTGCCCAGGTCGACCACCAGGTCGCCCATCTCCTGGCGCTTGACGATGCCGTTGACGACGTCGCCCTGGCGCGCGGAGTACTCGGCGAAGACGTGATCGCGCTCGGCCTCGCGCACCTTCTGGAAGATCACCTGCTTGGCGGTCTGGGCCGCGATCCGCCCCAGCACGTCCGTGGGCTTGGGGAACTCGATCTCCGCGCCGACCTCCGCCTCGGGGATCAGCTTGCGGGCCTCGGCCAGCGAGATCTGGGTCTCCTCCGTCTCCACCGTCTCCACCACCTGGCGGACGGCGAAGACCTCGATCTGCCCGCTCTCCTGGTTGAAGCGCGCGCGCAGGTCCTCGGTGGACTTGTAGTACTTCTTCGAAGCCGTGAGGATCGCGTCCTCGATGGCGGCGATGATCACGTCGGGCTTGATGTTCTTCTCCCGGCTGATCTGCTCGATCTGCTGTCGCAGTGTGGCCATCTCCTCCTCGCCCGCTTCTACCTGGTCTTCCCGAACTCGACTTCGAGCCGGCCGGCCGACAGCTTCGCGAACGGCACCTTCGCCGTCGTCCCGCCTTCCTTCTCGAGCACGATCGCGACCACGCCGTCCTCGACGCCCGCCAGACGGCCCACCCAGTGGCGGCGGCCGTCGACCAGCTCGTAGCTCGACAACTTGGCGAGCTTGCCCGTGAAGCGCCGGTAGTCCGCCTCGGTGAACAGCGGCCGGTCGAGCCCGGGAGAGGAGACCTCGAGGGTGTAGGTGGAGGCGATCGGGTCTTCCGCGTCGAGGATCGCCGACACCTCCTCGGAGACCGTCTGCAGGTCGTCCAGGCCGATGCCGCCTTCCTTGTCGACGAACAGGCGGACCGTCATGCCCTCGCGCTGGCGCTTGACCTCGACGTCGACGAGCTCGAAGCCGCGCGAGTCCGTAACTCGCTGCGCCACCGCCTTCACCGCCTCCTGGGCCTGCCCCGCCACGTGTTCCTCGCTCCTCCCGGCAGCCGAAAAAAAAGAGTGGGCGTGCCCACTCCGGTGCCACTCCCGAGTTGGACGGGAAGTATATCAGGGATTCACGATCCGGGCGACGAGGTCGTAGGCGTGGGCTTCCGTGACCTCGCAGGTCACGAACGTGCCCGGCGGCGCGCTGCCGTCGTTGACGATCACGGAGCCGTCGATCTCGGGCGCCTGGCTGGCGAGCCGGCCCTCGAGCAGCCACTCGGACTCCGGGTGGGGGCCCTCGATCAACACTTCGAAGCGCTGCCCGACCCGCGCCTTGTTGCGCCTGGTCGCGATCTTCTTCTGCAAGCTCATCAACTTGCGCCGACGGGCCTGCTTGGTGCGGCCGGCCACGTCGTCGGCGAACTCGTGGGCGGTCGTGCCCTCCTCGTGGGAGTACGTGAACACCCCGAGGTGCTCGAAGCGGGCCGCCTCGACGAAACGCAGCAGTTCCTCGAACTCGGCCTCGGTCTCGCCCGGGAAGCCGACGATGAAGCTGGTGCGGAAGGCGACGCCCGGCACCTTTTCCCGTACCCGCTCGACCATGCCGAGCAGGTTGCCGCGGCCGGTCGGCCGCTTCATCCGCTTCAGCACCGCGTCGGAGGCGTGCTGCAGCGGCATGTCGACGTACTTGACGACCTTCTCGGTCTCGGCGATCGCCTGCAGGATCTCGTCGCTCATCGTCGCCGGGTAGGCGTACATGACCCGGATCCAGCGCAGGCCGTCGATCTCCCCCAGCCTCCGCAGCAGCGGGGCGAGGCCGTTGCGGATGCCGAGGTCGAGGCCGTAGCGGGTCGAGTCCTGGGCGACCAGCACCAGTTCCTTCACCCCGCGCGCCGCCAGCGAGCGCGCCTCGGCGACGATGTCGTCGGCCGGCCGGCTGCGGTGCAGCCCGCGCAGGGTCGGGATGATGCAGAACGAGCAGGTGTAGTCGCAGCCCTCGCTGATCTTCACGTAAGCCGACCAGCGCGGCGTCGACAGCAGGCGCGGGGCCTCCCCCGAGTAGAGGAAGCTCGGCCGCTGCTCCACGTCGACGTGGGTGTCCTCGCCCTCGACGGCGCGCACGATGTCGGCGACCTGGTTGGTGCCGAGAGTGGCGTCGATCTCGGGGATCTCGCGGCGCAGGTCCGCGTCGTAGCGCTGGGCGAGACAGCCGGTGACGATCAGCCGCCGGCCCGGGTGCTGCTCCTTGAGTTTCGCCATCTCCAGGATGGCGTCGACCGACTCCTGCTTGGCGTTGTCGATGAAGGCGCAGGTGTTGACCAGCAGCACGTCGGCCTGAAGGGCATCGGCAACCAGTTCGTAGCCGCGGGCGCGCAGCGTACCGAGCATCACCTCGCCGTCGACCAGGTTCTTCGGGCAACCGAGGCTGACCAGGCCGACCCGCTTTCCTGGCCCGGGTGCAACGACGGGCATGGGCGCATCACCAGTCGCCGGACGCTTCCTGTCGAGGCGGACCGGCGTCCAGGCGGTCGGATCGTCGAAGGTCGAGCTCAAGCGGTCAGTGGGCCTTGGAGCCGGAGCCGGCGGCGTCGATCTCGTCGCCCCACTCGCGCAGCTTGTCGCGATCGGAAGCGGCGTAGAGCTCGTCGCCGATGTCGGCGACCTGGTCGGAGACGCCGCCCAGCACCTCGAACGGCTCGCCCTGCTGGGCCAGCAGGTTCATATGGTGGGAGATCGCGTCGAGCCGCGGCACAGCCTTGTCCATCGCCAGCAACAGCCCCTCGACCAGCTCCACCAGGGCCTTCCGGCTCAGACCGTCATGCCACGTCGGTTCCACGTCGTCCACCTGTTCCCGGGGCGTGAAGAGCGCGCCTCGAAGGGACATTGTACCCGCGGGAAGCGCCGCTCGCGCAGCGCCTCCCGCGTCCGAGGACGCCTACGAGCGCGGCACCGCGTTCGCCATCTGCTCGAGGATGAGAATGGACGCTGCCCACTCCACGCGCGGCTGGGCGCCGCTCTCGCGCATCGAACGCTCGTTGTTGCGGGCGTCGGTCGTCATCCGGGCGACGGTGGCGCCGATCTCGCGGGAGTTCAACGCGTCGCCGCTGCGGCGGCTGAGGTCCGAGGCCTGCTGGGCGAAACGGCGCAGGTCGGCGTAGGCCCGGTCGCCCTGGTCGTTCGACCGGCCGCGGCGTTCGGCCACGCCGAGCAGGCGGATCGATTCGACGTTGAGGCTGCTGGCCAGGCGCCGGAAGTCCCGCAGCGAGGTGCCGGTGACGTAACCGTCGCGGTCGTACCCGGGGCCGTCACTGTCGTAGTGGCGGCCGTCGACGAAGCGCGTGCGCTCGTCGAACGGCGTGTAGCGGTCATCGCGGTCGACCGGAAGCGAGACGTTCCGGCCGCGCAGCGAGCGGTTCATCAGACCGAGCGTCGTCACGACCTCGGCCCAGTCCTGGTGCGTGTCGTCGAACGCACGGGCACCGCGCAACTGCCTGTTGACCTGGTTCGCGCGCTGGTTCAGGGCCTGGACCTCGTCGGCCACGTCCCACGGCGAGTCGCTGTATCGCTCGAGGCGCTCGTGCAGCGAGCGCGCCTGGCGGGCGAAGTCGTCGACGGCCCACAGGAACCGCTGCCGCATCCGGCCGGAGCGCTCCTCGTCGGTGTCACCCGCGCCCCGGGCCGCGGTCGCCGCCGCCTCGTCGAGGCGGTGAGCGAGGGCCCGCATCGTGGTGAAGCGCTGCCCCTCGATCCTGCGCTCGCGGCCGTACTGGCCGGAGTTCTGCCCCGCGGCTGGCAGGGCCGATCCTGTGACCAGCAACGCACCGAGACCCGCTGCCGACAGCCATGACGCCTTGTTCTTCAAATTCACGCGGAACGCTCCGTTTTCTGCATCGTCGCCTCGTCGGGCGACGTTTGCTTGGCAGGAATGGAGCAAGAGGCGCGCCAACAGGCTTCCGCGTATGGAATCAGTGGTTTGGACTCCGGCCGACCGGGGATCGAGGCTCCATCGCCAGACCCAATGTAGAAGCTGCCGGAGGTGGATGCCGGTCAGCGAGGGTAGGCCCCGAGCAGGCGCTGCGCTGCCACTCGTGCGCCGTCCAGGGGCGGTGGCGGCAGGACCGGTCGCGCCAGCAGCGCGCGCAGCGGGGCCTCGATCTCGCCCGCACGCAGTTGTCCGGAGGGGACGTGGGCACACGTCAGCCACTTCCCCATCTGCTCGACCAGCACCGGGTACTCCGGGAAGTCGCCGCGGTCCGTGTAGAGCAGGCGGGAACCGGCAGCGATCGTGTCGGTGACGATGCCATAGCCGGGCTTGGTGACGACGACGTCGCTGGCCACGACCAGCCCCTCGTAGCCCCAGCCCGACGCGTCGAGCTCCGCGCGCGGGATCGAGCGGACGTTCTTCGGCAGCTCGGGCCACTCGCCGCCGGTCAGGAACTGCACGTCCGCCATCGCGGCCAGCCTTCGCGGATCGAAGCCGCCGAGGCCGACGCCGCCGAAGGAGAGCAGTACGACCGGCTCGGGGCCGAGGCCCAGCCACCGCCGCGCCTGCTCCCGCGTCAGGCGGGGCCGACGCGCGATCAGCGGGATCGGCTCGCGGCGGGCGAAGGCACGGTTGTCGCAAGTGAACGGCAGCTCCAGCAGCGCCTCGGCGCTGGCGTAGTCGGCCGCGCAGGCGTCGGCCAGGGCCTGGAACGCGGGCTCGGCCGACGCGTAGTGGCGGTAGATCCAGTCCCACGTGAAGTTGGCCAGGCCGAAGGCGGACACGCCGGCGCGCTGCGCGGCGGCGAACGCGCGCGGCGGCACGTCGGCGAGCACCAGGCGGGCTCCCACGTCGCGCAGGAAGCGGGCCTCCGTCTCGATCCAGGCCGCACGCCCGGCCTGCCACTCTCGCCACGCGACGAGCGTCCCCGGCAGGTCGATCGCCAGCGCGTCGCGCTGGGCGAGGCCGACGTCCGTCGTCAGTCGGCGGTAGCTGAACTCGCCCGGGATCGCCGGCCGGAACAGCCACTCGGGGGCCGCGGCGACGATCGACAGCGGCAGCCGCGGGTCCGCCTCGCGCAGCGCCCGCAGCAGCTCCGCGGCGCGCGTCGCATGGCCGAACCCGTGGCTGGAGACGTAGCAGACGATCATCGCGCGACGTCCGCTGCGCTCGCGCCCGAGCTACGGGTAGATCCGGTACAGCATGCGCGGGAAGGCGATCGTCTCCCGCAGGTGCTCGATGCCGCACAGCCAGGTCACGACCCGCTCGATGCCCATGCCGAAGCCGGCGTGGGGCACGGAGCCGTACTTGCGCAGGTCGAGGTACCACTGGAACGCGGCCTCGGGCAGGTTGTGCTCGCGCAGGCGCTGGAGCAGGCCGTCGTGGCTGCTCATGCGCTCGCCGCCGCCGACGATCTCGCCGTAACCCTCGGGGGCCAGGATGTCGGCCGAGAGCGAGTAGACGGGGTTCTGCGGGTCGGGCTCCATGTAGAACGCCTTGATGGCGGCCGGGAAGCGGTGGACGATCACCGGCGTCTCGTAGGCCTCGGCGATCACCGTCTCGTCGGTGCCGCCGAAGTCGCTGCCCCACGCCGTCTGCGAGCCCTTGGCCTGGATCAGCTTGATCGCGTCGTCGTAGTGCAGCCACGGGAACGGCGCCTTCACCTTCTCGAGCCGCGAGATGTCGCGCTCGAGCACGGCCAGCTCCTGCCGGCGCTTGTCGAGCACGTACTGAACCACGTAGCAGACGAGGCCCTCGGCCAGCTTCAGCGCGTCCTCGAGGTGGGCCCAGGCGATCTCGGGCTCGACCATCCAGAACTCGGTCAGGTGGCGGCGGGTCTTCGACTTCTCCGCGCGGAACGTCGGGCCGAAGCAGTAGACCTTGCCGTGGGCAGCCGCGGTGGCCTCGTTGTAGAGCTGGCCGCTCTGCGTCAGGTACGCCTGGCCCTCGTCGAAGTAGTCGACCCCGAACAGCGTGGTCGTGCCCTCGCAGGCGGCGGGCGTGAAGATCGGGGTGTCGACCAGCGTGTAGCCGTTGTCGTCGAGGTAGTCGCGGACGGCCTTGACCACCGCGTGGCGGATGCGGAGGATCGCGTGCTGGCGCTGCGAGCGCAGCCACAGGTGGCGGTTCTCGAGCAGGAACGCCGGGCCGTGCTCCTTGGGCGTGATCGGGTAGTCGTGGACCTCCTGGCACAGCTCGAGGCTGGTGACGTCGATCTCGAAGCCGCCCGGCGCGCGCTTGTCCTCCTTGACCTTGCCCGTCAGCGCGATGGCCGACTCCTGGCCCGCGCGCTCCCCCGCTGCCCACGAGGCCTCGGGCGCCGCGGCCTTCGCCATCACGGCCTGGGCGAAGCCGCTGCCGTCGCGGACGATCAGGAACTGCAGCTTGCCGGACGAGCGCTTGTTGTGCAGCCAGCCCTGGACCCGGACCTCTTCGCCGACGTGGCGGCCGAAATCGCCGATGCGAACCGTCTCCATCACTTCATCTCCCCGGTGGAGCCGGCCGTTCAGGCCAGCTCGGGAACGTGGCGCGCGAGCACGCGGTGGACGCGCTCCAGCTCAGGGTAGCGCAGCAGGTTGCGGCGCGCGCAGCGGGCCGTGTGCGGGATGTAGGGCAGGTACACGTCGAGGCCGCGCTGGGTCGCCATGTAGCCGAACGTGCCGAGCGCCTTGAGGTTGCGCTGGACCGACATCAGCTCGAAGCGGCGGGCGAAGGTCTCGCGCGCCTCGCCCGGCACGGCCCGCTGCCGGAACTGCTCGCACAGCTCCGTGACGAGTTCTTCGGGCAGCTCGACGTAGGCGTCGCGCAGCAGCGAGGCGAGGTCGTAGGTCGCCGGCCCCATCCGCGCGTCCTGGAAGTCGATCCACCACTGCCCGCCCTCGGCCAGCATCAGGTTGCGGGAGTGGAAGTCGCGGTGGGTCAGCACCCGCGGCCAGGAGGCGATCTCGGAGGCCAGGCGGTGGAACCCCTCGGCCAGCACCGAGCGGTCCTCGACCGAAAGATCGGCTCCGCGCAGCCCCTCGAGAAAGTGCTTCTCGAAGTAGTGCAGCTCCCAGGCCAGCTTCTCGAGGTCGAACGCGACCGAGAAGCAAGGCGCCTGCTGCGGGCCGCGGGCGGCCTCACCCTGCAGTTGCGCCAGCCGCGAGATCGCCTCGCGGTAGTGGGCGTCGCGCACGGGGTCGGGCGCCACGCGCAGCGCCTCCTGCAGCGTCACGTCGCCGAGGTCCTGCAACAGCAGGATGCCGCGGGCGCCGTCGTGGTCGAGGATCGCGGGGACCGGGATGCCGTATCCGGCGAACAGCTCACGCACCACGCGGAAGGGCGAGGACTCGACGTCGAAGGCCTCGGGGTACAGCGAGAGCACGGAGCCGCCCTGCGGCGACTCGAGCCGGAAGTAGCGGCGGGTGGAGGCGTCGCCGGAGAGCGGGATGACCCGCACGTCGGCCGCCGCGGCCCCGTGCCGCTCGGAGAGGTAGTCCGCGATCCGCGTGTCCAGGCTGGCTGCCGTCTCGGTGCCGCTCATGTCTCCCGCTCGTTCACGCCGATTGCAGGGCGCCCGCGAAGCGCACCTGGTTGCCGTCACACTCGCCGCCCGGCTCGCGGCGCAGCGCCGCCACCGCCCGGGCCTGGATCACGTCGACCACGATCGCGCGCGGCGCCACGCTCGCGCCGCGGGCGAGGATCGACCCGCGCACCACGGCCTCCGCGCCGACCCGCGTTCCCGGCCACAGCACACTGCGCTCGATGCGCGCGCCCGGGCCCACGACGCAGCCGGCACCGACCACCGCGCCACGCACGATCGCCGTCGCGTCGACGCGAGCCTCGGGGTGGATCGCGCTGCCGCCGCGGCCCCGGAAACGCGCGCGCAGCAGCTCCAGTTGCGCGTGGAGATACAGGCGCGGCGTGCCCAGATCGTACCACGCGCCCTCCACGCCGAACGCCCTCACGGCGGCCGCCCGCTGCGCCACGAGCGGCGCGTAGAGGTCGGCGACGCTGTCGCTGGGACCGGGCGGCAGTCGCTCGAACAACGCCGGGTCGATCACGTGGATGCCGGTGAACAGCGTGCGCCGGCCGCGCGCCGGCGGCTCGCCGGGCACGCCCCGGACCCAGGTCACTTGCCCGCCGCGGCCGACGACGACCGGCGCGTAGTGGCCGCCGCGCGGCATCCGCCGCACGCCGAGCGTCGCCGCGGCGCCCGACCGGCGGTGGTCGCGGACCAGCGCGCACAGGTCGAAGTCGAACAGCATGTCGCCGTTGACGATCAGCGCGGGCCCGCGGCCGAGCCACGCGCGGACCCGGCGCGGTCCGCCGCCGGTGCCGAGGATCGTGCGCTCGTGGGTGTAGGTCAGCCGCACCCCGGCGTCGCGGCCGTCGCCCAGCGCGGCGCGGACCGTGGCCGGCAGGTGATGCAGGTTGACGATCGCCTCGTCGACGCCGGCGCGGCGCAGCGCATCGAGCGTGAAGCGGAGCAGCGGCCTGTTCAGTACCGGCAAGACTGGCTTGCCGACCAGCGCCGACAGCGGCCGCATCCGCGTGCCGAGCCCCGCGGCCAGGATCATCGCCCGCATCGAGCGCGCCTACACGAAGACCATGTCGCCGCCGCGGCCCGCATCGAGCCACAGCTCGACGTAGGACAGCGGACAGACGTCGGCCTCGGCGAACCCCAGGTCGAGCGCGGCCGCCCGCGCACCATCGCCCTCGAGCTCGACGAAGTCGCCGAGCGGGGTCTCGTCCAGCGCGACCTCGAGCCCGCGCCAGGCGAGCGTCTCCCGGTACTTCTGGTAGCGGAACGTCGGCGCGAAGCCGAGGCCGCGCACG
>JAMPXO010000107.1 GCA_023701125.1 Vicinamibacteria bacterium | reverse complement strand
GGCCGGCCCGCGCCCCGGCCGCCGCGCCGCCCGCGACGCCGGACGAGCCGTGGCCGGGCGACGAGCTCGACGCCAGGCCGCTGCACTACGAGCCGCTGGCCGCGCCACCGCTGGCCGCACCGCCGCTGGCGCTCGACGCGATCGCGCTCGACCCGCTGGAGCACACCGAGCCCCTGAACATCGAAGCCGCTGCCGGGCCCGCGGACGGAGCGGCCCGGCCTGGAGAAGAGGAGACGCGATGAAGAACCGCCTGTTCGTCCCCGTGCTGCTGGCCACGCTCGTGGCCGTGTCCGCGCCCGCCCAGACGCCCGCACCGCCGCCGCCGTCCGGCCGGCCTCCGGTGGCGCCCGTCGCGGAGGGCCCCGGTGTGCCGGACGCCGGCCGCCGCCAGCACAGAAGCGCGCTGCCGGCGATGCTCCAGTTGCGGGTCGTGATCAGCGACCAGGCCGGCAGCGGCGAGCCGCAGAAGAAGCAGCTCGACCTCCGCCTCGCCGAGGAGGAGCGCTTCTTCCTGCGCACCATCGCCCAGAACGGGCCGGTCAGCCCGCGGCTCAACGCCGACGCCCGCGCCTTCGTGGTCGGCGACAAGGCCCGCGTCGAGTTGACCCTCGAGTACGGCGCGCTGGGGGTGCCGGCGCCCGAGGGCGCGCGCCAGGAGAGCAACTTCAAGTACCAGTGGTCTGCGCTGGTGCTGGAGGTCGGCAAGCCGACGATCGTGCTGCAGACGGCCGACCCGGCGGCCGAGCGCAGGATCACGATCGAGGTGACGCTCTCGCCCGTCAAGCCCTGACGAGCGACGCCCGCCGGTCAGGCGCGGGCGAGCTTCTCGACCTCCTCGCAGAACGCGTCGATCTCGTCGAGCGTCGTGTAGACGGACGGGGTGACCCGCACGCAGTGGAAGTTCTCGTGTTTGATCGGGGTCACGAAGACGCGCCGCGCGTCGTACAGCTTCTTCCCCAGCTCGCCCACGTCGAGACCCTCCAGCCCGAAGCTGCCGAGCCCGCAGGACAGCGCGGGCTCGCGGTTCGTGTAGAAGCGCACCCGCGGCAGGGCCGCGAGGCGGCTCATCCAGCGCTCGCGCAGGAAGCGCAGCCGCGCCGCCTTGCGCTCGAGGCCGATCGCCTCGGTGAACGCGACGGCCTCGGCGATCGCGTTGTGGGGCGCCGCCGGGTGGGTGCCGATCTCCTCGAACTTGCGCACGTTCGCGTCCAGCTCGGGCGGCGCGGCCATCAGCGGCCACAGCCCCGCGAGCTTCGAGCGCCGCACCGACAGGAAGCCGGTGCCGATCGGCGCGAACAGCCACTTGTGGAGGCTGGTCGCGTAGTAGTCGCAGCCGAGGTCGTCGCGGCGGAACGGGAGCTGGGCGAAGGCGTGGGCGCCGTCGACGATCACCTCGCAGCCGTGGCGCCGGCCCAGCTCGACGATCTCGCGCACCGGCATCACCAGCCCGGTCAGGTTCACGACGTGGGAGACGAGCAGCACGCGGGTCCTGGGCGTGATCCGCGTGGCGTAGGCGTCGACCAGCTCCTGCGCGTTCTTCGGCGGGGTCGGGATCGGGAAGGTGACCAGCTCGATGCCCTCGCGGCGTTCGCGCTGGCGCAGCGTCGCCAGCATCCGCGGGTAGTCCTGGTTGGTGGTCAGCACCTGGTCGCCGGGCTTCAGCGCCAGGCCGAACAGGCAGGTCTCGAGCCCCTCGGAGGCGTTGCGCACGATCGCCATCTCCTCGGGATCGCAGCCGAAGAGGCGGGCCAGGGCGGCGCGCGCGGACTCGATCCGCGGCTCCTGCCACTGCCACATGTTGTGGGCGGGCGCCTCGTTGGCGGTGGTCAGGCCGCGGAACAGCGCGTCCATCACCACCCGCGGCGCGGGCGACACGCCGCCGTTGTTGAGGTTCAGCAGGCTGCGGTCGACGGGGAAGGCGGCCTGCACGGGCCGCCAGAAGTCCTCGTCGGCCGCCAGCTCGGCCGGACCACGGCCGGCCGCGGCGGCGGCCATGGCCGGCAGCGCCGCCAGCGCACTCGCCGCGCCCGAGAGGCCGCGCAGGAACTCGCGTCGATCCGCCATGGGGTCCCCCTTCGGTGTGTGTGCGCGATGCTAGCAGCGGCGGCGGTCGCGGGTCCGGACCTGCGGCTACAATCGAAAAAGCGCCCTCTCTGGACGACCGCCAGGGGTTGGGGTTCGTCCAAGGCACTGTCCGGTTCGAACAGGAGTCGAGTTCCCGCATGGCCGAGTACGTGAAGGTGATCGCCGCTTCCGCGCTGTCCCCCGGGCAGGCCTGCGAGGTGCAGGCCGGTGGCCGCACGCTGGCGCTGGTCAACGTCGAAGGCACGTTCCACGCGGTGGACAACCGCTGCGTGCACCGCGGCGGCCCGCTCGGCCAGGGCTTCGTCGACGGTTTCCAGCTCGGCTGCCCGTGGCACAACTGGAACTACGACGTGCGCACCGGCGAGATGACGGGCAACCCCGAGTTCCGGGTGGCCTGCTACCCGGTCAAGGTCGAGGAGGGCCAGGTGTTCGTGAACTCCGAGCCGGTCGCGCGATGAGCACCCGCTCCCGGCTGGTCGCGGCCCTGCTGGCCGCGACCCTGCCTGCCTTCGCCCAGCAGCCCGCGCCGAGCCCGTCCCCGGTCACGCCGACGTTCCCGGCCGACGTCGACCTCGTCACCGTCGACGTGGTGGTCACGGACAAGAAGGGCAAGCCGGTCGAGAACCTGACCCGCGACATGTTCGAGATCCGCGAGGACGGCAAGGTTCAGTCGCTGGCCTCGTTCGAGGCGGTCCGGATGCCGGACGTCTCCGCGCCGCCGCCGCCGCGCAAGCCCGTCTCCGACAACGCCGGCGCTGCCGCCGAGGCCCGCACCGGCCGCACCTTCGTCATCGTCTTCGACGACATCCACCTCACCCCGCACCAGGCCCACCGCGCCAAGAAGGCGGTCGCGGAATTCCTGCAGAAGGGCACTCGCGAGGGCGACCGCGTCCAGCTCGTGTCGACCGGCGGCGACGCCTGGTGGTCGACGCGGATGATGCGCGGCGCCGACGAACTGGTCGCGCTGCTCAAGCGCCTCGACGGCCGCAGCCTGCCGGAGAGCGGGATGGACCGCGTCTCGCCCTACGAGGCGATGCGCATCCACGTCTACAACGACGTGCAGGTGATGGAGCGGGTGTCGCGGCGCTTCGAGCAGTACGGCGTCGCCGGCCAGGCGGCCCAGAACGCCGGCACCTCGGGCATGACCGCGGGCGACGGCGACCCCTACGTGCGGGCCCGCGCCTCGGAGGTCTACTGGCAGAGCTCGACCAAGTACCGGCTGACGCTCGAGGTGCTGAAGCGGATCCTGCAGTCGATGGCCGGCGTCAAGGGCCGCAAGAGCCTGATCCTCGTCTCCGAGGGCTTCATCTACGACCCCAACATCGACGAGTTCAAGGACACGCTGCAGGCCAGCCGCCGCTCGAACATGGCGGTCTACTTCCTCGACACCCGCGGCCTCGGCGGCCTGTCCGCCTACTTCGGCGCGGAGTTCGGGCCGGCGATCCCGGAGCAGGACCTGGCCTTCGCGTTCAGCGAGAGCTTCGAGGCCAGCGAGGGCTCCGAGTCGCTGGCGACCGACAGCGGCGGCTTCTCGGTCCGCAACACCAACGACCTGGCGGCCGGCATCCAGAAGATCGCCGACGACTCGCGCGTCTACTACCTGCTCGGTTACAACCCGACCAACGCCGCGCGCGACGGCCGCTTCCGCAAGATCGAGGTCAAGTCGCTGCAGAAGGGCCTCAAGGTGCGCGCGCGCCGGGGCTACTACGCGCCGCTCGACGGCGCGAAGAAGGTCGACGACAAGAAGCAGGGCAACGACCCGGACATCCAGTTCGCGCTCGACTCGCCGTACCAGGAAGAGGCGATCCCGATCCGGATGACCCACTACGTCTTCGACGAGACGCTGCTGGGCAAGGCGACCACGGTGGTCACGACCGACGTCGACATCCGCGGCTTCGCCTTCAAGGATGATGCGGGCCGGCTCACGAACGCGCTGGAGTTCCTGCTGATCGTGGCCCACCGCGAGACCGGCGAGTACTTCCGCTACGACCAGAAGATCGACTTCAAGATGCTGCCGGAGACCAAGGCGCGGATCGACAAGTCGTGGTTCCCGATCGTCCGCGAGTTCGAGCTGGCGCCCGGCGGCTACCAGGCCAAGATCGTGGTCCGCGACCAGAACAGCCGCGAGATCGGCAGCCTGATCCACGAGTTCGAGGTGCCCAACCTCGACGGCCTGCGCACGTCGACGATCGTGCTGTCGGACACCCTGCAGCCGCAGCCGGAGGGCCGGCAGGCGACGCCGCGGCCGATGGTGCTGGCCCGTCGCGAGCTGGCGCCCGGGATGATCTTCGCGCAGTACGACGTCTACGGCGCCGCCAAGGACCCGCAGACGAACATGCCGAAGGTGCGCGCGGGCTACGAGATCCGGCGCGCGGACGGCACGCGGGTGGCGAAGTACGAGGCGTCCGCGATCATGTCCACGTCGCTCGGGCGGCTGTCGCGGCTGGTCGGCACGCCGCTCGAGAACGCCGACCCCGGCGACTACCTGTTCGTGCTCGACCTCGTCGACGACGTCTCCGGCAAGACCCTGCAGGTCGTCGAGCCCTTCACGATCGTCGCCCGCGAGGCGGCCCCCGCCACGACGCCCTAGCTCACTCCCACGGGATGTCCGGCATCTGGAGCCGGTCGAGGGCCTCGCCCTGCTCCAGGTGCCGGCGACACAGTTCGTCCAGGTCCTCCGGCTTCACCTTCGCGTACCAGGTGTTGTCCGGCTGCACTGCGACCGCGATGCCGTGGCTGCAGTGCTTGAGGCAACTCGTGCTCTGCACCATCACCCTCTCGTGCAGGCCGCGCTCGCGCAGCATCGCCTTCAGCTTGTCGTAGAGCTCCTTCGAGCCCTTGTCCGCGCACGAGCCCTTGGGGTGGCCGGCGGGGCGGGCGTTGATGCAGACGAGGACCTGGCGTTCGGGCACGGGCATCGGGGGCGACCTCCAGGCTGCGGAGTCTAGCGGGGCTCGCGGACGATGCGGACCGCGGCCTCGACGCAGCCCGCGAGCCACAGCCCGAGCAGCGTCCACAGGTACGGTGCCAGCGCCGGGCGGATCTCGGCCGCGAGGCGCTGCGACAACGCGACGATGCTGCCGAAGTCGTCGAAGAACACCGGGTCGGTCGGCATCCGCAGCAACGTTTCCGCGACCAGCGCGCGGATCAGCAGCACGCACACGACGGCGGCCGCGATCGCCAGCGCGCCGCCGAACCGGCGCCGGCCCGCGACCACCTGGCCCGCGCCGGGCCACAGCAGGCCCGACAGCAACAGGGGGCGAAAGCGGGAGTCGGCCGGCTGGAGCCGGGCCAGCACCCGCGCCGCGAGCGCCGCGCGGGCGGCCTCGTCGGCCGGCTCCGGCGCCGCCGCCAGGAACGCGCGCGGACCGCGCGCGTCTTCGGGCGCGTCGCCGGCGCGGGCGATGACGTGGAAGTGGAGATGGGGCACGACCTCGGCGAAGCAGGCGACGTAGGTTTTCGCTGCGCCCGTCTCGGCGCGCAGCGCCGCGGCCGTCTCGCGCAGCAGCGGGCCCAGGCCACGCGCCTCCTCGTCGGTCAGCTCCGCGACCTGCTCGACGTGCCGGCGCGGCACGACCAGCAGCCAGCCGGCGTGGGCCCCCGGCTCCAGCTTCGCGTGGACGAGGAACGGGCCGCGCGCGAGCGGCGCGGGGCCCGGCGCCGGGATCGCGCCGCTGGCGATCCCGCACAGCGCGCATTTCACTCGATCACCACCCGGTCGGCGGCGCCGCGGGCGAAGGTCTCGGGGGCGTACATCTCCTCGGCGCGCGGGTTGGGCGCCAGGAACGTGCCGGGCGTGGTCGCCCGAGCGACGTAGGAGTACGGGTGGACGCCGCCGCGCAGCGCGGTCGCGAACACCTCGACGCGGTCGTCGCGCAGGTTCTGGTGCTCGTACCAGCGCGGGAAGAACCAGCGCCAGAACGAACCCACGAACGGCTGCGGCTCCGGCGTGCCAGGCGCGCCCGTCGCCGGCAACTCCGGGTTGAGCGGCTCGAAGCCTGCCGGCAGCGGGTCGACCAGCGCGACGTGGTGGCGCCGCGCGGGGGCGACCAGGTCGAGTCGGACCCGCACCCGCGCGCCGGCCCGCACCCGCCACGTGCCGTCCGCGTCGCGCTGCACGTCCGCCGGCTCGTCGACGGCCTCGTAGCGGCGGACCACGGTGAAGCCTGCGTCGTACGCCGGCAGCGTCAGCGAGGCCGGCACGTAGCTCAAGCCGATCCGGTAGTGCAGGCGGCCCGCGCCCTGCTTGGCGAGCACGAGGTCGCCGCCGCCCGCGGCCTGCAGCGCGTCCATCGGCACCGTCCACTGCTGCGCGGCGGCCTCGCGGCCGCGGAAGCTGGCCTCACCGATCGAGGCCGCGCCCAGCCAGGCCGCGGCGGTGAAGTTCGGCGCGTCCTTCTCGAACGCGCGGAAGTAGCGGGCGAGGGCGAGCAGCACGAACGCGTTCTCCTGCGTCGTCGCCCAGCGGCCGGAGACGCGCGCGGCCTGCAGGCCGGCCACCAGCTTCTCGACCAGCGGGTGCTTCGGCTCGGCGGCCAGCAGGCCGTCGAGCGCGATTGCGTCGGTGCGGCGGGTGGAGTGCAGCACGAGCGGTCCGGCCTCCGCGTAGCTCTCGGCGATGGTCGCCGTCGAGGCCGTCTGCGTCGCGCGGTTGGCCAACGCCTGCAGCACGGCCGTGCGCTCCGCGCCGCCGCCCGTGTCGTCGGCCAGCAGTGGCAACAGCAGCCCGAGCGCCTCGGCGGGGCCTTGCGCCGCAGCTTCCGTCGCCAGCGCGCGAACGACGCGCGGGTCGCGCTCGCCGAGCAGGCTGCGCACGGACAGCGCGTAGGCGCGAACCGCGCGCCACGACGCGGCGTCGTAGCCCGTCGGCGGTCGTCGACCGTCGATCGTGCGCAGGTTGCGCTTGGCACGCTCCAGCGCGGCGGGAGGTACGTCCAGGCCGGCGGCGCGGGCGCGGACCAGGGCGTGGGTCACGTGGGCCGACAGCCACGGCCACGACTCGCGGCCGCGGACCCAGAAGCCGAAGCCGCCGTCGTCGTTCTGCATCGAGACGAGGCGCGTGATCGCCTGGCCCAGAGCGCGGTCGGTTTTCTCGCGAGACGGCAGGTCGCGAGCGCCGAGCGCCGGCAGCACGTCGCGCATCGCGACCAGGCCGAGCAGGCGGGACGCCACCTGCTCGGCGCACTCGAACGGATACGTGTCGAGGTAGAGCACGGCGTCGGCCAGCGAAGAGAGCGCCGTGGGCGAGAGCGAGACCTCGAGGCCGCCGAAGCCCGGCAGGGCGTTGGACGGCGGCTGGACGCTCTCCGCGACCGGGCCGGCATCGACGACGCCGTAGGTGGCGAAGGCCTCGGCGCTCGCGGGCGTCAGCACGGGCAGCGTGAGCTGGGCGGCGTCGGCGCCTGCGCTGGCCGCCGCGGCCGCCTGGAACGCCGCCTCGCCGGGAGCCATCACGCGGACGGGGAAGCGGACCTCGACCCGGTCGTGCGCCGGCACGCTGACCATCTTCCCGGCCGCGGCCGCGCCGAGGTCGAGGTTGGCGGCGCGCACGGCGACTCGCGATTCCGCCGCCGCGTCGGTCTGGTTCTGGACCACGACCGGCAGCTCGAAGCGGTCGCCGAGGTTCAGGAAACGCGGCGGCGAGGGGCGCACCGTGATCGGCAGCCGGGCGACGAGGCTCGCTTCGCCCGCGCCGAACTGGTTGACGCCGGCCGCGGCGACCGCGATCACCCGCCAGCGGGTGACCGAGTCGGGCAGCTTGAACGCCACCGTCGCCGCACCCGTCGCGTCGGTCTGCACCGCCGCGGCGAAGTGGGCCAGTGGCGAGAAGTCGCTGCGCAGCGCCATCGGCGCCGCCGGATCTTCGAGGCCAAGGTCGAGGCCTTCCTCCGGCGCCATCGCCTTGCGCGCCATCGGAGCGGGCGCCGCCATCGCCTGCGGCGCCATCGCCATCGACATTTCGGCGAGACCGCCGGCCACGCCGCCCACGACCCCACCCTCCACCCCGCCTTCGACCGAGGGCTCGAAGCCGACGATCACCAGCGAGCGCGAGTCGGTGGCCTCGATCCCGCCCCAGCGGAACGCGTGGAACGCGGAGAGCGGGTCGGGCACGGCACCGCCGCCGAGCGTGAACACCGCGTCGTCGACGACCGCGACCGCGATCTCGCCCGCGACCGGCCGGCCCAGCGCGTCCTTCAGCTCCAGCGCGATCGACGTCTGCGCGCCCGGGTTCGCCTCCGCGAGCGCGGGTCGGGCCGTGACCGCGAGCCGACGCGGGTGAGTCGGCACGTCCAGGGTCACCTGCCCGGTCGCGCGCAATGGGCCCTCGCGGCCCTCCGCGTCCTTCCCGCGACCGACGATCGTCACCGCGGCTTCGATCCCAGGCATGTAGGCGGCGACGAGCGGCACGCGCACGACCGCCGTCGGCCCGTCGAGGGCGAAGGGCACCGTCTCGGCGAGCCCCTCGCGCTGCAGCGTCAGCAGCCCGTGCGCCGGCCAGAACGGCGCGATCACCAGCAACTCAGCGGTGTCGCCCGGCGCGTACGCCTTCTTGTCGGCGACCAGCTTCGCCTCCTGGCTGTCGAGCGGCCCGGCTTCGCGTCCGCCGCCCGCGACCCAGGTCTCGACCCGGGTCAAGCTGCCGCGCCCGCGCTCGTCCGTCGTGTGCGCGGCGATCCGCCACGCGCCCGCAGCGACGCCCTCGAATCGGCAGCGCAGCGGCTCGGCGGCGGAGGTCAGCGTGCACGCGCGCGACTCGGCCGCGACGCGCCGGTACTCGCCCCTCTCGCGCCGCCACTCGGTGCGCTCGGCGACCACCTCGATCGGGCGGCCGCTGACGGTGACGCCCGCGAGGTCCGCGACCAGCGCTTCGACCTCGAGCACTTCGCCCGCGCGCACGAATGCGCGCGCCAGGCGCAGGCCGGGCGCGACCCGCGCGGGATGGACGACGAAGCCCCACGACGCGCTCCAGGCCTGGCGGTTGACGTCCTCGACGGACACCGACGCCTGCAGCCGGACGGGCTGCTCGGGGTCGAGCCGGGTCGGCGTCAGCCGCAGCAGGTGGTGGCCCTCGACGTCGGTCACGCCCTGGAACGCCCACGCGTCGCCGCCTTCGTTCCGGTCGTGGAGGAACCACGACGGCGCTTCGCCGAACGCGAAGTCGTCGAGCCCGGGCGGGTCGAAGGTCGCCCTCTCGCGCCGGATCTCCCAGCGAGCCGGCGCGGCGCCGAGGCCGCCGCCCGCGAAGTAGGCCGCACGCGCGGTGAGGGTGATCGGTTCGCCGACGACGGCCTCGGGCGCGTCGCGGTCGATCGCCACCTCGAACTCGGGGCGCCGGAACTCCTGCACCTTCAGCTCGTGGCTGCCGACCTCGATATCGAGCGCCCGGAAAGAGAGTCGCGCCCCGCCCGTGGCTGCGTCCTCGGGCAGCGCCAGCGTGAGGTCGAAGGCGCCGGCCGCGCTCAGCTCGACCGTGCCCTTGGCCAACTCGCGGCCGCGCGCGTCGTGCAGCAGCCACTGGAGCCCGCTCCGGTCGGCGGCCTCGACGTCGCCGTGCGGGCCGGGGCCCAGGCGGCGCACGTAGCCCTTGATCTTCGCGGTCTCGCCCGGCTGATACAGGCCGCGGTCGTCGAACGCGTACACGCGCAGCGGGTGCGACGGCGTGCGCCGCGCCCAGCCGCCGCCCCAGCGGTTCGCGGGCAGCAGCGCCTCGTCGTCGCCGTGGCGGACGACGAGCAGCGCGCGCGAACCGGCGTCGAGGCCGATCGTGGCGAGGCCGTTGGGGTCGGTCGTCACCTCGGGGTCGCGCGTCGCCGTCGCGGGAGCTGCGTCGTCTCCGCGCTCGACGTGGGTCAGGGTGGCGCTGGCGCCGGCCACGGGACGGCCGTCGGCGAGCGTCGTCACCCACGCCAGCACCGCGTCCGGCCCGGCGAACGCCTCGATTCCGAGGCGAGTGACCTGCAGCCACTGCCGCGTCCGCCGCGACCACCGTTGCGCCTCGGCGGGCACGCGGTCGGTGGCGCGCGTCCACGCGACGCTGACCAGCAACTGGCCGACGCCCCCCCGCAGCGCCGGGGCCAGGTCGACGGCGGTTTCCACCGGCGTGTCGGGAGCCCCCGCGAGCTGCAGCGGGCGAGTCAGCACGACGCGGCCGGGCAGCAGGGCATCGGCCGCCTCACGCTCGTAGCGTCGCGCCTGCCACGCGGGCCAGTCGGCGGGGGAGACGCGGCGGACCTCCAGGCGGGCCTCCGCGACGTTGGTCGAGTACACCCGCAGCCGCGGCGCGGCCGTCGGTTCGATCACCGCGAGGTCGCCGCCGCTGAGGGCGATCCACGGCGGCGCGGCCGTCACGGTGATCTGTGCGCTGGCGTCGGCCCCCAGCGTCTGGCCGTGCACGTCGCGCAGGCCGGCCGCGATCGTGATCGTATAGGCGCCGCGTCGCGCCGCGCTGGAGAAGATCTGGATCGCATTGCCGGAGGTCTCGATCCGGGCCCCCGCCAGCGTGGGCTCGATCCGCACCTGGTCGGCCGAGAACGCGTCGTCGTCGAGCGGGTTGGAGAACTCGATCCGCCACGGCGTGCCCGGCGGGCAGCTCTTCTCGCGGCCCCAGCCGCACTGGGTGCGCACGAGCTTCAGCGGGCCGTGGGTGTGGAACGAGAATTCCTGGGCGGCCGTCGTCGGTCGCGGGCCCTCGGCCGAGCGCAGGCTCGCCGCGAAGCGCACGGTGATCTTCGCGTCGGCGGGCAGCGGGGCCTCGGGCCGCAGCACGACGAAGGTCTCGGGTGCGGCCTGCTTGACGAGCGCCGCGACCGTCCGGTCGGCCGCGATCTCCTCGGCGGTGGCCGCGCGCAGCACCGGCAGCGGCGTGCCCGCGGTCGAGACCAGCGTGGTGGCGGCGCGGACGGCGGCGGCGTCCATGCGCTGGTCGAAGCGGGCGAACAGCAGCGGCTGCAGCGGGAGGGCGTTACCGGCGGGATGCGACGCGCGCAGCTTCGGCGGCGGCGTCGCGAACGAGAAGCGGTAGGCGCGGGCCAGTTTTGCCCCGCGGGTGGCGGCGGTGCCGGCCGCGATCTCGGCCTGGTACGACGTGGCCTGCGGGAAGCCGTTCTCCGGCTCGAACAGCAAGGTGCGAGTGCCGATCCAGCGCCACTTCCCCGGCGGCTGCGGCGTGAGCTTCACCGGCACGCGTTCCGCGGCGACGTCCTCGATGGAGCCGACCGACACCATCGGCTGCGAGAACGTGACGCTCAGGTTGGCGGAACGGTCGACCTCCCCCTGCGGCGCGGCCAGCTCGATCTTCAGCGCGGTCGCGGTGGGCTCCGGCGCAGGCGCCGTCGCCGGCGGCAGCAGCGACGTGCGCCGCTCGCCGGGCTTCGGCGGCGCGGTCACCGCCCGCGGCAGCCGGGCCGCGACCGGGCTCGGCTGCGGCAGCGGCGGCAACTTCTCGAACAACCGCGCCGCGGCGCCCGCGTCCATCGGCCGCGTCGGCGGCGGCTGCGTCGGCTTCGCCGGCGCCGGCGGCTGCGCGTCCTCGAGCGTCAGCTCGATCCGCTTCTTGCGCGGGACCTCTTCTGCCACGGCGGCATTCCAACCCAGAACGAGCGCGACGGCGAGGGGGAGAGGGGACGGCGGGCGGGAGCTCACGAGGGGAGGCTACCCCCCGGGCCGGGTCGCAACAAGAAAGCCGCCAGGCGCCCAGGAGGCGCTGGCGGCTTCGATTCGCCGAGAGCCGCTCCGAGAGCGGCGGCCGGATCAGTTCGTGGTGGGCGATGCAGCCGGCGCGGGCGCGCTGGTCGCGGGCGCGCTCGAAGCGGCCGGGGCGGCCTCGGCAGGCGCGGTCGACGACGCCGGAGCCGCAGGCTGGCTGGCGGCCGGCGCCGACGAGCTGGCGGGCGCGGTGCTGGCCGGCAGCTGGTCGAGCACCGAGGACTCGCGCGGGCGCAGCACGGTCAGCGACAGGCTCGTCACCATGAACAGGCCGGCCAGGATCGTGGTCGCGCGCGAGAGCACGTTCGCGGAACCGCGGGGGCCGAACGCCGTCTGGGTGCCGCCGCCGCCGAAGGCGCTGGCGAGATCCTGGTTCTTGCCCTGCTGCAGCAGGACGACGCCGATCAGGAAGAAGCACGCCACGATGTGGAGGACCAGGAGCAAGTAATACAGGATCGTCACTTCGTCTTCTCTTCGGTTCTGGCCGGCCCCGGGACAGCCGGGCGGCAAACCTCGACTTTACCCGATCCCCGGCCGACTTGGGTAACGGTGGGCGGGCCCGGTCAGCGCCCTCGCAGGAAGCGGCGCAGGTCGCCGGCCAGCGCCTCGTGGGAAGGCTGGTGCACGTACATCATGTGCCCCGCCTCGTAATAGGAGAACTCGACCCGCCCGGATGGGGGTTCGGGGGCGGAGGAGCGTCCGTTCGCGCCGGAGCCCCCGAGGGCCCGAGCGCCAGGCTTCGCCTGGCGCGAGCCGCCCGTCGGGAAGACGGGGCGGGCGAAGGTCAGCTCGGCGTCGAAGAAGGGTGTGGCGAAGTCGTAGTAGCCGGAGGCGACCAGCACGCGCAGGCCGGGATTGCGGCGCATCGCCTGGGCCAGGTCGCGCGTGGTGTCGACCCACGACGGCTCCCAGTGCGTACCCTCGGGCGCCGTGCGCCACTTCCAGGCGCCCGACAACTCGCGCCCGCCGCTGACCTTGTATGGCCGGTCCAGTGCGATTCCGAGCCCGCGCTGGGCGTGGTCGTGGAAGCTGGCGACGAAGGCGCCGTCGATGCCCCAGCTCGACGGGTCGCCGCTCGGCTGCTCCGCCACGTCGTCGCCGTCGTCGCCCGTGTAGCGGCCGTCGAGACGGCCGACCGAGAGCCCGCGGTCGCGCAGCAGCTCCTTGCGGAAGCGGTCGGCGGTGACCTGCAGGTCGGCGCGCAGCACGTACTCCTCGCTGAGGCCCAGCATGTCGGCCAGGCGGCGGGCCAGCGCCGTCCGCTCGTCGGGCGGCAGCGCGGTTCCCTTGATCAGCGCCGGCGCGTACTCGTCCACTGCGAACTGGCGCACCGCGTCGAGGAAGGTCGACAGCTCCTTCGGCGCGTTGCGCGCACGGCCGTGGAAGTGCGCGGTTGCGGCCATCGTCGGCAGGTAGGTGACGAACGATTGCACGTTGCCCGGGACCGACGTGCTGCCGCCGTAGTCGAGCGCCTGCGAGACCAGGATCACGCCGTTGAGGCTGACCCCGTGACGCCCGCCCTCCAGCCGGCTGGCGACCGCGGCGGCACGGGTGGTGCCGAAGCTCTCGCCGAGCAGGTACTTCGGCGACGCCCACCGCTTGTGCTTCGTCAGCCAGTCGCGCACGAACTCGGCCATCGCCTCGGCGTCTTCGGCGAGGCCCCAGAACTCCTTGCCCTCGTGCTTGCCGAGCGGCCGGCTCCAGCCGGTGCCGACGGGATCGACGAAGACGAGGTCGGTCTGGTCGAGCGGCGACTCCGGGTTGTCGGCGAGCGTGTACGGCGGCGGGCCGTCGTCTTTCGCGTCGGAAGGCACTCGCGCCCGCTTCGGGCCGAGGCCGCCGAAGTGCAGCCAGATCGACGACGAGCCGGGGCCGCCGTTCCAGACGAACGTCACCGGTCGCGCAGCCGGGTCGGTCACGCCGTCCTTCACGTACGCGAACGAGAAGATGGCCGCCTTCGGCTCGCCGGCGTCGTCCTTCAGGTACAGCTCGTCCGCGGTCGCCGTGTAGGCCACGGTCTCGCCACCGAAGCGACCGCTGTGGCGGCTGACGAAGCTGGCCGGGGCGGGGATCGGCGAGGGTTGCGGGTCGACCTTCTTCACCTCGTCCGCGGCCAGCGTCCACGCGCCGAGCCACAGCGCGAGCGTTCCCAGCGTCTTCGTCACGTGCCTCACGCCCGGACCTCCCTCGTGAATCCGCGAGTATCGCCTGTCGTCGCCTGCTGCGGGTGCCACGCCGCGAGCGCATCATCGGCGCGGCCGAAGGAGGCGCTGGTGGAGCAGAGACTCGTGATCCTGGCGATGGGCGCGCTGGCGCTGACGGCGTCGGCCGCGGAACCGGTGCGCACGCTGCGCGTCGTCGCCGGCAGCGGCGTGGCCGGGTTCGCCGATGGCCCGGGCGCCGCCGCGCAGTTCAACAAGCCGATCCGTCTGGCGCCGTTCGGGCCTGACGCGGTGCTCGTCTCGGACATCTACAACCACGCGCTGCGGGTGGTGACGAAGGCCGGCGCCGTGCGCACCCTGGCCGGCGCGCCGGACCGCAAGGGCCACCAGGACGGGTCGGCGGCCGAGGCCCGCTTCGCGTCGCCCCACGGTGTGGCGGTCGCGGCCGACGGCCGGATCGCGGTCGCGGAGGCCGAGGGCCACGACATCCGGCTGCTGACGAAGGACGCGAAGGCGGCCGGCGGCTACGTCGTGTCGACGCTCGCGGGCCAGCCCGGGAAGAAGGGGTTCCAGGAGGGGCCAGCGGCGCTGGCGCTGTTCAACTCGCCGCACGCCACGCTGTGGACCGCCGACGGCGACGTGGTGACGACCGACATCGGCAACGGTCGCCTGCGCCGCGTGAAGGCCGGGCTGGTGGAGACGATCGCGGGCGCCGAGAAGGGCACCTTCGTCTACCCGATGGACATCGCCCCCGGCGCTCTCGGGTCGATCCTGATCGCGGACGCGGGCAGCCACCAGATCCGCACGCTGGCCCGCGACGGGACGCTCACCACGCTCACCCTCGACGCGCCGCTGTCGACGCCGCACGGCGTCGCCGCTGGCCCCGACGGCACGCTCTACGTGGCCGACATGAAGTCGCACCGGGTGCTGGCGGTGGACGCCCGCGGCCACGTGACGGCGATCGCCGGCACCGGCGAAGCCGGCGGTCGCCCCGACCAGTTGAATCGGCCCGCGGCGGTGCTGGTCCACGCGGGCTGGCTGTGGGTGGCCGACCTCGACAACCACCGCATCAGCGCACTGCCGCTGAAGTAACCGGCCCGCGCGGCAGCCGCGCGGGCCGGCATCAGGCTCAGCGCTCGACGACCGTCGCGGTGAGCTTGTGCTCCTGGCCGCCGCGGGACACCACGACCTCGATCGTCTGCCCCGGCTTCAGCAGCTTGAGGACGTCCGAGTAGGCCTGCAGGCTGGCGATCGGCTGGGCGTCGATGCGCACGATCACGTCGCCGCCCTGCACGCCGGCCTTCTCCGCCGGCGAGCCCGGCACCACCGACGCGACCTTCATGCCCGGGCCCGGGAACGCGAAGTCGGGCACCGTGCCGAAGCTGATCCGCCGCCCGGGTGGGCCACCGGCCGCGGGGGCTGCTGCCGGCGTCGCGCCGGGCGCGGCCGGTGCGCTGCCCGCGATCGTGTTCGTCAGCGGCGTCGGGCGCTCGCCCAGGTAGCCGACGCCCTCCTTGACGAACGTCGCGACCTTGACCAGCCCGGCGCCGTCGATCTTGTCGGCGCGGTCCCCGGGGTGGTGGTACTCGCTGTGCGGACCCGTGAACACCTGCACGCCCGGCACGCCCTTGCGGATGAAGCTGGCCTGGTCGGAGGCCTCGTGCTGGCCCGCCACGTTCTGGCTCTCGACGCCGGTCACGAAGCTCGCCCCGCGGAAGATGTGCTGCCACTCGCTGGCGGTGCCAGTGCCGAGCAGAGAGAGCTTCTGGCTGCCGAGCCGGCCGACCGTGTCGAGGTTGATCACGCCGATCGTCTTGTCGAGCGGGAAAGGCGGGTGCTCGACATAGTGCCGCGAGCCCAGCAACCCGGCCTCCTCCGCGCTGAAGGCGACGAACACCAGCGTGCGCGCGGGCTTCTCGCCCGCGGCGAACGCGCGCGCCAGCTCGAGCATCACGGCCACGCCGCTGGCGTTGTCGTCCGCGCCGAGGTGGAGCTGGCCCGCCTGCTCCTTGCGCACGTCCGGCCAGCCGCGGCCGAGGTGGTCGTAGTGGGCGGAGATCACCGCGGACTGGCCGGCGAGCTCCGGCTTCGTCCCCGGCAGCACGCCGATCACGTTCATCGCCCCGACCGGCGTGCCCTGCGGGCCCTTCTCGACGCTGAACTTCTGGAAGAACGTGCCCGCGTCGCCGCCGGGCTTCAGGCCCATCTTCTGGAACAGGTCGGCGACGTAGCGCGCACTGGCCGCGAGGCCTTCGCTGCCGAGTCCGCGGCCCTCGCGCTCCGGCGCGGCGAGGAACGCCACGTGCTCCATCAGCGCCTTCTGCGAGAACACGGGCGGCAGCTCGGCCAGCGCCTTGCGCGTCGCTGGCGGCAGGGCCGGTACGACCGCCGCGCGCGCGGCGGCCGGCCGCAGGTCGACCCGCAGCGGCGAATCGGCGCCCGCCCACTGGCCCTTGATCGTGTTGGTGGGCTCGGTGCCCTCGAAGCCGAGGTACGAGTACTTGCCGTAGTGCGGCAGCTTGCGGCCGAGGCCCGGGAACGCCGCGAGAGGGTCGGCGGCGATCCAGCCGATCGCCTTCTCGACGTTGCCGGGGTGCCGCGCGGTGAGCACCGCGGTGTGTCCGGCGAGCTCGATCGCCTCGGCGCCCTCGTACTTCACTTGAGCGCCGGCGACGTGAGCCGCGAACAGCTTCGCGGCGAAGCGGTTCTCGCGCCCGAGCAGCCACACCGCGCGATCCTGCGGCACCTCCGCGACTTCCGAGTCCAGCTTCACCTCGATCGCATGGGCGTCGCTCTGCCAGCCCTTCATCAGCTCGCGGTACGCGGCCTGCTGCTCGGCCGGGGCCGCGGACGGCAGCAGCGCGAGGATCTTCGGCTCGCCGAAGATCTGGCCGATCGAGGACGGCGTCTCGCGCGGGTCGAGCTTGCGGAACAGGTCGAACCCCGGGTCGACGTGGAGCACGAGCGGCTCCGCGTCGAGCGCGATCGAGAAGCGCTGGCTGGCGCCGTCGAGCGCGACCCGCTCCGCCTTCACCCCCTTCGCCGTCTGCACGACCATCGGCACGTCGAGCGCGAACGGCGCGCCGGGCTGGGTCTGCGCCAGCGTGCCCTCGAGCCGCCAGCCGTCGCCCTCGCGGGCCACCGCCGTGTCGCGCACCGCCAGCGTCGCGGCGCCGGGTCGCTTCACCCAGTCGTCGAAGAAGCGCTGCAGGGACTGGCCGGAGACCGCCTCGAACACCTTCTGCACGTCGCCGAAGCTGGCCTTCTTGCCGCGCTGCTCGCGGTACAGCCGCTGCAGCGCCTTGCGGAAGGCGTCGTCGCCGAGCTTCGTGCGCAGCATGTGGAAGCCCATCGCCGTGCGGCCGTAACCGATCGCTTCGGTCGCCGCGCTGTGGCGGGAGCGGAACTCCACGAGCGGGATGTCGCGGCCGTCCTTCACGTAGTCGCGGTACTTCTTGAGCGTGTCCTGGCGGTACTCCGCGCCGCGGCCGCGCTGCTCCTGGATCAGGTGGTCGGCGAGGTACGCCGTCAGCCCCTCGCACCAGTTGCCGGTCTCGTAGTCGACGAAGACCGAGTTGCCCCACCAGTTGTGCAGGATCTCGTGCGGGTAGGAGGATGTCAGGATGAACGGGAAGCGGATGATCTGCGGGCCGAGCAGCGTGAAGCTGGGCATGCCGTAGCCCGTCTCCCAGAAGTTCTCGACCAGCGCGAACTTGCCGTAGGGGTAGGCGCCGATCAGACCGCGGTACATCTCGAGGTACTGGGCCGTGGCGGACAGGTACTTCGCCGCCAGCGCGTCGTCCTTCTCGCGCAGGTAGGCGAGCGCCTCCACGTTGCCGGCCTGCTCCCGGTAGACGACCAGCGGCCCGCCGACGACGTAGATCTCGTCCATCGCCCCGTGCGAGTCCCAGCGAGCGAGGCCCTGCGCGTCGCGCGAAGCTCCGTTGCCCTGGCTGATGGAATGCCACCCCGCCGGCTGCTTCACCTCCAGCGTGAACTCCAGCAGCTCGGGGCCGAAGTACGGGTACCAGAAGCCGCTGCCCGCGAGGTACACGCCCTGCTTCGAGACGACACCGGCCGTCTCGCGGAAGCCGCGGGTGTACTCCTCCTTCTGGTCG